>NZ_JAJJIB010000001.1:0-450112 GCF_020905435.1 Microbacterium sp. F2E | reverse complement strand
CCCGCACCCGCGCCCGCGCCCGCCGCCGCACCGCTCGCGCCCGCGCCGCCGGCCGCCGCGGAGCCGCCCCCCGCAGCACCCGCGCCTCCGGAACCACCCGCGCCACCGGAACCACTCGCACCACCCGAGCCGGCCGCGCCTCCGGAACCACCCGTGCCACCGGAACCACTCGCACCACCCGAGCCGGCCACACCACCGGAACCACCCGCGCCACCCGTGCCAGCGCCCCCAGAACCGACGCCCGCCATCGACACCGCGCCGGGCACGGTGCCCGACGCGCCGGCCGCGAGCGCGACGACGGGCGCCGCGCTGCCCTGCAGCGTCGCGAGGTAGGCGGTCGCGCCGCCCGCACCGATTGTGAGGGGGAGCAGCACGAGCGCAAGGCGCCGCGAGACGTCCTTCGCCTCGGCGGCGACGATGGCGCACCGCGCGCATTCCGCGAGGTGCGCGTCGACCTTCCCGGTGTCGCGCCGCCCCAGGTTGCCGCGGGCGTAGGCGCCCAGCCGCTCGATCGTCCAGCGGCACGCCGATCCCTCGGGTGCCGAGCGCAGGTGCGCCTGGATCCACGCCTCGCGCAGCCCCTCGCGTGCGCGGAACGCGAGCTGGGCGACCGCGGTCGCGTTCATGCCGAGCAGCGGCGCCACCGCGGCCGGCTTCATCTGCTCGATCTCGGTGTACCAGAGCACCTCCTGCCAGCGTGTGGGCAGGCTGCGATACGCCTGCGCGGTGAGGCTGCGATCGAGCGCCTCGTCGGTGGCGTGCGCCTCGGCATCCGGGTCGGCGATCGCCTCGACCTCGTCGATCGGCACCTCGCGGTCGCGGCGCCCCCAGCCGGCCGCGGTGTGACGGATGCTCGTGAAGAGGTACGCGCGGAACGATCCGGTCGGCCCGCCGCCGCGCTCGATCGCCTGGAAGATGCGCGCGTACGCCTCCTGCACGAGGTCGTCGGGGTCGAACCGCGACGTGATCGAGGATGCCACGGCGATGCCCGACCGGTAGTGCCGACGCCAGAGCTCGCCGAATGCGCCCCGATCGCCCGAGCGGGTGCGCTGCACGAGCTCGGCGTCGGCGAGGCCGTCGGTGTCGGCGTGCGACTGATCGGGGTCGTCCATGCGGGTCCTGGTTCGAGGACGGGGATCGATCATGAGACGCCCGACGGGCGCGATCATGACGCGCTTTCCTCATTCTCCCAGGTCGCGCCCGGAAAACGACCGGGCCGGGCGGCGCCCCGGCGCCACCCGAAAAGAAATCCCGAAAACCGCGTCATGGAATCCGCGCTGCGGCATCTCATGGGCAGACGGTTCTCCGTGCGCGCCCCTGGGGAGGGTCGCGCACGGAGGGCCGCGCCGGCCCGGCAACACGGGCACGGTAGCAGAAGGGACCGCCGGGGGACGAGAGCGGTGCGAGCGGTGGGGGCCGCCGCCCCGCTCGCACCCGTACCGGTCGGTCCGGGCCGTCGACCAGGCGCGCGCCGCGGTGCTCACATCCCGTCGCCGGTCAGCGCACGGGCCTCGCCTCAGACCCGCGCGCCGTCGACCCAGACCCCGGCCACCTGCAGGGCGTCGTCGAGCAGCACCGCGTCCGCGGCGGCGCCGGGGCGGAGGCTCCCGTAGCGCCCGGCCAGACCGATCGCCCGCGCGGGCACGCTCGTGAGCGCGGCGACCGCGTCGGCGAGGGGGAGTCCGCCCGCGACGACGAGGCGCAACGCGGCATCCTGCGTCAGCGTCGATCCGGCGATCGCGCCGCCCTCGTCGAGGCGCGCGACGCCGTCGGTCACGGTCACGGCGAGGCCGCCGAGTTCGTACGCCCCGTCGGGCTCCCCCGCGGCACCCATCGCGTCGGTGATCAGCGCGATGCGCCCCGGTGCGCCCGCGAAGGGGAGGGCGATCACGTCGGGGTGCACGTGGATGCCGTCGGCGATCAGCTCGAGCGTCACCCGCTCGTCGCGCATCGCCGCGACCACGGGCCCGGGAGCACGGTGATGGATGCCGGGCATCGCGTTGAACGCGTGCGTGAGCAGTGTCGCGCCCGCATCGAACGCGGCGGATGCCTCGGCCTCGGTCGCGTTCGTGTGACCGACCGCGACGGCGACGCCCGCGGCGACGAACTGCGCCGTGGCGGCGAGCCCGCCGGGGAGCTCGGGTGCGAGGGTCACCTGCCGGACGGTGCCGCGGCCGGCCTCGACCAGGCGCGCGACGGCGGCCTCGTCGGGGGCCCGCAGCAGGCTCTCGGTGTGCGCGCCCTTGTGCCCGGGGTCGAGGAAGGGGCCCTCCAGGTGCGTGCCGAGGATCGTCGCGTCGCGTTCGGAGAGGTCGGCGATCATCCCGACCTGCGCGGCCAGATCGTCGATCGACGCCGTCACGAGCGAGAGCACCGCGCGCGTCGTGCCGCGCGCGAGGTGCACGGCGCGGGCCGCCGCGATGGCATCCAGCCCGTGATCGTACGTGCCGCCGCCGCCCCCGTGCCCGTGGATGTCGACGAACCCGGGCGTGAGGTACGCGCCGGCCGCGTCGATCGCGTCGCCGGCGGGCAGCGCCCGCCACTCGTCGCCGGTGCCCGCGTGCAGCACCACGCCGTCGGCGAAGGCGACCCAGGCGTCGTCCGTCACCTCGCCGCCGTCGACGAGGCGCGCGGAGTGGATGACGGTGGTCATGCGTCGCCTCGATCGGCGCCGGCGGCCACCTCGACCGCCCACGGAATGCCGTCGAGCGGGGTGAACCCGATGCCCTGGCTCGTCCACAGCGGCGCGAGAGCGCCGACGCGTGCGGCGAACGACTCCCACGTGCGCAGCTCGCTCGCCCCGGCCGCGGGGGACCACGCGGCCTCCGCCGCCGCCGCCGCGCGCGGGAACGCGAGGGTATCGATGAGCTTCCCCTGATCCGACCCGACCGCGGTGAAGCCGCGCGCCTTGGCATCCATGCCGTCGATCGGCTCGACGTAACCCCAGAACTGCCCGACGGTGGTCGGTTCGAGGTCGGTCGCCGTGCCGGCCTCGTGCCACGCGACCGGCGTCTTGCCGAGGCTGGCGGCGAGCCGGCTGACCCGGCCGATGAAGTAGTCGTAGTCCTCGGCCGAGGTGCCGAGTGTCTCGTCGCCGCCGATGTGCAGGTAGGGGCCGGGGGTGAGGCGGGCGACCTCGCCGAGCACGTCGGCGAGGAACTCGTAAGTCGCCTCGTCGCGGATCTTCAGCGACGAGAACCCGACCGCCATGCCGTCGTAGGGCACCCGGTTCACCGGCAGCTCGCCGCCGTAGTCGCGCACGATCTCGCGGATGTGGTCGCTCAGCACCGGCTCCTCGGACAGCTCGGGGTAGGCGAGCGAGACGGCGTGGGTGTGCCCGGGCAGGTCGATCTCGGGCACCACGGTCATGTGGCGGGCGCCCGCGTCGTCGATGACCTCGCGGTAGTCGTCCTGCGTGGAGAAGCCGCCCGGGTCGCCGCCCACCGAGGTCGCCGACGCCTTCTCGGTCAGCAGCGGCCGCGAGTCCAGTTGCAGCCGCCACCCCTGGTCGTCGGTCAGGTGCAGGTGCAGGTGGGTGAACTTCAGGGCCGAGGTGCGGTCGATGTACGCCTTCACCGTCGCCACGTCGTGGAAGTGCCGGGCGACGTCGAGCATGACACCGCGGTATGCGAAGCGCGGGGCGTCGACGATCCGGACCGCGGGGATCTGCCAGCCGCCGGGCGCGGGCTCGACGAGCTGGTCGAGCGTCTGCACACCGGAGAAGAGGCCGGCGGCGTCGGTGCCGCTGACGATGACGGATGCCTCGGTCACGTCGAGCCGGTACGACTCGGCCGCGCCGTCGCCGGCGATCTCCAGCACGATCGCGCGGGCGTCGGCGGCGCTGTCGGCGGGCTCTCGGGTGTCGAGACGCAGACCGGTGCGGGTTTCGATGAGGGACTGCAGCGCCTCCGTGGCATCCGCGATCTCGGCCGCGGCCACGATCGGGGTCCCGCACGTCAGGGCGAACGGCGCAGAGCCGTCCGCCTCGATCGAGGCGGGGGCGGGAACGACGGACGGAAGGGCCACGATGCTCCATTCTCGGGGATGGTGCCGACCACGCGCGAGTGGTCGGGTGGGGTCCGCCGGCTCGCGCGGCGCGGGGCCCGGTCGGATATGCTCGCTGTGTCGCGACTGGCGTTGAGGTGGGCCACCACCGGGGAGCGACCACATGGCAATCGACCGTTCGCCTGGGTCGGGCTGCTCGCTGATCGAGTGCCGTCGCGCAGCGACGGTGCACCGAGATCATCCAGCCGACAGGAGACGACTATGACCGACCCGTACTTCAACGCCCCGCTCGCCGAGGTCGACCCCGAGATCGCCCAGGTGCTCGAGCGCGAACTCGACCGCCAGCGCGGCTACCTCGAGATGATCGCGTCGGAGAACTTCGTGCCCGTCTCGGTGCTGCAGTCGCAGGGGTCGGTGCTGACCAACAAGTACGCCGAGGGCTACCCGGGCCGTCGCTACTACGGCGGCTGCGAAGAGGTCGACGTCGCCGAGGAGCTCGCGATCGAGCGCGCGAAGGCGCTCTTCGGCGCCGAGTTCGCGAACGTGCAGCCGCACTCCGGGGCATCCGCCAACGCCGCCGTGCTGCACGCGATCGCTCGCCCGGGCGACACTCTGCTCGGCCTCTCGCTCGACCAGGGCGGACACCTCACCCACGGCATGAAGATCAACTTCTCCGGCCGGCTCTACAACATCGTCGCGTACGGCGTCGACCCCGAGACCTCGATCATCGACATGGACGAGGTCGAGCGCCTCGCCGTCGAGCACTCGCCCAAGGTCATCATCGCGGGCTGGTCGGCCTACCCGCGCCAGCTCGACTTCGCGCGGTTCCGCGAGATCGCCGACAAGGTCGGCGCGCTCCTCTGGGTCGACATGGCGCACTTCGCCGGGCTCGTCGCTGCGGGCCTGCACCCGTCGCCCGTTCCCTACGCCGACGTGGTGTCCTCGACCGTGCACAAGACGATCGGCGGTCCGCGTTCGGGCTTCATCCTCACGAACGACGCCGACATCGCGAAGAAGATCAACACCGCGGTCTTCCCGGGTCAGCAGGGCGGCCCGCTCATGCACGTGATCGCCGCCAAGGCGACCGCGTTCAAGCTCGCCGCGACGCCGGAGTTCCGTGAGCGCCAGGAGCGCACCGTGCGGGGTGCCGCGATCCTCGCCGAGCGGCTCTCGCAGCCCGACGTCGCCGGCGCCGGCATCTCGGTGCGCTCGGGCGGCACCGACGTGCACCTCGTGCTCGTCGACCTCCGCGACGCCGCGATCGACGGCAAGCAGGCCGAGGATCTGCTGCACGAGATCCACATCACCGTGAACCGCAACGCCGTGCCGAACGACCCGCGGCCGCCGATGGTGACCTCGGGCCTGCGCATCGGCACGCCCGCGCTCGCGACCCGCGGCTTCGGCGACGCCGAGTTCACCGAGGTCGCCGACATCATCGCCCTCGCCCTCGTGGGCGGTGCGGACGGCGCCGACTTCGAGCAGCTGCGCACGCGCGTTGCCGCCCTGACCGCCGCGTTCCCGCTCTACCCGGGGCTCACGCAGTGACCGCGACCGTCCTGGACGGGCGCGCCACCGCCGCGGCGATCAAGGCGGAGCTCGCCGAGCGCGTCGCGAAGCTCAAGGCGCAGGGAGTGACCCCGGGCATCGCGACGGTGCTCGTGGGCGCCGACCCGGCATCCCAGCTGTACGTCGGCATGAAGCACAAGCAGTCCGAAGCGATCGGCATGAACTCGATCCAGGTCGAGCTGCCGGCGGATGCCACGCAGGCGGACGTCGAGGCGGAGATCGACCGGCTCAACGCCGATGAGACCTGCCACGGCTACATCGTGCAGCTGCCGCTGCCGCGACACCTCGACACCGACCGGATCCTCGAGCGGATCGACCCGGCGAAGGATGCCGACGGCCTGCATCCCACGAACCTCGGCAAGCTCGTGCTGAACGTCAACGACGAGATCATCTCTCCGCTGCCGTGCACGCCCCGCGCCGTGATCGAGCTGCTCGAGCGCAACGGCTACGCGCTCGCGGGCACGCATGTGGTCGTCGTCGGCCGGGGCGTGACGATCGGGCGCTCGATCGGGCTGCTGCTCACCCGCCGCGACGTCAACGCGACCGTGACCCTCACCCACACCGGCACGCGCGACCTGCCCGCCTACCTGCGGCAGGCCGACGTCATCGTGGGCGCGGCGGGCGTGAAGCACCTCGTGCGACCCGAGGACGTCAAGCCCGGCGCCGCCGTGCTCGATGTCGGGGTGACCCGCGAGATCGATCCCGAGACCGGCAAGTCGAAGGTCTACGGCGACATCGCCCCGGGCGTCGAAGAGGTGGCCGGCTGGCTGTCGCCGAATCCCGGGGGCGTCGGCCCGATGACGGTGGCGCTCCTGATGACGAACGTCGTCGAGGCGGCGGAGCGCACGATCCGCGCCTGAGCGTCAGCGGGCGGCGTCCGATCCGGCGCGCGCGCCGCGCAGGTGCGCCTGTACGAGCGCGTCGTGCTCGGCGTCGGTGAGCGCGTCGAAGTCTGCCGCTTCGGCGCGGTCGCGCCGCGCCCACCGCAGGAGCAGCAGGATCAGCACCGGAACGTCGGCCGCCTCGGCGATGAACCAGAGCATCGCGTTGCCGAGGATCCGGGCCGTCCGCCCGCTCAGCACGCCGTCGAGCCGGTCGCGCCCCGCCTCGCCCATGCCGGCCCGCGCAAGCTCGACCGGCTTGCCGAGCGCGATGAGGGCGGGCACGGCGAGGAGCAGCAGCGCGATGCGCGCCGTGAACGCCCAGCGCAGCTGCGCCGACCACGCGCCGAGGAAGCCCAGCTCGACGACCGCGTACGAGCCGAGGCCGAGGGCGAAGAACAGCACCGTGCGTCGACGCGGCCACACGGCGCCGTGACGGGCGGCTCGACGGATGCCGAGGGCGTAGGCGATCGCCGCGGCGACCAGGACGACGAGGGTCACAGGGTCGGCGCGCCAAGTCGTGAGGAGGGCATCGGAGGGAGGCGTGCGCACAGCATACGCCGCGCGGCTATGCGGTGAAACGGGTGAGGAAAGCCTTCGTGCGGGCATGTGCGGGCGCCGTGAACAGCTGGGCGGGAGCGCCCTCCTCGACGATGACGCCCTCGTCGAGGAACAGCACCCGATCGGCGACGTCACGCGCGAACGCCATCTCGTGCGTCGCCATGAGGATCGTCGCGCCGCCCTCGGCGAGCGAGCGCACGAGGTCGAGCACCTCGCCGACGAGTTCCGGGTCGAGCGCCGAGGTGATCTCGTCGAGCAGCAGCACCTCGGGGTCGGTCGCGATGGCGCGGACGATCGCGACGCGCTGCTGCTGCCCGCCGGAGAGGCGGTCGGGGTGGGCGTTCGCGAAGTCGGCGAGCCCGATGCGCTCGAGGAGCGCCAGTGCGCGCGCCTCGGCATCCTTTCGCGGCACCTTGTGCACGACGCGCGAGGCGAGGGTCACGTTGCCGAGCACCGTCAGATGCGGGAAGAGGTTGTAGCTCTGGAACACCGCGCCGAGCCGCGCGCGCACCCGGTTGCCGTCGACGCGCGGGTCGGAGATGTCCTCGTCGCCGAGGAAGATGCGACCGTCGTCGATCGGCTCGAGCAGGCCGAGGCAGCGGAGGAGCGTGGACTTGCCCGATCCGGATGCCCCGATGAGCGCGACGACCTCGTGCGCGGCGAGCGACACCGACACCCCGCGCAGCACCTCGCGCTCGCCGAACGCCTTCCAGACATCCTCCGCCGCGAGCACCGGGGCGCCGACCGGCGCCGGGACACCGCCCGGCCCCACCGCGGTCACAGGATCGCTCCGCTCTGCTCGCGCTCGCGCAGCCGCGCCGTGTACCAGTCGGCGATCCGGATCGTGGGGATCGCGAGCAGCACGAAGAGGATGCCCGCGACGACGTACGGCGTGAAGTTGTAGCTGAGGGCGTTCGCCGAGCGCGCGGCGGCGATCGCATCGATGGCGCCGAGGATCGAGATGAGCCCGACGTCCTTCTGCATCGAGACGAAGTCGTTCATGAGGGGCGGCGTCATCTTGCGCAGGGCCTGGGGGAGCACCACCCGCCAGAGGGTCTGCCCGTAGCCGAGCCCGAGCGAGCGCGCCGCGAGCCGCTGCGACGGGTGCACCGCGTCGATGCCGGCACGGATCACCTCGGCGACGTACGACGAGTAGGTGAGGGTGACGGCGAGCACGCCGAGCAGCACGACCGGGATGCGGGTGTTCGTGATCGTGGGCAGACCGAAGCCGACGAGGTAGAGCACGATGATGAACGGGAACCCGCGGAACAGGTCGGTGTAGGCGGCCGCGACGACCCGCACGGGGAAGAACACCGCTCCCGGGAGCGTCCGCAGGAAGGCGATCAGCAGGGCCACCGCCGCGACCGTCACGACCGAGAGGGCGAGCACCTGCAGGTTCACGAGGAACCCGTCCCACACCTTCGGCAGCGACGCGACCGCGGTGGCGGGGTCGAAGAAGGTCTGCTGCACCTTCGTCCAGCCCGGAGTGTTCACGACCGTCACCCACACGACCGCCGCGAACACGAGCGTCGACCCGATCGCGACCAGCACCGAGCGTCGCTCGCGGCCGCGGCGGTAGGCGCGCCGTTCGAGCTCCAGGGCGCTCGGGGTGTGCGAACTCACGAGACGACGCTACCCGAGCGGGGCCGGGCGGCCGAGTTCGGCCCGGCCTTCGACAGGACGGTCACTTCAGCTGCGGCACGCCCTCGGTGAGCACCGACAGCCATTCCCTCTCGAGCGCGTCGAGGGTGCCGTCGGCGCGCAGCGTGTCGACCGCGTTGCTGACCCGGGCGGTGAGCGGCGAGTCCTTCTGCAGCAGGAGGCCCCACTGGTCGGGAACCCCCGCCGCGGGCAGCTCGCCCACCATGAAGCCGCCGTCGATGTAGTAGTTCGCGGCGAGGTAGGCCGTCGGGGTGTCGAGCACCATCGCATCGATCTGGCCAGCCTCGAGGGCCGCGCGGGCGTCTTCGTTCGAGCCGAACAGGGCGGCGGGAGTCGTCGGGGCGATCGCCTCGTCGATCGTGGTGGCGCTCGTCGAACCGGCCATCGCGCCCAGCAGCAGTCCCTTCGCGCCGGCGAGGTCGGTGACGCCGTCGGCCTTGCCGCCCTTGATCGCGACGATCGTCTGGCTCGCCTCGAAGTAGGGCGTCGAGAAGTCGACGGCCTGCTTGCGCTCGTCGGTGATCGTGTACTGCTGGATGTTGAAGTCGAAGTTCTTCGGCCCCGGCGCGATCGCCGCCTCGAACGACGTGCGCACCCAGACGACGTCGTCTTTGGCGAAACCGAGCTTCTCGGCCACGGCGTACGCGACGGCCGACTCGAAGCCCTTGCCGGTCGTCGGGTCGTCGTCGTAGACGTAGGGCTCGTAGGCCGTCTGGCCGGTCGCGATCGTGAGCTTGCCGGGCGTGACGAAGTCGGCCGCCGGGTCGGCGCTCGATGCGGCCGGGTCGGCGGAGCCGGAGCAGCCGGCGAGGGCCAGGAGCGCGGCGACGGCGGCGGTGGCCATCGCGAGGCGGGCGGGACGGGCGATGCGCGGCATGACGGAGACCTTCCGGGTGTGGGAGCGCGGCGCGTCGGATGCTGTGGACTTATGCCGCAGCATCCATCATTCCCGCTCGCCGATGCCGTCGGGGTCGCGCGGGTCCCTTTGTTACAGGGCCGTCATGCGCGGCGGCCCCCGGTTGCCGGCGCGGTCAGCTCTTGCCGAGGTCGTCGAGCATCTTGCGCTGCTCCGGCGTCAGCCCGTCGTCGGCCTCGGCGGCGCTCGCCGACGTGATGCCGGACGTGCCCGCTCCGGGGGATGCGGTGGCGTCGGCGCCGGCACGGCCGCCGCGGATGCCCGCCGTGGCGCGGTCGTAGTATCCGCCCGCCCTCGCCTCGATGCGGTCGTCGATGCGGGCGTACACCGCCCAGCCGATGGCGATGATGACGGGCGGCAGGACGTAGGCCCAGAACCAGCTGCCGCGGGCGTTCACGCCGGTGAGCACGAGCGTGATGATCCAGATGATCGCCGCGACGGCGAGCACGAGCAGCAGCTGCACGAGCGCCTCGCCGATGCGGGTGCGGTCACCGGCCGACTCCGCCGCCGACTTCGTGAACGCGCCCTGCAGCAGCGGCTTCACGAACAGCTCCGCGAGCGTCAGGATGACCGACGCCCACAGCACCGCCCACCCGACGTGCGCCGGGGTGAGCAACCCGATCACGAGCAGCACGGCGACGTTGAACACGTATAACGAGAGGAAACGCACGATCCAGGCCTTCATGCCCCCAGCGTGCCACGACGCGCGCCCGAGCGCGAGAGCCGGTGCGGTCGGCGCGCTCAGCCGCCGGCGCGGTCAGCGGATCGAGACGAGCTGTGTGACGTCGTCGCGGGCGAGCTCGTCGACGACGGCGGTCACCTCGATGACGTCGAGGTCGGTGCGGCCGCTCAGCACAGTGAGGAAGGCGGTGTCGGCGGCGTCGCGACCGGTCGCGATGCGCACGAGGTTCTGCCGGGGCGCGAGCGCCGTGGCATCCACCACGCGCCACGCGTCGTCGATCCACGCCTCGGTCACCGCGTGGAACTCCATCGGCGCGAGGCCCGGCGCGTAGACGGCGGCCACGCGGGCGGCGACGCCGCGGGCGCGCAGGAGCGCCGCGCACAGGTGCGCGTAGTCGCGGCACACGCCCTGTCGCCTGAGCAGGGTCTCCACGGCGCCGTCGGTCGGGCCGGAGGCGCCGGGCACGTAGCTCAACTGCGTGCCGACCCAGGACGAGACGGCCGCGAGGAGGTCGGCGCCGGGGTCGATCCCCGCGAACTCCGCCGCGGCCGTCGGGGAGAGCACGTCGCTCTCGACGTAGCGGCTCGGCAGCCGCGAGGAGAAGAGGTCGTAGGGCACGCCCGGCGCTTCGGCGCCCTCGCCGTCGATGTGCGCGCGGTAGTCGATCACGAGTGAGCCCGTGCCCACCTGCAGCCGCTGGAAGCGCGTGCCGCTGTGGTCGGTGAACTCGGTCGCCGCGACCGGCGCCCCGTCGAGGAGCGCCGTGAACGCCTCGTCGCTCGGCTGGTAGTGCGTCGACACGGCGATCGCGACGACGAGGTCGGCGGGCTCGGTCACGGAGAGTTCGAGGTGGGCGGTCACGTCGCGCTGCATGCACCCAGACTGACACACCGCGGTGAGGAGAGGGCGCCGGCGAGCGGGCCGGAGCCGCGGGCGTACCACGCACGATCCGGGCGCGCAATCCCCGTCCGTCGCGGCGGCCGCCCCCGTAGCATCGAAATATGGCATCTACGACAGCGACCAAGAACAAGCGCAAGCCCGCGCACGGAGCACGGCTGACGAACGAGCAGAACGCCGAGAGCGGCTTCACCGCCTCCAAGGAGCTGAGCGAGAACCTGCAGAAGGTGCTCGTCGACCTTCTCGAGCTCGCCTCGCAGGGCAAGCAGGCGCACTGGAACGTCATCGGCACGAACTTCCGCGACACGCACCTCGCGCTCGACGAGATCATCGACTCGGCGCGCGAGTTCAGCGACACGATAGCCGAGCGCATGCGCGCGCTGCACGCCCTGCCCGACGGCCGCAGCGACACCGTCGCCGAGTCGACCACCCTGCCCGAGTTCCCGCAGGGCGAGATCGCGACGACCGAGGTCATCGACCTCATCACGGCGCGACTGGAGGACACCGTCGCCACCTGCCGCGGCGTGCACGACGAGGTCGACGAGGAAGACCCGACGAGCGCCGACATCCTCCACGAGATCATCGAGAAGCTCGAGCAGTACGCCTGGATGATGAGCGCCGAGAACCGGAGGCCGGCCACCTCGTGACCGACATGTACACGGCCCAGGATCCGACGACGCAGTATCCGCGGCCGCCGTTCCCGCCGCAGCAGCAGGATGCCCCGGGCGACATCCACGAGATGACGCCCGCGCCCGATCACGGCGAGAAGACCTACATCGGCTTCGGGCGGCTGCCCGGCCGGAAGGCGCTCGTGACCGGGGCGGACTCGGGCATCGGCCGCGCCGTCGCGATCGCCTACGCCCGCGAGGGCGCCGACGTCGCCCTGTCGTACCTCGCCGAGGAGCAGGAGCAGGCCGAGGAGGTCGCGGAGCTCATCCGCGCCGAGGGCCGCGCAGCGGTGCTCCTGCCGGGTGACATCCAGGAGGAGCAGGTGAGCATCGACGTCGTCGAGAAGGCGGCGGCGGAGCTCGGCGGGCTCGACATCCTCGTCCTCAACGCCGGCACGATGCCGACCGTCGACAGCATCGACGACTTCGAGACGAAGACCCTCGACCACGTCGTAAAGGTCAACATCTATCCGCTCTTCTGGATGACCAAGGCCGCCTCCCCGCACCTGAAGCCCGGCGCGGCGATCATCACGACCTCCTCCATCCAGGGCTTCGACCCGTCGCCGTCGCTCGCGGAGTACGCGGTGTCGAAGGCGGGCATCGCGAATTGGACGCGCGCCCTCGCGCAGCAGCTCATCGAGCGGGGCATTCGGGTCAACGGCGTCGCGCCGGGGCCGATCTGGACGCCGCTGCAGCCCGCGTTCGTGCCGAACGAGAAGATCGAGCACTTCGGCGAGCAGACCCCGATCGGGCGCGCCGGTCAGCCCGTCGAGCTCGCGCCCGCGTACGTGTTCCTCGCGTCGCAGGAGTCGAGCTACGTCGTGGGCGAGACCATCGCGGTGACCGGGGGCATGACGCTCACATGAGCGCAGCCCGGCGACGCGCCGTTCGCGCGAGCCCGCGATGACGATCCCGGGTCGAGAAGACCTCCGCACGTACGCGGCGGTCGGCGACGGCCGGACGGTCGCGCTGATCGCCGCGGACGGGGGCATCGACTGGATGCCGATGCCGAACCTCGATTCGGCGCCGGTCTTCGCCCGGATCGTCGACGACGCCGACGGCGGGTGCATCGAACTCGCCCCGGACGGGGAGTACACGGTGCGCCGCCGGTACCTCCCCGGCACGAACGTGCTGCAGACCACCTTCACGACGCCGGGCGGCGTCGCGACCGTCACCGACGCGCTCGTCACGGGCGTCGCCGGGCGGTTGCCGTGGGCGCAGCTCGTGCGCCGGATCGCGGGCATGCGCGGTGAGGTCCGGTTCCGCTGGGCGGTGCGGCCGGGCACGCGTCTGCGGACAGCGGCGCCGTGGATCAAGAAGCACGACGGCGTGCACCTGCTGCAGGTGGGCTCGACGATGCTGGCGGTCATCGGCTCGGAGGTCGGTCGGCCGCGCGCCGACGCGACTTCCTCTCTCCTCTCCGCCGTGCGCGGCACGTTCACGACCGCGGCGGACTCGACGCACATCCTCGCGATCATCGCGAACGACGACGAGCCGCTGCACCTGGCCGATCCGGGCCTCATGGGCGCGAGCCTCGACCGCTCGATCGCGGGCTGGCGCGACTGGTCGAAGGAGTTCTCCTACGACGGACCGTGGCAGGATGCCGTGCAGCGCAGCGCCCTCGCCCTGAAACTCCTCGTCTACGCCCCGACGGGCGCCATCGCCGCCGCGGCGACGACGTCGCTGCCGGAGAATCCCGCGGGCGGGAAGAACTGGGACTACCGCTTCGCCTGGGTGCGCGACCTCGCCTACACGGCGCACGCGCTCGTGCGCTTCGGTCTGCGCGAGGAGACCCACGCCGCGCTGTCGTGGATGGTGAAGACCATCCGCGCCGACGGCGACCTGCGCGTCATGTACACCCTCCGGGGCGAGCCGGTGGAGGGCGTGGAGTTCTTCGACGCGCCCGGATGGGCCGGGATCGGCCCCGTCGTCACGGGCAACCCGGCCAGCGACCAGCTGCAGCTCGGCGTCTACGGCGACCTCTTCGCGATCTGCCGGACCTACGCGGATGCCGGGAACGTGCTCGATCCGGGCACCGCGCGCCTCCTGGCCGAGCTCGCCGACCGCGTGTGCGACCTGTGGCGCAACCGCGACTCGGGCATGTGGGAGCTGCCCGAGCTCGCGCACTACACGTCGTCGAAGATGGGATGCTGGCAGGCCCTCCGCGACGCGGTGCACCTCGTCGTGGCGGGCGCGATCCCGGTCGCCGACGGCGCCGTGGAGCGGTGGCAGGTGGAGCGGGACCGGATCGCCGCGTGGGTCGCCGAGGAATGCTGGTCAGAGGATCTCGGCGCGTACGTCATGGCGCCCGGATCGACCGCGCTCGACACCTCGGTGCTGCTGCACGCCGAGAGCGGTTTCGATCGCGGCGAACGGATGTCGCGGACGATCGACGCGCTCACCGCGCAGCTCGGAGCCGGGGCGCTGCTCTACCGGTACTCGGGCATGGAGCGCGAGGAGCACACGTTCGTGGCATCCGCCTTCTGGCGCGCCGGCGCGCTCGCGTGCGTGGGACGGCACGACGAGGCGATCGCCGCGATGGACGAACTCGTCGCCATGTCGAACGACGTCGGCCTCTACAGCGAGATGATCTCGGCCCGCGACGGGTCGTTCTGGGGCAACCTGCCGCAGGCGCTCAGCCATCTCGCCGTCGTGACGGCGGCGCTCACGATCCGCCAGGTCGTGCCGCCGAAGGCGCTCGAGGGGCACTGACCCGCTCGAGCGGACACTGACCGGCAGGGCCGGTCAGTGTCCGGCGAGGAGGTGCTGGGAGCTCCGCAGCGCGAGCGCGACCTGGGTGAGGGCGGGGTTGGCGGCGAGGGCGCTCGGGAAGGTCGAGTTGTCGACGATCCAGAGGTTCTCGACCTCGTGGCTGCGGCCCGAGGCATCCACCACGCCGTCCTGCGGGTCGTCGCTCATCCGGCAGGTGCCGAGCGTGTGCGCGGTGCGGTCGAGCACGCGGGTCGACGTGGCGCCCGCCGCCTCGAGGATCCGCACCATGACGTCGGTCGCGTGCCGCATCAGCGCCTTCTCGTTCGCCCCGGCGGTGAACGACACCTCGGCGCGCGGGATGCCGTGCTCGTCGACCTCGCCGGAGAGGACGAGCGCGTTGTCGCGCTGCGGCAGGCACTCGCCGTTGATGCCGAGTCCGGTCGTGTACCGCGCGCCTTCGAGGGCTGCCATGAGCTCGGCGCCCCACAGCCCGCCGCCGCGCACGAGCGACGTCGCGAACGTGAGCGGCATGACGCCGAGGCTCTGGATGAGGTAGCCGCCGGCGAAGTCGGCGCCGGGCGGACGCAGGAAGTCCTCGGTGATGAGCGAGGAGGGATACCCGCGGTAGGCGCGCTGCTGCGTGTCGAACGTGCCCCACACCTGGGTCGCCGGGTGGGCGAGGAAGTTCCGCCCGACCTGCCCGTTCGCGTTGCCGAGGTCGTTCGCCAGCAGCAGGCGCGGCGTCTCGACACCGCCCCCGGCCAGCACGAGCGCGCGGCACGGCTGGCGCAGATCGCGGCCGGCCTGGCGGTAGACGACCGCGCTCACCCGCCCCGCGGCATCGGTGTCGACGGTGTGCACCATCGCCTCGGCGCGGATCTCGGCGCCCGCCGCGATCGCCGCGGGGAGGTAGGTCGTCCCCATCGTCGCCTTCGCGCCGGTGCGGCAGCCCTGGTGGCAGGTGCCGCACGCGATGCACGCGCCGCGCGGGATGCCGTGCTGCTCGCGGGGGCGGGTCAGGACCGCGGCGGGCGCGTCGGTCGCGCGGATGCCGAGGACGCGGCATCCGTCCGCCATGTGCTGCGCGGAGGCGTTGCGGCCGGCCGCCGCGTAGGCGTAGGAGCGGGCGGGATCCCAGGGATAGTCCGCGGGACCGCTGACGCCGAGATCGCGCTCCGCGCGGACGAGGAAGGGGAGGAGCTCCTCGAGGGAGAAGGGCCAGTCGCGACCCTCACCCGTCTCGGTGCGCAGGCGCAGCTGACCCGCGTCGGGGCGCGGGGTGAACGCGCCCCAGTGCAGCGTCGATCCGCCGACGCCGCGGCCGGAGTTGTTCGGCCCGAACGCGGTCGGGTCGTCGCCGCCGGAGAGCCGCTCGCTCATCCAGTTGATCTCGGCGGCGTCGGTCTCGTCGGGCGTGTGATCGGCGGGGTCGAAGAACGGACCCGCCTCCAGGGCCACGACGCGCAGGCCGGCCGCGGCGAGTTCGGCGAGCACCGGGGCGCCGCCGGCGCCGGTGCCGACGATGACGACGTCGACCTCCTCGCCCGGCTCGAATCGGCGCATGCGAGAGGTGTCGAGGGCGAGGGCGCTCGTGGGGCCTCCGCTTCCGTCGCCGGTCACGCGGCGGGGCCCGAGGGGAGGGTGTCGCGCGAGGTGTCGACGTCGCCGAGACCGCCGGGTTCCCACGCCTCGCGGAGGCCGGCGGCGAGCATTGTGAACCCCCGAGGCTCGGGGAACCCGCGCGTGGCGAAGCTGTCGTTGCCGGTGCGGGCGAGGGATGCCGGGTGGGCGAGCCAATGGCGCACGAGGTCGACCCGGGCGTCTTCGGCCCACGCCTGCAGCTGCGCGGGCGAGAGCGCCGAGCCGGGCAGCTCGAGGCGGCCCGACACGAGCGCGGCGACGACGTCGTCGTCGAGGTTGACGTCGGCGAGCGCGTCGAGGGCGAGCCCCGCGGCGACCGCGTCGGGCGGGAGGTCGGCGCGGCGCCATCCGTCGCCCTCGCCCGCCGCGAGCTGCCGGTCGACGCGCGCGGCGAGGTCGATGCGCCCGCGGCCGGCGGCCGGGGCGTCCGATTGCGGCACGACGAGGTCGGCGAACCGTCGCAGCGTCTCGAGCTGCGCGGGTGTGAGCGCGCGCGGCCGGTAGGCCGGGTCGTCGGCGATCGCCCGGGCGGCGAGCGTCGCGCGCACCCGCGGCGTGAGAGCGGGGGAGGCGATGAGGCGCGCCCAGTCGGCGGGCACCGCGGGGGCGTGCGCCTCGATCTCGTCGGCCAGGGCGGCGATCGCCGCCGCGACCTCCTCCGGCCGCTCCTGCGGCACGAGGTGACCCGTCTCGCGCAGGCGCACGAGGCGGGCGCGCGGATAGACGTCGCCGTGCAGACGCGGCTGCGCGTCGGCGCCGAGATCGTCGTCGTCCTCGCCCGCGACGATCACCGCGGGCACGTCCAGGGTGCCGACGACGGCCGACACGTCTTCACGGCTGCCGTGCTCGAGCCAGTGCACCCAGGCATCCGGTGCCGCTCGGCGCAGGTCGTCGATCGTCCGCGCATCGCACTCGCCGCCGAGCGGCAGGGCGGTGTTCGCCTCGACGAACGCGCGGGCCTCGTTCTCGCCGAGCCAGCCGTCGCGGGCCCAGCGGATCATCTCGGCCCGCTTGTCCTCGCTCATCGGCTCGGGCGTCGGCGGCGAGGCGGCCACGAGCACGACGCCCGCGAAGCCGAACACGGGATCGTCGCCGGCGAGCGCGCGCCGGGCGACGACCGAGGCGACCTTGCCGCCCATGCTGTGCCCGAGGAGCAGCCAGCGGCCGCCGTGGGCGGAGTCGTCGCGGCGGATGCGGTCGATGACGACATCGGCCATCTCGGCGACCGTGTACCCGGGCAGGTCGACGGCGTCGCCGAAGCCGGGCAGGTCGATCGGCACGAGTCGGATGCCGGGGCGCAGCGCCGCGGCGACGGGGCGGAACTCCGCCGCGCTGCCGCCGAGCGCGTGCAGCGCGTAGACGGTGAGATCGGATGCCGGTGCGTCGGGCGTCATCACGGGGTGACCATCCCGCCGTTGACGTTGAGCGTCTCGCCCGAGACGTAGCCCGACTCGGCCGAGGCGAGGAAGACGAACGCCGGCGCGATCTCGGCGGGCTGGCCGGCGCGGCGGTACTCGTTCTCGTCGTCGAAGTGCGTCATCTGCTCGTCGGAGACGCCGTCCGACACCTGCAGGGCCGTCCAGGTCGGGCCGGGGGCGACGACGTTGACGCGGATGCCGCGGGGAGCCAGCTGCTGCGCGAGACCCTTGGAGAGGTTGTTGATCGCGGCCTTCGTCGCCGCGTAGTCCAGCCGATCGGGCGCGGGCACGTACGCCTCGAGCGAGGCCGTGTTGATGATCGTCGACCCGGGCGTCAGGTGGGGGAGGGCGGCCTTGATCAGCCGGAACGGGGCGAACACGTTCGTCCGGAACGTCGCCTCGAACTGCTCGTCGCTGAGATCTTCGACCTTCGCCACGGCGGTCTGCTTGCCCGCGTTGTTGACCAGGATGTCGAGACCGCCGAGCTCGGCGACGGCGTCGGCGACGACGGTGCGGCAGCGCTCGGCGTCGGTGAGGTCGGCCACGAGCGCGACGCCGTGACGCCCCGCCTCCCGGATGAGACCGAGGACGTGCGCGGCGTCCGGTTCCTCGCCCGGTCGGTGCACGATCGCGACGTCGGCGCCCTCGCGCGCGAACGCGATCGCCGCCGCCCCGCCGATGCCGGAGTCGCCGCCGGTGATCAGCGCGCGCCGCCCCGCGAGCCGGCCGGAGCCCCGGTAGGTGTGCTCGCCGAGGTCGGGGACGGGCGTCATGACGCCCTGCACCGCCGGCTCGTCCTGATGCTGGAGCGGCGGCTCGACCCGAGGGTAGCGCGTGACCGGGTTGCCGAAGGCGTACTGGTCGTCGGTCATGATGCCTCCTCGCGGATGCGATCGATGAGGGCATCGCGATCGACGGGTCCGTCCTCGGTGAGAACGGCGCGCGCGGCATCCGTTCGATCGTCGATGTTCCACAGCAGCACGCCGACGACGCGGTCGTCGTCGAGGTAGTAGACGACGCCGCGTTCGAGCGGCTCGACCCAGTCCTCGACCGTCTCGAGCGATCCGTCGAGCGTGCCGACCGCCTCGTAGCGGGTGCCGAACACGACGGAGTAGTAGTACGGCGTGTGGGTGTACTCCTCGCCGGCGCCCGCGAGATTCCGACCCGCCTGCCGGCCCATCTGCTCCGCGTTGTCGACGTGCTCGACGCGGCGGCGTCCGAGGATGCGGTCGGGGTATTCGGCCACGTCGCCGGCGGCGAAGACGTCGGCCCGATCGGTGCGCAGGTGGGCGTCGACGACGATGCCGTCGCCCGTCGCGATGCCGGAGGACTCGGCGAGCTCGGTCTGCACCTCGATGCCGAGGCCCGAGACCACGGCATCCGCGACGACCGTCGCGCCGCCTTCGAGGTCGAGTCGCACTCCCGCGTCGCCGGCGTCGCCGCCGACCACCTCGTGGCCGCCGACGAGTTCGACGCCGGCGTCGCGGAACATCCCGGCGAAATGGTCGGCGAGATCCGCGGGGAACACGTCGGCGCCGAGGGTGGCCGTGCTGTGCACGAGCACGGTGTCGACGCCCTGCTGCACGAGCGCGGCGGCGAGTTCGCTGCCGATGTAGCCGCCCCCGACCACCGCGATGCGGTCGGCCTGCGCGGCGAGGGCGCGGAGGTGCCGATAGTCCTCCGCGGTGCGGAAGGTGAGCACCCGGTCGCTCGCGCCCCCGCCCTCGATCGGCAGCGCGACGGGGGTGCCGCCGGTCGCGATGAGGACGGTGCCGTAGCGATAGGTGTCGCCGGCATCCGTGTCGAGCTCGTGCGCGTCGGGGCGGAGGGCGGTGACCCGCGTGCGCAGGACGACCACGGCGCCGGTGTCGTCGGCGGTGCCGCGCTCCCGGATGCCCCGTGCCGCCGCGTCGGCGACCATCCCGCCTCCGACGATGACGTGGTCGTAGGCGATCGGGGTGGGCGCGGCGCCGGCGGTGGGAGCCGGATGCGCGGAGGTCATGTCCCGATTCAATCAGCCCATGCGCGTGCACACCAACGGGTTGACCGTGCCCCGCCCGGGCGCTACTCCGCGCGCGACGGACCCCTCCTTCAGTCGCCTTCCGTCGACAACTCGACGCTCCCGCGGCGCAGTCGTGCCCGTACGTGTGACTCGGCACCGACCGCCTGCCGAGGGTCTTCCTCATCGGCGATGCGTGCCACACGCACAGCGCCAAGGCCGGGCAGGGGATGAACGTCTCGATGCAGGACGGCTTCAACCTCGGCTGGAAGCTCGGCGCGGTCGTGACCGGGCTCGCGGACGCCGCGCATCAAGAGCGCGCGACGGGATTCCCGATCGGCAAGCGATTCAAGAGTGCGCCGGTCACGCGCGCCGCAGACGGCAACGTCGTGCACCTCGGACACCACGCGAAGGCCGACGGTCGACGCGAAGGTGATCTACCCGGGAGGCTATGACGAGATCGACGTCACGCGCGTCCCCGCGATCTTCCGCCCGCGCACCGGCCCGCTGCACCTCACCGACTGGGAGAAGGTGTTCGCCGCAGCGCCCAACCGCTGGAACGCGACCGACATCTATGCGGAACGCGGCATCTCACGAGACGGGGCGGTCGTCGTCGTGCGCCCCGACCAGTACGTCGCCGGTGTCTTCCCCCTGGACGGCGTGAACGGCGTGCAGGAGCTCGCCGTCTTCTTCGACGCCTGGCTGCTGTAGGTCGCGTCGGGCGGGTTCACTCGAGCGGGTCCACGCCACGCAGGCGCAACTCGTCGATGTCGAGGTGGTCCTCGATCCGTCGGACGACGAGGTCGTCGATCGTGCCCTCGCGCCGCAACCGGTGCAGCACGGCGCGCTTGCGCTCGAGCACGGCGAGGCGCAGTCGCGTCGCCTCCTCGTACCGGGTGATGGGCGAGCGCTGAGTCAGGTCGATGTCGTCGCTCGTCGCAATCATCTCGAGCGGTGAGGCCGACAGGGCGGGCATCGCCGCGCCCCCGACGGAATTCGATGGCGCAGTCGAGCGCGCCCACGAGGCATCCGCGGCACCCTCGTCATCCGCGTCGTCCCCGGCGCCCGCGTCGTCCCCGGCGCCCGCGTGGTTCCCGGCCTCAGGGGTAGAGAGCATGCTCTCGAGCTCGGAGATGGATGCCGCGTCGGCGCGGCTCTGCCGGGCGTAGGCGCGTGCATTGGCGAGCTCGAGGTACTCGTAGGTCTCGCGGCGGATCCGGTCGCGCACCTCGTCGCTGATGCCGTGCTCGGCGGCGAGGTCGTCGAGCACGGCGACAGTCGCACCCGTGATCGTGCGCTGCGCAAGCTCGTACTCCTCGGCCGCGGTCTCATCCTGCGGCAAGCGCGCCCAACGCACGATCGCGGGGAGCAGCGTCCCCTGCACGAGAAGGCTCACGAGGATCACCCCGCCCGTCACGAACGCGACGATGTCGCGCCCGGTGAGTTCGCCGATGCCCTCGATGGATGGCGGAACGGACAGGGCGATCGCAAGCGACACGGCGCCGCGGAACCCGGCGAACGTATTGACGATGCGTCCGCGGTGGTGGTGGCCGAACCGCGGGTCTCGCGGGGTCCGGGAGAATGGCGCGAACAAGGTCAGGAACACATACCGGACGACGATCAGTGCGATCCACGTCGCGATCGTGATGGCCACGAGCGTGCCGAGTTGCCGGGCCGGGACGTCGTGCACGACGTACTGCACCTCGAGTCCGATGAGGACGAACAGCGCCCCGTTGAGCAGATACACGCCGAACGGCCATGCCAACTGCGCCTGGCGCCGCGACGTCGCGGTCGTGATGCCCGCGTGCGACCAGGCCACGATCAGACCCGCGAAGACGACCGCCAGCACGCCGGAGGCGCCGACGAGCTCGGCGAGGAGGAAGGCGACGAACGGCACAAGCAGAAGCGTCGTGTTGATGACGAGGGCGTCGCGCGCGCGCCGCAGCGCCAGGTAGACGAGCGCTGCAACGGCGATGCCGGCCGCGGCGCCGCCCAGGTAGGAGACGGCCACCATCCCGGTGATCGACCATCCCGAGATGTTCTCGCCGAGGGCGAGCGAGAGGGCGATCGAGTAGAGCACGAGCGCCGTCCCGTCGTTTGTCAGACTCTCGGCCTTGAGCTTCATGAACATCCGCTCAGGAAGCAGACGCCCGAGGGCGGCGACCGCCGTGGCATCCGGCGGAGCGACGGCGGCACCGAGAAGGAGCGCCGTATGGAACGGCACTCCGAAGAGCGTCGCGATCCATGCCACGGTGAACGCGGACGCGACGACGAGAAGCGTCGACATCGGCACGATGTACCGCAGCGACTGCCGGACCGCGCGCAACGAGGTCGTGAGGCTCTCCCAGAAGAGCATGACCGGCAGGAAGAGGAGCAGCACGGTCTCGGGCGGCAGCTGGATGTCGCGCAGTGCCGGGACGAATCCGAGCAGCAGCCCGATCACGACGAGGACGAGCGGTGTCGCGATCCGCAGGCGCGGCGCGAGCACCGTCCCGGCCAGGATCGCGAGGCCCAGCAGAACCGTGACTTCGAGGCCTTCCATGGCATCCCTCCCTGTTCACGCTCAGTGTGGACTCAAGGATCAGCGTTCTGCCAGGCTCTGGCATTCCCCGCCCGCCGTGCGCGGCGCGGCGGCGCCGCCGCAGAAGCCGGGCGTCAGGAGTTCACGCGGATGATCTCCTGCTGATACGGCGCGATGACCTCCCCCGAGATTCGGCAGTCGAGGAGGAGGTAGGGTCGGTCGGATGCCGGGGCCGCCGCCCATTCGGCCAGCGCGTCGAGGTCGGCGAGGCTGCGGACGACCACTCCGCGGGCGCCGACCGAGGCGGCGAGGCCGGCGAAGTCGACCTCGGGGAACGGTGATGGATGCCGTATGTGTCTCGCGTGCCCCTTTTTCGAGCACCGGCCCGCGTCGTCGCGCGCCGGACGAGTCGATTATTGGGCGGCCGTGACCGCCGGTGCGGGTGCCGTTTGCAGGAACTCTGTGCCGACTCGCGCGTGCGAGCCGCGGAAACACGTGGAACGCGCGCGGCGGTGCGCGCGATTCTCCTGCAAACGGCACGCGGGGCCGGCCGCTCGACGGGATCGCCCGCACTCGCCGACGTCGATGCGGCCTTCGAGCGCGGCGAGCCCATCCGGTCGTGGACGCAGCGGGGAACCGTGCACATCCTCGATCCGCGCGACCTCGGATGGATGCTGGGCATCACGGCGGGCCGGCAGCTCCGGCAGGCCGCCGGTGTGCACCGCCGCGCCGGCATCGACGACGACGTGCTCGCCCGCGCCGAGTCCGCTGTGCGGCCGGTGCTCCGCGGCGATAACCGGCTCACCCGTCGCGAGCTCGGCACGGTGCTGACGGACGCCGGCATCGACGCGAGCTGCATGCGCGCGAATCGCCTGGGCCGGGCCGGCCCGGGCTCTCGTGTGCACAATTCAGTCTCCCCGCGCGGCGGCAGGCAGGTCGCGACGGCCATCCGACCGGCCCGGACTGACCTCAGGCGTCGAACAGCCCCGCACCGACGTACGAGCCGGCCGCGGCGCCCGGCGGCACGGCCCAGACGCCCGAGCCGATGTGGCGGATGTACTCGGCGAGGAGGTCGGTGGCGAGGGCCTTCTGCAGCGCGACGAACTGGTCGGGGGAGCGCTGGTACGACAGGAAGAACAGCCCGGCGTCCAGGCGCCCGAGCCCGGTGTTGCCGTCGACGTAGTTGTATCCGCGGCGGAGGATGCGATTACCGCCGTTGAGGTCGGGGTGCGCGAGTCGCACGTGGCTGCGCGCGTCGATGGCCGGCGCGCCGCCCGGGCCTGTGGCCGCGAAGTCGGGCGCGGTGTTCTCCTGTCCGCCCGACAGCGGTGCCCCGATCGCCTTGTCGCGACCGGTGACCCGCTCCTGCTCGGCGAGCCGCACGCGGTCCCAGGTCTCGATGAGCATCGCGATCTTGCGCGCGACGAGGTACGAGCCCCCCGTCATCCACGCGGGCTCGTCGCCGCTGCCGACCCAGACGTGCGCGTCGAGCGCGGCCGTGTCGTCGGCGAGGATGTTGGCGGTGCCGTCCTTGAACCCGAAGAGGTTCCGAGGCGTGGCCTGGTCGGCGGTCGTCTTCGACGTCTTGCCGAATCCGAGCTGCGACCAGCGCAGCCGCGCCCGGCCGAACGCGATCCGGCTGAGATTGCGGATCGCGTGCACCGCCACCTGCGGGTCGTCGGCGCACGCCTGGATCACGAGGTCGCCGCCCGAGGCGAGCGGATCGAGGTCGTCGCCGAGGAACGCGGGGAGCGGGGTGAGCGCCGCGGGGCGCTGCGCGGCGATGCCGTAGCGGTCCTCACCCGCCCCGGTCTGGAACAGCGTCGGCCCGAACCCGAACGTGATCGTCAGGCCGTTGGCGGCGAGCCCCAGGGCTTCGCCCGTGTCGTCGGGCGGCGCCTCGGGCGATCCACCCACCGCGCCCGTCGCCGAGACGTCCAGCCCCTGACTCATGCGCGCCGCGGCATACGTCCAGTCCTGCAGCAGCTCGATCAGGTCGTCGCGGTTCGTGCGCGCCATCATGTCGAACGACGCGAAGTGCAGGTGATCCTGCACCGGCGTCGTGATGCCCGCCTGGTGCACGCCGAAGAACGGGTGCACGGATGCCTCGGAGGCGCCCACCCGCGCTCGGCCGACGGCGACGCCGGCGGCCGACCCCGCGCCCGCCCCTACGGCGAGGCCGGCGGCGCCGATCCCCGCGGCGAGCCCGATGAGCCCGCGCCGGCTGAGGCCGCCGCGCGCCTCGCCGCCGCGGACCTCGGCACCGGAGAACCCGCCGGCCGGCGGGGTCTCCGCGCCCGCCGGCGCGTCGGGGAGGGCGTCGTCGTCCGTGGTCATCATCACTCCAGGATGGTCGACGTGAGCTTCGACAGCGGCTCGGCGAGCGCGTTGATGAGGTCGGTGAACTCGCGCTTGTCGGCCTCGGTGAGTTCGCGGTAGTTCACGAACCCGGACTCGAGCGAACCGTGCTGTGCGAGCGACGCGTCGAGGTCGTCGTAGCCGGTCTGGATCTGCTTCACGAGAGCGGCGCCCTCCGAGCCCGACGACGAGGCGAAATCCTGGACGAGCGAGAACGCCATCTCGGAGCCCTCGACGTTCGCCGCGAAGTCCCACAGGTCGGTGCCCGACCACCAGTCCTCCTCGCCGGAGATCTTGCCGGTCGCGACCTCGTCGAGCAGGCCGATGGCGCCGTTGGAGACGCCGCCGATCCCCTGCGCGTCGAGGGCCTCGGTGAAGGCGTCCGAGTGCACGTAGTCGTTGAGCTCCGCGACGTCGGCGATCAGCTGGTCGCCGTAGGCGGCGCGCTCGGCGGGTGTCGACGGCTGCCAGTTCTGCCAGGCCGGCGTCACGCCGTCGGAGTTGAGCGCATCTTGCGCGGGCACCCAGAGGTCCTTCTCGATGCGGTGGAAGCCGGTCCACTCGAGGCCTTCGGCCACGGCATCCACCTCGCGGTAGTCGATGCGCGGGTCGAGGTCGCCGAGCGACTCGGCCACCGGCTCGATGCGCTCGTAGAAGGCGCGGGTGGTGGGGAACTGCGCCTTCGCCGCGTCGTCGTCGCCCGACTCGTACGCCGCGACGAAGCTGTCGACGGCGGGCACGAGCTGCTCGACCTGGTCTTTGACGAACGCGGCGTAGAGGTCGACGGCCTTCTGCTTCTGCTCGGCGTCGTCGCCGGTCGCGGCGACCTTCTCGCCCGAGACCGCGAAGGAGGCCTTGCCGACGCCCTCGCCGACCATGCCGGGCTTGCAGAGCGTGTAGTAGTCGCCCGGCTGCGCGACGACGGTGAGCGTGCGCGAGGCGCCGGGGGCGATGTTCTCGACCTCGCCGACGATGCGCAGCCCATCCTCGGCGAGCAGGTAGAACTCGCTCACGTCGGAGCTCTGGTTGGTCACGTCGAAGGTGAGCGTGCCGCTCGTGGCGGTCGCCGCCGAGACGTCGCAGGAGGTGTCCGTCGAGGTCACCGTGAGCGAGCCCGAGGCGGCGGCATCGGTCTTGGCGACGCAGCCGGAGAGGGCGAGTGCGGCGAGCGCGGTCGCGGCCGTGGCGGCGAGCAGGCGGGGGCGGATCATCAGGCTCCTTGCGGGTGGGCGGCCGAGGCGGCGGGCGCCTCCTGGTCGGTGGAGGGGGAATCGGTGGTGGGGTGGCCGGTCGAGGGGGAGCGGGAAGGGGCGACGGATGCCTCGGCATCCACGTCGTCCGTCGCTCCGGCCGGGGCCGGCGGCCGGCGCCGCAGCCCGCGCACGAAGACGGTGCCGACGACGAGGAGGTAGACCACCCAGGCGATCACCTGCAGCCACGACATCTGCGGCATGAAGCCGACGGTGGCCTGCAGGATGGCGGCGAGCGGCGATCCGGGCGGGATCGCGGCGGTCATGTCGAAGGCCCACCCGAACGGGAAGGCGGCCCAGCCGACAGCGACGGCGCCGGTGGCCGGGTCGATCGGCGCGTCGGCGGTGAACGGCCCGGGGAGGGCTCCCGCCTCCTGCAGGTCGTGGATCGCGTACGCGAGCACGCCGGCGGCGACGAGCACGAGGAAGGCACCCGTCCAGGCGAAGAACACGCGCAGGTCGATGCGCACCATGCCGCGGGCGAGTGCCCAGCCGAGGGCGACGGATGTCAGGAGTCCCAACAGCGCCCCGAGGAGGGCCGACGGGGCGTCGCCGAAGGACTGCACCATCGACCACAGCAGCAGCGTCGTCTCGATGCCCTCGCGCGCGACCGAGACGAAGCCGATCGCGACGATCGCCCAGGCTCCGCCGACGGTCAGTGCGCGGTCGATGCCGCCTTCGAGTGAGCGCTTTATGGTGCGCGCGGTCTTCTGCATCCAGAAGATCATCCAGGTGACCATCGCGACGGTGAGAAGGGACAGCAGCCCGCCGATGAGCTCCTGCGCCTCGAACGTCAGGGCGTACGCGCCGAAGGTGAGGATCGCGCCGATGCCGAGTGCGAGCGCGATCGCGAGGGCGATGCCCGTCCACAGTCGCGGCAGCACGTCGCGGCGGCCGATGCGGCTGAGGTAGGCGACGAGGATGGCGACGACGAGGGCTGCTTCGAGCCCTTCGCGCAGGCCGATCAGAAAGGTGGCGAGCACAGGCGTTCTTCTGGTCAAGGGAGTGGGGCCGGTACCTCTGCCCCCTCGCAGTACCCGCCGCCGACGACGTCGGCGTTTAGGTTAGGTGAACCTCACTAACGGATCGACACTACACCTGCGCGTTCCCGGCGACAAAGCCGCCGGTTACTCTTGTGCGTGCCGGTCGAGGAAGGCGTAGACCTCGCCGTCGTCGACGCCGGGGAACGCCCCCCGCGGCAGCGGCGAGAACATCTGCATGTGCACGCGCGCGCTCGGCCAAGCCTTCCCGTTCCAGCGGTCGGTCAGCGAGGCATCCGGGCGTCGGCAGCACGACTCGTCGGGGCAGGTCGACACGGCGCGCTTGTGGGTCTCGCGGCCGCGGAACCAGCGTGCGTCGTCGAAGGGCACGCCGACCGTGATCGAGAACTCGCCGTCGCCCGTGCGCCCGGTCTGGCTCGAACACCAGAAGGTGCCGGCGGGGGTGTCGGTGTACTGATAGTGCTCGACGGTGCGGTTCTGCTCCGCGAAGGCGGCGCGCGCGGCGAACCTGCGGCAGACGATCTGACCCTCGACCGATCCGGTGACATCCATCGGCAGCGGCAGGTCGTCGTTCTCGTAGACCCGGTTGATCGCCCCCGCTCCGTCGACCCGCAGGAAGTGCAGGCGCGTGCCGAGGTGCTCGGTCAGCAGGTTCGTCATCCGCATCGCCGCCGCCTCGTGCGTCACGCCGAACGCGTCGCGGAAGTCCTCGACGGCGAGGTTCCGGTCCTTCTTCGCCTGGGCGAGGAAAGCGACCGATGCTGTCTCGGGCATGAGGCAGCACGCCGCGAAGTAGTTGATCTCGAGCCGCTGCTGCAGGAAGTCGGCGTAGTCGGTGGGCGGCGTGTGCCCGAGCAGCCGGTGCGCCATCGCCTGCAGCGCCATCGAGCGGAGGCCGTGACCGCCGGGGATCGACGCCGGCGGCAGGTAGATGCGTCCGTTCTCGAGGTCGGTCACCGACCGGGCGGAGTGCGGCAGGTCGTCGACGTAGATGAGCTCGAAGCCCAGCTGCGACGCCATGACGCTGACGCTCCGGTGCGTGAGCGCGCCGCCGGTGTGCCCCGCGGCCTTGAGCTGCTTCTCGGCGAGGTGCTCGATCTCGGGCAGGTAGTTGCCCCGCTCCCGCATGCGCAGGCGCAGCTCGGTGTTCGCGCGCCGGGCCTCCTCGGGCGTCGCGATCGCCTCGCGCTCGCGGCGCTGCAGCTCGCGGTGCAGGCCCAGGATCGACTCGATCGTCTCGTCGCTGGTCGCCTTGGTGACGCGCACGGCGGGGATGCCGAGGCGCCGGAACACGGGCGAGTTCTGCGCCTGCTCGAGGTCGAGTTCGAGGGCGGCGCGCCGGTTCGGCGGCTCGGGGGAGAGGAGGTCGGTGACATCCGTGCCCGTCGCGTGCGCGATCGCCTGCAGCAGCGACAGCTTCGGCTCGCGCTTGCCGTTCTCGATGAGGCTCAGCTGACTGCCCGCCACCCCGACGAGCGCGCCCAGCTCGTCGAGGGTGTACCCCCGCGCGACGCGGTGATGACGAATGCGGTGACCGAGCGTCGACAGCTCGAGAGCAGAAGCCATTCCTTGATGATAGCGAAACAATCGCGATTCTTGCGCCCCGATTCGTTCGAAACTCGGCGCGAATCGGCGCACAGTGGAAACACGAGCACCAGAGACCGCCCACGAAGGAGCTGACATGGCCATCGCCGATCTGTTCACCCGCACCGCGTCCGCCCCCGCCGAGGGCCGCAGCGCCGGGGCGGCGTACCGCACCTACGGCGCACGCCCGGTCCGGGCCGGCGAGGGCCTCGACGAGCTCTTCGCCTGGGTCGACGAGATCGCCGCGCTCACCCAGCCCGACCGCATCCACTGGGTCGACGGATCGCGCGCCGAGAACGAGACGCTGCTGCGCGAGCAGGTCGACGAGGGCAAGCTCATCAAGCTGAACCCCGAGTGGCGACCCGGCTCGTACCTCGCCCGCTCGCACCCGAGCGACGTCGCCCGCACCGAGGGGCGCACCTTCATCGCCTCCGAGCGCGAGGAGGACGCCGGCCCCACGAACAACTGGGCGAACCCCGCCGAGATGCGCGCGACCATCACGCCCCTGTTCGAGGGCTCGATGCGCGGGCGCACCATGTACGTCGTGCCGTTCTCGATGGGCGCCGTCGGCGGCCCGCTCTCGCACATCGGCGTTCAGATCACCGACTCGGCCTACGCCGTCACCTCGATCGGCATCATGACCCGCGTCGGTACCGAGGTGCTCGACCAGATCGCCGCCGGCAAGCCGTGGGTGAAGACCGTGCACACGGTCGGCGCTCCGCTCGAGCCCGGTGAGAAGGATGCCGCGTGGCCCTGCAACGACGAGAAGTACATCGTGCACTACCCCGAGACGCTCGAGGTGTGGTCGTACGGATCGGGCTACGGCGGCAACGCGATCCTCGCGAAGAAGTGCTTCGCCCTGCGGATCGCCTCGGTGATCGGCCGCGACGAGGGTTGGCTCGCCGAGCACATGCTGCTCATCCGCGTCATCAGCCCCGAGGGCAAGAAGTACCACCTGGCGGCGGCGTTCCCGTCGGCGTGCGGCAAGACCAACCTCGCGATGCTCCGCCCCACGATCCCCGGCTGGCGCGTGGAGACGCTCGGTGACGACATCGCGTGGCTGCGTCCCGGTGACGACGGACGCCTCTGGGCGATCAACCCCGAGGCCGGCTTCTTCGGCGTCGCGCCCGGCACCGGCGAGTCGACCAACGTGACCGCGGTCGAGACCCTGTGGGGCAACACGATCTTCACGAACGTGGCGCTCCGCCCCGACGGCGACGTCTGGTGGGAGGGGCTCACCGACGACGTGCCCGCCGAGCTCACCGACTGGGAGGGCAACCCGTGGACGCCCGACGCCGGCCGGCCCGCCGCGCACCCCAACTCCCGCTTCACCGTGAGCGCGGCGCAGTGCCCGCAGATCGCGGCCGACTGGGATGCCCCGGAGGGCGTGCCGCTGGACGGCATCCTCTTCGGCGGGCGCCGCGCGACCAACGTGCCGCTCGTCGTCGAGGCGACCGACTGGACCCACGGCGTCTTCCTCGGCTCGAACATCTCCTCCGAGCGCACCGCCGCCGCCGAGGGCACGGTCGGGGAGCTCCGCCGCGACCCGTTCGCGATGCTCCCGTTCTGCGGCTACAACATGGCCGACTACTTCGGTCACTGGCTGAAGGTCGGGCAGAAGCTGCGCTTCGACCGCGCGCCGCGGGTCTTCCAGGTCAACTGGTTCCGCAAGGGGGCCGACGGACGCTTCCTCTGGCCCGGGTTCGGTGACAACTCGCGCGTCATCGACTGGATCATCCGCCGCATCGAGGGCAAGGTTCCCGCCGTCGACAGCCCGATCGGCCGTCTGCCGCAGACGAGCGACCTGAACCTCGACGGCATCGAGGTGCCGCAGGAAGACCTCGACGCCCTGTTCGAGATCGACCCCGCGCTGTGGCTGCAGGAGACCGACCTCACCGAGGACTTCTACCGCACCTTCGACGGCAAGGTGCCGCCGGCGCTCTACGCCGAGCTCGCGGCGCTGCGCTACCGCCTGCGCCTCGCCCAGTCCGCCTGACTGCGGCCGGCGCGGCTCGCGCTCGCGCGCGCCGCACTGGATTCGCAAGAACGCAACAGAATCGGATGCCTCAGCACGGGGCATCCGATTCTGTTCGCGCTTTCCGAATCCGGTTTGCGCCGACCGGCGCCGGGTCAGACCAGCAGCTGGTGCCGGGCGAGGTCGCGGTAGAGGGGCACCGACTCGACGAGCTCGGCGTGGGTGCCCTGGCCGACCACGCGTCCGCGGTCGAGCACGATGATGAGGTCGCTGTCGACGACGGTCGACAGCCGGTGCGCGATCACGACGAGGGTGCGACCGGCCGCGACGGCGTCGATGGCTTCGCGCATGCGCTGCTCGTTCAGCCCGTCGAGCGACGAGGTCGACTCGTCGAGCAGCAGGATCGGCGGCGCCGCCAGCAACGCGCGCGCGATCGCGAGGCGCTGGCGCTCGCCGCCCGAGAGCATGACGCCCGCCTCGCCGACGGGTGCGTCGAGCCCGAGCGGCGACCGCTCGAGCACCTCGCCGAGGTTCACCGCGCGCAGCACGCGCTCGCACGCCGCATCGGATGCCTCGGGGGAGGCGAGCCGCAGGTTGTCGCCGATCGTGCCGGCGAGCGTCGGAGCATCCTGCTCGACGTAGCCGAGCTGTGCGCGCAGTCGGGTGCGGTCGATCCGGCGGACGTCGGTGCCGTCGAGCAGCACCGCGCCGGCGTCGGGGTCGTAGAAGCGCTCGATGAGCGCGAGGGTCGTCGATTTGCCCGCGCCCGAGGGTCCGACGAGCGCGACCCGCGCGCCGCGCGGGACCGTGAACGAGACATCGTGCAGCACGTCGCCGTCCGTGTCGGTGACCGGAGCGGCGTCGGCGTGGACGTCGGCGAGGGCGCGCTGGGCCTCCTCCTCGACGGTGCGGCGGGTGCGGACGACCGCTGTGGGGTAGGCGAACCGCACGCCGCGGAACTCGATCGCAGAGGTGTCGCGCGCGGCCAGCAGATCGCCGACGGTCTGGATCGGGCCGGTGAGATCGGCATCGGGGCAGGCGCGGCGGGCCTCGTCGGCGGCGGCGGCGCCCTCGGCGTCGTGCGCGGTCTCGGTGGGGAGGTCGAGCACCTCCTGGATGCGCCCGAGCGCGCCGAGCGCCTGATTCACCGAGGTGATGGCGCCGAAGAACGACCCGAGCGGCTGCACGAGGAAGAAGAGGAACATCACGAACGTCACGAGCTGCGCGATGGTGATGGCTCCCGAGGCGACCCGGAAACCGCCCACCCCGAGCACGACCAGCAGCGAGAGCTGCAGCGCGATGCCGGCGATCGGCACGATGAACGCGGATGCCTTCGCGACCTGCACGCCCGCGTCGTAGGCGCCGCGCGCGGTCTGGTCGATCGCCGCCTGCTCGCGCGAGGCGGCGCCTGAGGCGCGGATCGTGCGGATCGAGCCGATCGCGCGCTCGACACCCGAGGCGAGCTCGCCGACCTTCTCCTGCTGCACGGTCGTGGCGCGCCGGATGCGCCCGCTGAGCGCGCCGACGACGGCGACCGAAGCGCCCACGACGACGAGGATGAGCAGCAGCAGCACGGGGTCGATCAGCAGCATCGCGATCACGGCGCCGACGAAGATCAGCGCGTTGCCGACCGAGTCGGCGAGTCCCTGGGTGAGCACGGCGTAGAGCAGCGTCGTGTCGGTGCCGACGCGTGAGACGAGGTCGCCGGTGCGCCGCGCGTCGTACTCCTGCACCGGCAGGTGCAGCAGCTGCGCGATCAGCCGCCGGCGGCTGGAGTAGACGACCGCGGTGCCGGTGCGCTGCAGCAGATAGTGCTGGATGCCGCTGATCAGCGACGACGCGACGACGAGAGCGACGAGCACCCACACCAGCGTGCCGAGCGGGGCGCTCTGCTGCACCCGCTCGATCACCTGGCCGACGACGAGCGGCTGGGCGAGGGTCGCGGCGGCGGCGAGCACGCTCAGGATTGCGACCGCGATGAGCGTCTTCTTGTGCTCGAAGACGAACGGCAGCAGCTGGCGCAGACTCGCGCGCGGGCCTTCGTCCTTCGCGGTGCGGGACGGGCGCGCGGCGCGGTCGGGGCGGCGGGGGGAGGAGGCAGAGGACATGTGCGGCTTTCCTGCAGGTTCGGGTTCCGGGGCCCGTGCGGCGATCGGGCCGCGCCGCGGGCGCGGTCCGCTCCGACTCGGGTCGTCGGGTCCTGCCCCTCTATCTTCTCCCGTACTTCTTGTGCGCTGCCTGACGGCTGATCTCGAGGGCGTCCGCGATCGCGACCCACGAGTGGGCGCGCGCGCCGTGATCGGACGACGGCCGGTGATCATCCGGAAATCGCCGGTGTGGACGGCCATCTTGCCCTCACGGACCGCCTGTCCGAAGGTCACCATGCCTTCGGTTCCCGGTGACCTCGTTTCCGATCGCGGCGAAATCGGCCATCGTGAGCGACTCGGCCCCGTTGATGTTCAGCACCTCGGTGTGCAGGAACCGGTTGGCGAGCGCGTACGCGGCCGCCGTCGCGCAGTCGCGGCGCGAGATGAAGGACATGCGCCCGTCGCCGGCGTTGTTGGCCATCTCGCCCTGGGGAGCGAGGCGAAGTACGCCGTGATCATCGCGCTTGCGCATGAGTGCCACTGTCGAGGATTTGTGGTCAGGCCACATTAGGCTCCGTTGTGCGAGCGAACTCAAGAGCCCACGCGTCCATCCGTGTGCTGTCGCCACAACGGGCGGCACCGCCTGCGCGGTGCCGCCCGTCTCGGCGGTCGGAGGGACCGGTCAGCGAACCCCGGTCAGAGCGAGCCGGTCTCGCCGAGGCCGATGTTGGTGTCGTAGTCGACGTCCTTCGTCTCCTTCGACAGCGCCAGCGCGATGAGCGTGAGCACCGCCGACCCGGAGAGGTAGAGGCCGACCAGCCACGGCTGCCCGCCCGCCGCGGCCCAGAGGGCGACGGCGACGAGCGGCGCGAGGGCGGCGCCGAGGATCGACGACACGTTGTACGAGATCGCCGAGCCGGTGTAGCGGACGTTCGTCGGGAAGAGCTCGGGCAGCACCGCGCCCATCGGCCCGAACGTCGCCCCCATCAGCACGAAGCCGAACACGAGGAAGGCCTGCACGAGCGCGCCGGTGAACTTCGGGTCGAGCTGCGGCATGAGGAACACGTTGAACAGCAGGCCGAACACGCCGATCGCCGCGGTCACCCAGATGAGCAGCTTGCGGCGCCCGATCGCGTCGGCGACGGGGCCGGAGAGCAGCGTGAAGATGCCGAAGAAGATCACCCCGATGATCTGCATGATGACGAAGTCGGTGTAGCCGAAGCCGAGCCCCGCGACATACGTGCTGGGGTCGAAGGCCGTGCCCGCGGCATCCGCGACCTTCTGCGCGCCCTCGACGGTCGGCTTCGTGCCGTACGACAGCGTGAAGCTCGTCATCAGGTAGAAGAGCACGTAGGTCGCCAGCATGATGAAGGTGCCGAGGATGAGGTTCTTCCAGTTCGAGCGGATGACCTCGCCGAGGGGGAACTTGCGGATCGCGCCGGTCTGCTCGGCCTTCGTGAACGTCTCCGACTCGACGAGCTTGAGGCGCACCCACAGGCCGATGATGACCATGACGGCCGAGAACAGGAACGGCACGCGCCAGCCCCAGGTGAGGAACGCCTCGGAGCGCTGCGCCGGGCCGTCGGGGTGCGGCAGGGCGAAGTTGATCACGAGGAACACCGTGTTGGCGATGATGAAGCCGATCGGCGCGCCCAGCTGCGGGAACGTGCCGTACCAGGCGCGCTTGCCCTTCGGGGCGTTCTCGGTGGCGACGAGCGCCGCTCCCGACCACTCGCCGCCGAGGGCGAAGCCCTGGAACAGGCGCAGCAGCAGCAGGAGGAACGCCGCCCACCAGCCGATGTCGTTGTACGTCGGCAGGCATCCGATCAGGAACGTCGCGATACCCATCGTGAGCAGGGATGCCACGAGGGTCGCCTTGCGGCCGAAGCGGTCGCCGAAGTGCCCGAAGATCACCGCGCCGATGGGGCGGGCGACCATCGCGGCGCCGAACACGGCGAACGACGAGAGCAGCGAGGTGGTCTCGTTGCCCGTCGGGAAGAAGAGGATCGGGAAGACGAGGACGGCTGCCGTCGCGTAGACGTAGAAGTCGTAGAACTCGATCGTGGTGCCGACGAGGCTCGCGGTGATGACGCGCGAGCGGGGGTTGGCGGGGGCGGCGGAATCGCCGGGGGCGGAGGCGGGCGTCGCGGACGCGGCCGAAGAGGAAGACATGCGGGAAGAAGACCTGTCGATCGTGGAGAGGTCCTCGTGGGACGCGCCGGTGGCGGGCGTCCGTGGCGGGGGTGATGCGGCGGGCGTCGCGGCGTTGGGGGCACCGAGCACTCCGGCAGGGTTCCGGGGTACGAAACGATCCTACGCCCGGCCGAAGCGGCCGGGCGTAGGTGGTCGAACGTGGCGGGGCGCTCAGCGCCAGATGACCGCCAGGGCCGCGTTGACGAAGGTGAGGATGCCGACGCTCCAGAACAGCGCTGGGGCGAGCGTGCCGGTCTTGCGCTGGCGCGCGGTGCCGATGCCGAGCAGGGCGCCGATCACGAGCAGGATCACGAGCTTCACGCCGAGCTTGACGTAGTTCAGCTCGTACGAGATGCCCCACGGGGCGGCCAGGGCGAGGCCGGCGACGGCGGCGATGACCATGCCCCACGTCATCAGCCGCGTGAAGCGGCGCTCGCCGAACGCGGCGACCACCCAGGCGCCGAAGAGCACCGCGAAGCCCACCAGGTGGACGAGGACGACGACGTGACGCAGAATCTCCATACCCTCAGTCTACCTGAAGCTCGGCGTGCGCGGGTGCGCCGGTGCGCCGGTGCGCCGGCGGCGCGGGTCAGCCGCGCAGCGCGCGCAGCAGCAGCGCGGTGCGCAGGGCGGCGTCGGCGGCCTCGGCGCCCTTGTCCTCTTTCGAGCCGGGCAGCCCCGCGCGGTCGATGCCCTGCTGCTCGTCGTCGAGGGTGAGCACCCCGAACCCGACCGGCTTGCCGGTGTCGAGCGCGACGCGCGTGAGACCGTCGGTCGCGGCCGACGAGACGAACTCGAAGTGCGGCGTGCCGCCCCGGATGATCACGCCGAGCGCGACGACCGCGTCGGCCCCGGCATCCAGCGCCGCCTTCGCGGCCACCGGCAGCTCGAACGAGCCCGGCACGCGCACGAGGCGCCAGTCGGCACCGGATGCCTCGAGCACGCGCCCCGCGCCGGCGATGAGCCCGTCGGTGATCGCGTCGTGCCACTGGCCGGCGACGACGACGACCCGCAGGCCCGCCGCGTCGATCTGCTGGGGGGCGGGGGCGCCGTGGCCGCTCATGCGTGCTCCTTGGTGATGGTGTCGGTGTCGGTCGTAGCCGGGGTGGGCTCGGCGCCGTGCGCGAGGGCCGCCTCGAGCTCGTCGGCGCCGATGATGTGACCCATCCGGTCGCGCTTGGTCTCGAGGTACTGGTGGTTGTTCGGCCCGACGCCCACCAGCAGCGGCACCTGCTCGACGATGTCGAGGCCGAGCGCGCGCAGCTGGTTCACCTTGTCGGTGTTGTTCGTGAGGAGTCGCACCTTCTCGACGCCCAGGTCGCCGAGGATGCCGGCCGCCGCCGCGTAATCCCGGGCATCCGCCGGCAGCCCGAGGGCCAGGTTCGCGTCGACGGTGTCGAGCCCGCGCTCCTGCAGGCTGTAGGCCCGCAGCTTGTTGATGAGCCCGATGCCGCGGCCCTCGTGCCCGCGCATGTAGACGACGACGCCTCCGCCGGTCGCGATGGCGTCGAGGGCGGCGTCGAGCTGCGGGCCGCATTCGCACTTGAGCGACCCGAACGCCTCGCCGGTCAGGCACTCCGAGTGCACGCGCACGAGCGGCGCGTCGGATCCGTCGGCGCCCGAATGCAGGTCGCCGGACACGACCGCGATGTGGTCGGTGCCGGTGACGCGGTCCTTGTACGCCAGGAAGCGGAACGTGCCGTGCGACGTCGGCACCTGCGCCTCGGCGCGGAGGCTCACGCGGCGGCGCGCGCGGTGCGGGGCGGTCTCGCCGTCGCCGGCGGCGTCGGCGCTCACGATCGGGGCGATGTCGTCGAGGTGGGCGATGAGCTGCTCGATCGTGATGACCGGGATGCCTTCGCGCGCACCCATCTCGATGAGACCCGGCAGGCGCATCATCGAGCCGTCCTCGGCGACGACCTCGCCGATCGCGGCGACCGGCTGGAGCCCGGCGAGCTTCATGAGCTCGACACCCGCCTCCGTGTGCCCGGCGCGTTCGCGCACGCCGCCGTCGACGGCGCGCAGCGGCAGGATATGCCCCGGCCGGATCACCGCCGAGGGGGTGGATGCCGGGTCGGCGAGCACGTTCAGGGTGTGCGAGCGGTCGGTCGCGCTGATGCCGGTCGAGACCTTGTCCGCGGCATCCACGCTCACCGTGTACGCGGTGCCGCGCACGTCCTCGTTCACCGCGACCATCGGCGGCAGGTCGAGCCGGTCGGCCCACTCCGCCGGCATGGGCGCGCAGATGAACCCGCTCGACCAGCGGATCGTCCAGGCGAGCCACTCGGGGGTGGCGAGTTCGGCCGACAGGATGATGTCGCCCTCGTTCTCCCGGTTCTCATCGTCGGCGACGATGACGGGGCGGCCGGCGCGCAGGGCGTCGAGGGCCTCGGGGATGGTGGACAGGCCGGGGGTGGCGGAAGGGCTCATCGCGAGCCTCCTTCGGAGTCGTTCGGGATCGTGGAGAAGGCGAGGAGGCGCTGCACGTGGCGCGCCAGGATGTCGGTCTCGAGGTTGACGAGGTCGCCCGCCCGGCGGAGGCCGAGGGTCGTGACCTCGAGGGTCTCGGGGATGAGCGAGACCTCGAACCACTGCTCGGGCTCGGTGGCGGGGGAGACGGCGCTGACCGTGAGCGAGACGCCGTCGACCGTGATCGAGCCCTTGTCGACGACGAGCGGGGCGAGATCCGCCGGCAGCGACACCCGCACGACCTGCCACTGCTCGCCCGGGAAGACCTCGAGCACGGTGCCCGTGCCGTCGACGTGGCCCTGCACGATGTGTCCGCCCAGGCGGGTGTGCGCGGCGAGCGCGCGTTCGAGGTTCACCGGCGTGCCGGGGCCGATCTCGCCGAGGCTCGTGACCGCGAGGGTCTGGTGCATGACGTCGGCGGCGAACCAGTCGTCGCCTTGATCGACGACCGTGAGGCACACGCCGGACACGGCGATCGAGTCGCCCTGCGCGGCGTCCGACACGGCGCGGGGGCCGCGCACGGTGACGCGCAGGCCGTCGCCCGCGGGCTCGACGGCGACGATCTCGCCGCGCTCTTCGATGATCCCGGTGAACATGGTCAGTCTTCTTCCTTCGCGGGGAGGTCGGGGTGGGCGACGACGAGGAGGTCGTCGCCGAGGCGCCGCACGTCGCTGACGGTCAGCCGGCGCTGGTCGGCGATCGTCGTCACGCCGAGGTCGCCGAGCGCGAGCCGCTCGCCGCCGAGGAGGGTCGGGGCGAGGTAGACGAGCAGCTCGTCGACGAGCCCGTCGCGCACGAACGACGATGCGAGGCGGGGGCCGCCCTCGACGAACACGCGCTGCGCGCCGAGCTCGCGGAGGCGGCCCAGCAGATCGACGAGGTCGTCGCCCTCGTCCTGCAGGAACGGTCGCGGATGCTGCCGCACCGCCGCCTCCTGCGGCACCGCGCGGGTGCCGACGACGACCGGGCGGGGCTGGTGGTCGTACAGGGTGCCGTCGCCGCGGCGGGCGGTGAGGGCGGGATCGTCGGCGAGCAGGGTGCCGGTGCCGACGACGATGGCATCCGCCGCGGCGCGGCGCGCGTGCACGTCGGCGCGGGCGAGCGGGCCGGTGATCCACTGGCTGGTGCCGTCGGATGCCGCGGCGCGCCCGTCGAGCGACTGCGCCCACTTGACGGTGACGTGCGGGCGGCCGAGCCGCTGCACCGTGAGCCACGAGTCGAGCAGGGCGGTTCCCTCGGCCCGCAGCAGCCCCGCCTCGACGTCGACGCCGCCGCGGCGGAGGTGCGCGCCGCCGCCGCCGGAGAGCACTCCGGGGTCGTCGACGGCGTAGACGACGCGGGCGATGCCGGCGTCGAGCAGTGCTTCGGCGCACGGGCCGGTGCGGCCGGTGTGGTTGCAGGGTTCGAGCGTGACGATGGCGGTCGCGCCGCGGGCGGCGGCGGGGCCGTGCGCGGCGGCGAGGTTCGTCAGGGCGTCGATCTCGGCGTGCGGGGTGCCGGCACCGCGGTGCCAGCCCTCGGCGAGGACCTCGCCGGCGGGAGAGAGGATCACCGCGCCGACCTGCGGGTTCACGCCGCGCGGCCCGTGCAGCGCCAGCTGCAGCGCGCGCGCCATGGCATCGCGCTCGGTGGCGCTCCGCTCGCGGTCGGCCTGTGGCATCCGTCGTCCTTCGTCACGACTCGTCGTCTTCAGGGTTCCGGGGTATCGATGGGCGGACGATGCGCGCTCTGCGCGCCAGACGCCGCGAACGGCGCCCGTGCTGCCTCCCATCCGGACTCGCGGCGCTCTCCGCAGAGAGGCGCCGCATCACCGTCGGTCCCGGAATTCCACCGGGTCGACCCGTTCGATCATTCGATCTGGCGGGCTCGCGGACTGTCACCGCCGGTTCGGATTCTCACCGACCCCGGAGCACGTTGTTCTGCTCTCGATCCTACTCAACGCCCCGGACGTCGTTTCATTCCGTGTCGTCGGAGCGTGCGGGCGTCGCAGGTTCCCCTGCCGCGGTTGCCGCAGGCCGCGGGGCGCTCGGCCGACATCCTCGGCATTCCCGTGGTGCGCCCGAAGATCGTCGAGACGACCGCCCTCGGCGTCGCTTATGCCGCCGGGCTCGCCGTGGGGGTGTGGGGCTCGCTCGACGAGCTGCGCGCGCACTGGCAGGAGGACGTGCGCTTCGAGCCGCGGATGAGCGCCGACGAACGCAGCCGTCGGTACCGGCAGTGGAAGAAGGCGGTCGCCACATCGATCGACTGGGTCGACGACGACGCGCGCATCCTCATGGGCACGACCGACTGAGCCGTCTCTCGCGGCTACTTCAGCAGCCGCGAGAGTCGGCGGTCGGCGAGCAGCTTGCCGCCGGTCTGGCACGTCGGGCAGTACTCGAGCGAGTTGTCGGCGAAGAACACCGACCGCACCTCGTCGCCGCACACCGCGCACGCCTCGCCGCGGCGACCGTGCACGGCCATGCCGCGCCGCTTGGCGTCCTTGAGGTCGGCGGGCGGGCGGCCGGATGCCTGGGCTACCGCGTCGGTCAGCGTCGAGCGGAGCGCGGCGTACAGCCGGTCGATCTCGGCGTCGTCGAGGCCGGCCGCGAGCGCGTACGGCGACATCTTCGCGGCGTGCAGGATCTCGTCGGAGTAGGCGTTGCCGATCCCCGCGACGATCGACTGGTCGCGGAGGACGCCCTTGATCTGGGTGCGGCGCCCGGCGAGGATCCCCGCGAGCACGTCGCGGGTGAAGTCGTCGCCGAGCGGGTCGGGGCCGAGCCGCGCGATGCCCGGCACCTCGTCGGGGCGGCGCACGACGTAGACGGCGAGCGACTTCTTGGTGCCCGCCTCGGTGAGGTCGAACCCCGAGCCGTCGTCGAAGCCCACGCGGAGCGCGATCGGGGTCTTCCCCGGCCGGATCACCGTCGCCGGCAGCTGCTCGTACCAGCGCAGCCAGCCGGCCTTGGCGAGGTGGAAGACGAGGTGGAGGGGAGTGGTCGTGGCGGGTGTGTCGTCCGGGGCATCCGTGTCGTCCGGCGCGTCCGTGGTCTCCGGGGCATCCGTGGCCTCCGTCTGCACGTCGATGAACTTGCCGTGCCGCGTGACACCGACGACCGTCGTGCCCTTCAGAGCGTCGAGGGGCGGGTCGTAGGTCTTGAGGGCCGCGATGTTCGCGAGCGTCGCCTTCGTGATCGCGTGCCCGACGGTGCGCTCGGCGAGGAAGTCGACGAGCCCCTGCGCCTCGGGCATCTCGGGCATGCCGCCATCCTGCCACGCGGCTGTGACACGCGGGCGGGTGCGGCGGTGCCGTCAGGGGATCGGCCAGGTCTGCGGGGTGCGGTCGTCGGTGGCGAGGAGCGCCGCCGACCAGCCGTCCTCGCGCCCGTCCGAGCCGATCAGCGCCGCGCGCCGGACGCCTTCGAAGCGGAAGCCGAGCCGCTCGGCCACGCGCGCCGACGCGGTGTTGCCGACGACCGCGTGCCATTCGATGCGCGCCAGGGCGGCGCCGTCGGCGGAGAACCCCCAGTCGAGCGCGGCGCGCGCCGCCTCGGTGAGCCGCCCGCGCCCGCGCGCCGGCGCGGCGAGCCAGTAGCCGAGCTCGCCCGAGCCCTTGCCGTCGACCCGGTACAGCCCGACGATCCCGACGAGCACGCCCTGCTCGCGCACGGCCCACGACAGGCGGTCGCCGGTCTGCCAGCCGGCGCGGGTCGCGGCGATGAGATCGTCGGCGTCCGCGCGCGTGAACGGCGTCGGCACCGAGGTGTACCGCTGCACCGCGGGATCCTGCCCCGCCGCGAACAGCGCCTCGGCGTCGCCCTCCGTGAGCACCGACAGCTCGAGCCGGAGCGTCCGCAGCACAACCGGTTCCATCCCGCCGAGCCTATCCCCCTCGCCCGGTTCCCCCGCCCCCTCCTTCCGCTCGGGCGTACCGTTTGCAGGATCACTGCGCTCTCGTGGGCGGGCCCGCCGCGTGATTCCGCGGCACCGCTCGTCGCGAGTGTGGTCTGGTCCTGCAAACGGGTACAGCGCGCGGTCTGACGCCGCTGGCGTCGCCTCCTCCCCAACAGCAGCTTCGGCCGATCCCTCCCCAGATGGTCGGATCTGGCCGCCACGGCGCCGCGCTCGGCGCCACACTCGCGGGCATGACGACCGACTACCTCACTCGAGCGGAGCTGCGCAGGAGCGGCCTCACGCGCAGATCGATTCAAGACGCGGTGCGCTCCGGCGCACTCATCCATGTGCGCCGTGACCGATACCTGACCGTGGAAGCAGACGACATGTACGTGCGCGCCGTGCGCGTCGGCGGGCGCCTGACCTGTCTGTCGCTGCTCGGAGCGCTCGGCGTCTTCGTGCTCGAGAACCGCGCGCTGCACGTGCACATCGATCCCCGCGGAAGCAGACTGCGCGACCCTGCCGATCGCCGTCGTCGACTGCGGTTGGCGGCTGCCGAGATATCCCTCCACTGGTCTGCGCTCCTTGAGCCGGTCGGTCAGGCCTGCACCGTTTCGGTCGTCGACGCCGCGGCGCACGCGATCCGGTGTCAGCCGCCGCGCGCCGCCGTCGCGACGCTCGACAGCCTGCTGAATAGGGGTCTCCTCACGCGCTTCGACCTGCGGAGGATCTTCGCTGCGCTCCCGGCTCGGTTCGCCGTGCTGGAGCATCTCGTCGACCCACGCGCCGAATCCGGCCCGGAGACGTTCGTGCGACTGCTTGCCCGATCACTCGGTTGCGAGATCGCCCTGCAGGTGAGGTTCGATGGCATCGGCCGCGTCGACCTGGTGCTCGACGGGTGGTTGGTCGTCGAGTGCGACAGCAAGGAGTTCCACTCCGACTGGGCGCAGCAGGCGCGCGATCGCGAGCGCGACGCGGCGCTCGCCGCCCTCGGCTACACAAGCCTCCGCTTTACGGCCGCGATGATCATGTATCGCCCCGACGACGTGCTCGCCGCCCTGCGCGGTCTGCTCGCCGCCCACCGCACGCACTGACGGTCGGGCGCGCCGAAGGCTGGGAACTCGCGCGCTGTCGCGGGCACTTTTGCAGGATCACTCGCCCCAAACGGGTCTTCTCGGCTGTGACTGACGGCGTGTCGTGTGGTCTGATCCTGCAAACGGTACACAGGGAAGGGGGCGGGGACGGGGGGCGACGGCGCGGCAGCGGCGCGGCAGGGGCGGGGCAGCGGCGCGGCAGGGGGTCAGCGGCGGCGGAGCAGGCCGACCTTGTCGTAGACGTCGGCGAGTGTCTTCTCGGCGACCTCGGCAGCGCGGTCGGCGTTGGATGCCAGCACCCGGTCGAGCTCGGCGGGGTCGGCGAGGAGGGCGAGCGCCCGCTCGCGCACGGGGCCGAACTCGGCGACGACGACCTCGGCGAGGCCCTTCTTGAAGTCGCCGTATCCGCGCCCGGCGTACTCGTCCTCGATCGCCGGGATCTGCCGGCCGGTCAGCGCCGCGTAGATCGTGAGCAGGTTCGACACGCCGGGCTTGTTCTCCCGGTCGTAGCGCACCGTGCCGTCGCTGTCGGTGACGGCACGCATGACCTTCTTCGCCGAGACCGCCGGGTCGTCGAGCAGCCACAGCACCCCGGCATCCGACTCCGCCGACTTCGACATCTTCGCCGTCGGGTTCTGCAGGTCGTAGATGCGCGCGGTCTCCTTCTGGATCACCGGGATCGGCACCGTGAACGCGGTGCCGTAGCGCGCGTTGAACCGCTCGGCCAGGTCGCGCGTCAGCTCGACGTGCTGCTTCTGGTCATCGCCGACCGGCACGATGTCGGTCTGGTACAGCAGGATGTCGGCCGCCATCAGCACCGGGTACGTGAACAGGCCCACGTTCGTCTGATCGGCGCCGTAGCGGGCCGACTTGTCCTTGAACTGCGTCATCCGCCCGGCCTCGCCGAAGCCGGTGATCGTCGACAGCACCCACTGCAGCTCGGTGTGCGCGGGCACGTGCGACTGCACGTACAGCGTCGAGCGCGACGGCTCGATGCCCGCGGCGATGTACTGCGCGGCGGTGCGGCGGGTCTTCTCGCGGAGCTCCGCCGGGTCGTTCGGCTGGGTGAGGGCGTGGAGGTCCACGACGGAGAAGAATGCGTCGTAGGCATCCTGCAGCTCGCGCCACTGCAGGAGCGCACCGATGTAGTTGCCGACCTGGAGGGAGTCGGCAGACGGCTGCATTCCGGAGTAGAGGCGAGGCTTGGTCACCGCTCCAGTCTACGGAGGCGCCGGATGCCTCAGAACGCGTAGTCGGCGATGACGGGGGCGTGGTCGCTCCAGCGGGTGTCCCACGAGGGGGCGCGCACGACGCGGTAGTCCACGACCCGTTCCGCGAGCGCGGGGGTCGCCAGGTGGTAATCGATGCGCCAGCCGGTGTCGGTGTCGAACGCCTTGCCGCGGTTCGACCACCACGTGTACGGCCCGTCGACCTCTCCCGCGAAGCGGCGCCCGACGTCGACCCAGCCGAGGCCGGTGCCCGTCGACCCGTCGACGCCCTCGACCTCTTCGCCCGCCGCGCCGGTGAACCGGTCGAAGTAGGCGCGCTCGCGCGGCAGGAAGCCCGCCTTCTTGACGTTGCCCTTCCAGTTGCGGATGTCGAGGGTGCGGTGCCCGACGTTCAGGTCACCGGTGATCACCGCGTGCTCGCCGAGCAGGGGCATCCGCGCCGTCATCGCGTCGAGGAAGGCGTACTTCGCGTCCTGCTTCGGGGTGCCGTCCTCGCCGGTGTGCACATAGGCGCTCACGACGGTGACCCTCCGGCCGGCGACCTCGATGTCGGCCTCGACCCAGCGCCCGCGCGAGTCGAGCGTCTCGTCGCCGAGCTCGATCCGCCAGATCTCGAGCGGCTCGCGCGCGGCGATCGCGACGCCCGCGCGGCCCTTGGCGAGGGCCTCGTCGTTCACGATGTGCCAGCCCGGGAGGGCGGCGGCGAGATCGGATGCCTGGGCGCGCACCTCCTGCAGGGTCAGGACATCGACGTCGGCGGCATCGAGCCACGCGCTCATCCCCTTGCGGACGGCGGCGCGGATGCCGTTGACATTGACGGAGGCGAGGCGAAGGCGGGGGGAAGAGGATGAATCGATGGGCACCGCAAAAGCCTAATCACGACCGCCGACACGAGCCTCGCGTCACCCGAACAGGTCGGTATGCCGCTGCGACGCGGGCGCGGGCGCCGCCGCCTCGACCTCGGCGAGCTCCGCCTCGGCCTCGCGCACCGCCCGCGTCGCGGCGAAGCGCCGGTACCAGGGGGCGTCGGCGCGGTCGTCGCGCGCCGTGCGCAGGCGCACCTGCGCGGCCAGCAGCAGCGCGGCGTGCTCCTCGCGCAGCCGGTCGGCGTCGCTGAGGTACGCGAGCGGCTCGTCCTCGTCGCTCGCCGCGACGGCGATCCACGAGGCGGAGACGAGGATGATGATCCCGATCACGCGGAACCACAGCAGGAGGCCGATGAAGATCGTGAAGGTCGCCAGCAGCGGGTTGCTCGGGGTGTAGCGGAGCACCCAGCCGGCACCGAGCTGCAGCACGGTCAGCGCGATGCCGCCGAAGAGCCCGCCGGGGCGGATCCGTCGCCAGGTGAGCGACGTGCCGGTGAGGAAGCGGAACAGCAGCGCCAGCGCCCCGGTGAACACGGCGACGGACACGAGGATCGACACGAGCCCGAGGCCGAGGCGATACCAGCCGGAGGCGGTGCTCCAGCCGAGCAGCGAGAAGATCCAGCCAAGCGCCCAGGTGCCCGCGAAGCTGACGGCCGAGCCGAGCACCAGCGCGATCCCGAACAGCAGCGCCGCCACGAAGTCGCGCGCCTTCAGCAGCACGTACGAGCGGTCGTCGAAGGGCAGTCCGAAGATGTCGCGCACTGCGCGGCGGGTGAAGGTCACGAACCCGATCGAGGTCCAGATCGCGGTGAGCACCGCGATGACACCGGTGACGGCCAGCACGCCCGTCGATCCGGTCGCGATCTCGGTGACCTGCTCGGTCGTGAACACCCCGCCCTGACCCTCCGGGCGGATGAGCCCGGGGATGTACGAGTCGATGATCGCGATGAGGCCCTGCACGGCGGCAGGGCTGCCGCCGAGCCACAGACCCACGCCCGCGAACGCGACGTAGATCACCGCGAAGAAGGAGAACAGCGCCTGATAGCTCACCCCCGCCGCGAGAAGGAACCCGTTGTGCTGCAGGAAGTGCCGCCACACCCGCACCGGGAAAAGCGCGAGCGTCTTGCGCGTGATCTCCGTCGCGGCGTTCAGCGGCGCGTCGAATCGCTCCCGCAGGGATGCCTGGGTGCTCTCCCAGCGCTCGCGCAGCCACTCCTCTTCCGCGCGCGCCGAATCGGCCGCGGCGCGGGCGGAGAAAGGGTGTTCGCTCACGTCGTCAGGATAGCGAGACGGCGCAGCGGGCTCAGTGGCGGAGGATCGCCTGCTTGACCTCGGCGATCGCCTTGGTGACCTCGATGCCGCGCGGGCACGCCTCGGTGCAGTTGAAGGTCGTGCGGCAGCGCCACACGCCTTCCTTGTCATTGAGGATGTCCAGGCGGACGTCGCCCGCGTCATCGCGCGAGTCGAAGATGAAGCGGTGCGCGTTGACGATCGCGGCGGGGCCGAAGTACTGGCCGTCGGTCCAGAACACGGGGCAGGACGAGGTGCACGCGGCGCACAGGATGCACTTCGTGGTGTCGTCGAAGATCGCGCGCTCGGTGATCGACTGGATGCGCTCCTTGCCCGGCTCGGGCTTCGAGTTCGCGATGAGGAACGGCTGCACCTCGCGGTACGACGCGAAGAAGGGCTCCATGTCGACGATGAGATCCTTCTCCAGCGGCAGGCCCTTGATCGCCTCGACGTAGATCGGCTTCGAGATGTCGAGGTCCTTGATCAGCGTCTTGCAGGCCAGCCGGTTGCGGCCGTTGATGCGCATCGCGTCCGATCCGCAGATGCCGTGCGCGCACGAGCGGCGGAAGGTCAGCGAGCCGTCGACCTCCCACTTGATCTTGTGCAGCGCGTCGAGCACGCGGTCGGTCGGGTAGAGCTCCACGTCGTAGTCGACCCAGCGCGGCTCGGCGTCGACCTCAGGGTCGAATCGGCGGATGTTGAAGGTGACGAGATACGACTGGATGGGGGCCTCGCCGGTCGATTCCACGACGGCGGCATCGTCGGCGACGAGCGTCATCAGTACTTCCTCTCCATCGGCGGGTAGTTCAACTCGCCCGCCTCGTTCTTCGTGAACACGACCGGCTTCCAGTCCAGGCGGATGTGGTCCTCGGGGTCGGGCGAGTGCGGGTCGCCCGTGAGGTACGCCATCGTGTGCTGCATGTAGTTCTCGTCGTCGCGGTTCTCGTAGTCCTCGCGCATGTGGCCGCCGCGGCTCTCCTTGCGGTTGCGGGCGGCGTAGGCGACGATCTCGGCGAGGTCGAGCAGGAAGCCGAGCTCGACGGCCTCGAGCAGGTCGGTGTTGAACCGCTTGCCCTTGTCGTCGACGTGGATGTTCTTGTACCGCTGACGCAGGTCGTGGATCGTGCCCAAGACGCTCGTCAGGGTCTCCTCCGTGCGGAAGACCTGCGCGTTGGCATCCATCTCCTCCTGCAGCGTCTTGCGGAGGACGGCGATGCGCTCGGTGCCGGGGTTGTTGCGCAGGCCCTCGAGCATCTCGCGGACCTCCTTCGCCGGGTCCTCGGGAAGCGGCACGAAGTCGGCCGTCTGGACGTACTCGACGGCGTTTCGGCCGCTGCGCTTGCCGAACACGTTGATGTCCAGGAGCGAGTTCGTGCCGAGACGGTTGGCTCCGTGCACCGAGACGCACGCGCACTCGCCGGCGGCGTACAGGCCCGGCACGACGGTGTCGTTGTTCTGCAGCACCTCGCCGTTGTTGTTGGTGGGGATGCCGCCCATGGCGTAGTGCGCCGTCGGCATGACCGGGACGGGCTCGGTCACCGGGTCGACGCCGAGGTAGGTGCGGGCGAACTCGGTGATGTCGGGGAGCTTCGTCTCGAGCACCTCGGCACCCAGGTGCGTGCAGTCGAGGTAGACGTAGTCCTTGTGCGGGCCGGCGCCGCGGCCCTCGAGCACCTCTTTGACCATGCAGCGGGCGACGATGTCGCGGGGCGCGAGGTCTTTGATCGTCGGGGCGTAGCGCTCCATGAAGCGCTCACCCGAGGCGTTGCGAAGGATCGCGCCCTCACCGCGGGCGCCCTCGGTGAGGAGGATGCCGAGACCCGCGAGGCCGGTCGGGTGGAACTGGAAGAACTCGATGTCCTCGAGCGGCAGACCCTTGCGCCACACGATGCCGACGCCGTCGCCCGTCAGGGTGTGGGCGTTGGAGGTCGTCTTGTAGATCTTTCCGAACCCGCCGGTCGCGAAGATGACGGCCTTGGAGTGGAAGACGTGCAGATCACCGGTCGCGAGCTCGTAGGCGACGACGCCGGCGACCTGGGTGTTGCCGTCGTCGTCCTTCACGGTGATGAGGTCGAGCGCGTAGTACTCGTTGAAGAAGTTGATGCCGAGCTTGACGCAGTTCTGGAACAGCGTCTGCAGGATCATGTGGCCCGTGCGGTCCGCGGCGTAGCAGGCGCGACGGACGGGCGTCTTGCCGTGGTCGGCGGTGTGTCCGCCGAAGCGGCGCTGGTCGATCTTGCCCTCGGGGGTGCGGTTGAACGGCAGACCCATGTTCTCGAGGTCGATGACGGCGTCGATCGCCTCCTTGGCGAGGATCTCCGCGGCATCCTGGTCGACGAGGTAGTCGCCGCCCTTGACGGTGTCGAAGGTGTGCCACTCCCACGAGTCCTCTTCGACGTTGGCGAGCGCGGCGGCCATGCCGCCCTGCGCGGCGCCGGTGTGCGAGCGGGTCGGGTAGAGCTTCGTGATGACGGCGGTGCGGGCGCCGGGGCCCGCCTCGATCGCGGCACGCATGCCCGCGCCGCCGGCGCCGACGATGACGATGTCGAACTCGTGGTAGTACACACCGTCCCGCAGGACGGCTTCGGGATGCGCGGTGGTCGCGGTGCTCACGTCAGGGATGCCTTCGTCTTCTTCTTCGTCGTCGTCTCGAGAACGCTCAGGATGCCGCTCAGGCGGCCGAGCACATCTCGATCAGCCAGTCGGTCGTCGAGTTCTCGATGCCCAGGCACGGGTCGAACGTGAAGACGACCAGGGTGCCGAGGAGGATGAGGAACCCGGCGGCGATCCACAGTGCCCAGACGAGAACCTTCCGGGTCGTCGCGCCGGTCACATAGTCGTTCACGATCGTGCGCATGCCGTTGGCGCCGTGGATGAGGGCGAGCCAGAGCATCAGCACGTCCCACCACTGCCAGAACGGGCTCGCGAACTTGCCGGCGACGAACGCGAAGTCGATGCCGTGGATGCCCTCGCCGAGCATGAGGTTCACGAAGAGGTGCCCGAAGATGAGCACGACGAGCAGCACACCCGAGATGCGCATGTACAGCCAGCCGAGCTTCTCGAGGTTGCGCCCCCGGCCGCGCGGGCGCGGGGAGCGCGGCGCGGCGATGTCGGCGAGGTGCGCGTCGAGCTCGCGCTCCTGAGCATCGTGGACGAAAGACATCAGTGCCCCCCTCCCACGTTCGAGAAGACGTTGATGAGGTGGCGCGGCGCGAAGCCGGCGAGGGTCACGGCCCAGAGGCCGATCACGCCCCACCACAGCTGGCGCTGGTGGCGCGTCGCCCACGGCCACAGGTCGACCGCGATGATGCGCAGACCGTTGAAGGCGTGGTAGGCGATCGCCGCGACGAGCGCGACCTCGCCGAGGCCCATGATCGGGTTCTTGTACGTGCCGATGACCGCGTCGTACGCCTCGGGGGAGAGGCGGATGAGCGCGGTGTCGAGCACGTGCACGAGCAGGAAGAAGAAGATGGCGATGCCGGTGATGCGGTGCAGGACCCACGACCACATGCCCACGTTGCCGCGGTACAGCGTGCCGCGCGGGTACTTCGACGTGGTCTGGGCTACCGACGGTGTGACGCGTGCTGGTGCAGACACGGTCGTCCTCCCTTGGTGTGAACGGACACCTCGCTACGGCGGGGGCCGGGGCCGGCCGGGGCTCCGGCCGTGACCGGGGGCCCATCTCGTCGCACACAGGTGCCCTCTCATCCTAGGTCGCCCCGCCGCGGGGCGGCGAGGAAGGCCACCCTAAGTTCTCTCGATGTCGAGACAATCCGTACGAATCCCCTTTCTTTCGGAAGGGTCCCGGCGTTCTCCCGGGTGCGCGCCCGCGCCCTCGGTAGGCTCGGGGCATGGCTTCACCGATCGACGACTTCTACGCCGTGATCCCCGCGGGAGGCGTCGGCAGTCGCCTCTGGCCCCTCTCCCGGGCGGACGCCCCGAAGTTCCTGCACGACCTCACCGGCTCCGGGCACTCGCTGCTGCGCGATACATGGGACCGCCTCGAGCCGCTGAGCGGGCCCGACCGCATCGCGGTGGTCACCGGCCGCGCGCACCGCGCCGCCGTCGAGGATCAGCTGCCCGGCATCGCCGACCACAACGTCATCCTCGAGTCCGAGCCCCGCGACTCCGCCGCCGCGATCGGGCTCGCCGCCGCGATCCTGCACCGCCGCGAACCCGACGTGATCATCGGATCGTTCGCGGCCGACCACGTCATCCGCGGCACGCGCGTGTTCGAGTTCGCGGTGCGCGACGCCGTCGAGGTCGCCCGCGAGGGCTACATCTGCACCGTCGGCATCGCCCCCTCCGAGCCCGCCGTCGGGTTCGGCTACATCAAGCGCGGGCCGGAGCTCATCGTCGACGGCGCGCGGGATGCCTCGCTCGTCGAGCGCTTCGTCGAGAAGCCCGACCTCGACACGGCCAAGCAGTACCTCGCCGACCGCGATTACCTGTGGAACGCCGGCATGTTCATCTCGCGCGCCGACGTGCTGCTGGCCGAGATCGCGGCGAACAACCCCGAACTGCACGCCGGCCTCGTCGAGCTCGCCGAGGCGTGGGACGACCGCGACCGCCGCGGCCCGGCGGTCGACCGCATCTGGCCGACGCTGCCGAAGATCGCGATCGACTACGTCGTCGCCGAGCCCGCCGCCGATAAGGGCCGGCTCGCGGTCGTTCCCGGCCACTTCGACTGGGACGACGTGGGCGACTTCGCGAGCCTCGCGAAGCTCAACTCCGGCGGCCGCAAGAACGACCTCGCGATCCTCGGCGAGAACGCCCGCATCCTCTCCGACGCGGCGAGCGGCATCGTCGTCAGCCACACGAAGCGGGTCATCAGCCTCATCGGCGTGAAGGACATCGTCGTCGTCGACACCGCCGACGCGCTGCTGGTGACCACGAGCGAGCACGCGCAGCGGGTGAAGGGCGTGGTGGATGCCTTGAAGCTCACCGGCCGGGGAGACGTGCTCTGACGCGGCTTTCCCGCGGGATCATTGCGTCTTTGTAACCATTGCGTTGCACGGGCCCTCCCGGCGTGCAAACGGGTCGTCACAATAGGTAATTTCGATGCGTGCGCCCGCGAGATCCGCGTGCCCATCAATGTGGAGGCTGCATTGACCATCTCGACCACCAAGAAGCTCGCCGGCATCACCGCCGCGGCCGGGCTCATCATCGCTCTCGCCGGCTGTGGCTCGGCGCCTGACTCGGACTCGACCGGATCGGCCGCCGCGGGCGGCGCCGTGGACGGGTTCCTGCCCTGCCTCGTCTCCGACGCCGGCGGCTGGAACGACAAGTCGTTCAACGAGTCGGCGAAGAACGGCATGGACAAGGCAGCCAAGGAGCTCGGCGTGACGCCGCTCGAGTTCGAGTCGAAGAACGACAACGACTACGCGCCGAACATGCAGCAGGCCATCGCCGAGGGCTGCTCGCTCGTCGTCGCCGTCGGCTTCAAGCTCGCCGCGGCCACGATCGAGTCGGCCAACGCCAACCCCGACCTCAGCTTCGCGATCATCGACGACTATGCGGACGCCGACTTCGACGGCAAGCCCGACGCTCCGAACATCAAGCCGCTCGTCTTCAACACGGCCGAGGCGGCCTACCTCGGCGGCTACGCCGCGGCCGCGTGGTCGGCGCAGGCCGGCGTCAACAAGGTCGGCACCTTCGGCGGCATGCAGATCCCCTCGGTGGCGGTCTTCATGGACGGCTACGAGCTCGGCGTGAAGAAGTACAACGAGGAGAAGGGCGCGAACGTCCAGGTCGCCGGATGGGACAGCACCACCCAGGAGGGTCTGTTCACGGGCGGCTTCGACGCGAACGACACCGCGAAGCAGACCGCTCAGAACCTCCTCGACCAGGGCGTCGACGTCATCCTGCCCGTCGGCGGCCCCGTCTACAAGAGCGCCGCGGCGGCCATCAAGGACAGCGGCAAGGACACCCTCATGCTCGGCGTCGACACCGACCTCGCCGTCGCCGACCCGTCGGTCGCCGACATCACCCTCGTCTCGATCATGAAGGCGATCGACGTCTCGGTGTACGACACCACCATCGCCGCCTCCAAGGGCGACTTCGACCCGACCCCGTACGTCGGCACGCTGAAGAACGAGGGCGTCAAGCTCTCGAGCTTCCACGACTTCGAGTCGAAGCTTCCCGCCGGTCTCACCGACGAGCTGAAGAAGCTGCAGGACGACATCATCGCCGGCACCATCAAGGTCGAGTCGAAGAACTCGCCGGCCGGTTCGTGATCTGACCCTGTCTGCCCTCGGGGCGAGCAGCCGCGTGCTGCTCGCCCCGAGTGGCGTCCGGTCACCCCCCAGCCAGAGAACCGACCCAGGTAGGGTTTTGATATGAAGCTCGAGCTCCGCGGAATCACCAAGAGATTCGGCAGCCTCGTCGCCAACGACCACATCGATCTCGTGGTCGAACCGGGAGAGATCCATGCTCTCCTCGGTGAGAACGGTGCCGGCAAGTCCACGCTGATGAACGTGCTGTACGGCCTGTACCGCGCCGACGAGGGCGAGATCCTCCTCGACGACGTGCCGCAGCACTTCCGCGGCCCCGGCGACGCGATGGCGGCCGGCATCGGCATGGTGCACCAGCACTTCATGCTGATCCCCGTGTTCACCGTCGCCGAGAACGTCATGCTCGGGCACGAGGAGACGAAGGCGTTCGGCCGCCTCGACCTGAACGCGGCGCGCAAGCACGTGCGCGAGGTCGCGCAGCGCTTCGGCTTCGAGATCGACCCGGATGCCCTGGTCGGCGACCTCCCCGTCGGCGTGCAGCAGCGGGTCGAGATCATCAAGGCGCTCTCCCGCGACGCGAAGGTGCTCGTCTTCGACGAGCCGACCGCGGTGCTCACCCCGCAGGAGACCGACGAGCTGATGGCGATCATGCGCCAGCTGCGCGACGAGGGGACATCCATCGTCTTCATCACCCACAAGCTGCGTGAGGTGCGCGAAGTCGCCGACCGCATCACCGTCATCCGGCTCGGCAAGGTCGTCGGCGAGGCATCTCCCGAAGCCACCAACGCCGAGCTCGCCTCGCTCATGGTCGGCCGCGCCGTCGAGCTGACCGTGCAGAAAAACCCCCCGCACCTGGGCGAGGGCGGTCTCGAGGTGCGCGACCTGCGCGTGCTCACGCACACCGGCGCGATCGTCGTCGACGGCGTCTCGTTCGACGTGCGACCGGGCGAGATCCTCGCCGTCGCGGGCGTCCAGGGCAACGGCCAGACCGAGCTCGTCGAGGCCATCGTCGGCCTCGCCCCCCGCGTCGAGGGATCGATCAGCCTCGACGGCACCGAGCTCGTCGGCAAGAGCGTGCACGCGATCCTCGGCGAGGGCGTCGGGTTCGTGCCCGAGGACCGCAAGATCGACGGTCTCGTCGGCGGGTTCTCGGTGGCCGAGAACCTCATCCTCGACCGCTCGTCCGACCCCGCCTTCGCCCGCGCGGGCACGCTCCGTCGCAGCGCGCTGGACTCGTTCGCGCGTGATCGCATCACCGAGTACGACATCCGCACGCAGGGCCCGCAGACCGCCGCGGGAACCCTCTCCGGCGGCAATCAGCAGAAGGTCGTCATCGCCCGCGAGATGAGCCGGGACCTGCGCCTCCTCGTCGTCGCCCAGCCGACCCGTGGCGTCGACGTCGGCTCGATCGAGTTCATCCACAAGCGCATCATCGAGACGCGCGACGCCGGTATCCCCATCATCGTCGTCTCCACCGAGCTCGACGAGGTGACCGCGCTGGCCGACCGGATCGCCGTGATGTATCGCGGCACCGTCGTCGGCATCGTGCCCGGCGACACGCCCCGCGACACCCTCGGCCTCATGATGGCCGGCGAGACCGAACCGGAGGTGGCCGCGTGAGCGAGTCGACACCCACGCACGAGGTCGAGCACAGCGCCCGCCCCGAAGACACCCCGCGGGCGGTCGGGCCGCTGTTCGGCGACGAGCCGCCCACCCGCGGCGCGGTGTTCCTGCGCGAGCTGATGCGCGGCAGCGCCGTCACCACGATCCTCGCGATCGTGCTCGCCCTGCTCGTCGGCGGCGTGCTGATCGCCCTGACCAATGAGGACGTGCAGACGGCCGCAGGATACTTCTTCTCGCGCCCCGGCGACACGTTCGCCGCGATCTGGAACTCGGTCGCCGGCGGCTACGAGGCGCTCTTCCGCGGCGCCGTGTTCAACCCGAAGGGCAACGACTTCGCCGCGCAGATCCGCCCGCTCACCAACTCGCTCGGGTTCGCGGCGCCGCTGATCGCCGCGGGGCTCGGCGTGGCGCTCGCGTTCCGCGCCGGCCTGTTCAACATCGGCGCGCGCGGCCAGATGCTCATCGGCGCGATGTTCGCGGGGCTGTTCGCGTTCAACCTGGACCTGCCGATGTGGATCCACCTGCCCCTCACCCTCCTCGCCGGCATCGTCGGCGGGGCGCTCTGGGGCGGCCTGGTGGGCCTCCTGAAGGCCAAGACCGGGGCGCACGAGGTGATCCTCACGATCATGCTCAACTACGTCGCGTTCTACCTGCTGCTGTGGATGCTGCGGACGCCGGGCCTCCTGCAGGCCGAGGGCAGCAACCAGCCGCAGACCCGCCCGACCCCCGAGTCGGCGCAGTTCCCGAACCTGCTCGGCGCACAGTTCCCGAATCTCGACTGGGGCTTCGTCGTCGTGATCGCCGCGACCGTCTTCGTGTGGTGGCTGATCGAGCGCTCGAGCCTCGGCCTGCGACTGCGCGCGCTCGGCGAGAACCCACACGCCGCGCGTGCAGCGGGCATGAGCGTAGACCGGCTCTACATCTACGCGATGCTCTTCGCCGGCGGCCTCGCGGGGCTCGCGGCGATGAACCAGATCCAGGGCACCGTGACGAGCGGCTTCGGCGCCACGATCGACGCCGGCATCGGCTTCGACGCGATCACGGTCGCGCTCCTCGGACGCAGCCGCGCGGGGGGCACCTTCGCCGCTGGCATCCTGTTCGGCGCCCTCAAGGCGGGGTCGTTCTCGATGCAGGCGCAGGGCATCCCCGTCGACATCGTGCTCGTCGTGCAGTCGCTGATCGTGCTGTTCATCGCGGCGCCGCCCCTGCTGCGCGCCGTGTTCTTCCTGCCCAAGACCGATGCCGAGAAGGCCGCCGCCGCGCGCGCCAAGGCGGCCAAGAAGGCGGTGGCCGCATGAGCGCCCCGGTTCCCGAGACCTCCGCGGCCGGCGGCCGCCCGGCCGACCCGGCGACGGGTCAGCCCGCCGCGCAGATCGAGAAGCTCGACGGCACGATCCAGCTCGCCGTCGTGAAGGAGCGCCACTTCAAGGCGCCCATCGTGCTCGCCGTCGTCACGGTGCTGCTCGCTCTGCTGTTCGCCTTCGCGCCGCGCGACGGGGTGTCGACCTTCCGCCTCGGCGACCCGTCGCAGTCGTTCGCACTGCCCGACATCGACGTGCCGACCGCCGCCACCGCCTGGGCGGTCTGGGCGGTGCTCGTCGTCCTGACCCTCCTCGCCCTGTGGATGGCGTGGTCGTACCGGCGGCAGCCGCTGTGGCTCACGATCGCCTTCAGCGTGCTGGGCGTGTTCGCGTTCCTCGTCTGGGCAGGCGCGGGCGGTCTCGTGCCCGTGCCGAGCCTGCTGTTCGGCGCGGTGTCGCTGTCGGTGCCGCTCGTCTTCGGTGCCCTGGGCGGCGTGATCGGCGAACGGGTCGGCGTCGTGAACGTCGCGATCGAAGGTCAGCTGCTGCTCGGCGCGTTCTCGGCGGCGCTGCTGTCGAGCATGACCGGCAACCCGTTCGTGGGTCTGCTCGGCGCCATGCTCGGCGGTGTGCTGGTCGCCTTCGTGCTCGCCGCCTTCGCGATCAAGTACCTGGTCGACCAGGTGATCGTCGGCGTCGTGCTGAACGTGCTCGTCACGGGCCTCACCGGCTTTCTCTACGGGGCGCTCCTCGTGCCGAACGAGCAGCAGCTCAACCGGCCCGAGCGCTTCGGCCGCATCCAGATCCCGGGCCTCAGCGAGATCCCCGTGATCGGCCCGGTGCTGTTCAACCAGACCTTCATCGTCTACCTGATGTTCGTCACCGTCGCGCTCGTCGCGTGGGGCCTCTACCGCACCCGGTGGGGCCTTCGGCTGCGCGCCGTCGGCGAGCACCCGCAGGCGGCCGACACCGTCGGCATCAAGGTGAACACGTCGCGCTTCTGGAACGTGTCGCTCGCGGGCGCCATCGCCGGTATCGGCGGGGCGTACTTCACGCTCGTCTCGGTGCCCCAGTTCGGCAAGGACATGACCGCGGGCCTCGGCTTCATCGCCCTCGCCGCCGTCATCTTCGGCCGGTGGGACCCGATCCGCGCCGCGCTCGCCGCGCTCCTGTTCGGCTTCGCGACCAACCTGCAGAACCTGCTGACGATCCTGAAGACGCCGATCCCCAGCGAGTTCATGCTCATGCTGCCCTACGTCGTGACGATCCTCGCGGTGGCCGGTTTCGCCGGCCAGATACGCGGGCCCGCGGCATCCGGCAAGCCCTATATCAAGGAGTGACAGCCCCGATGACCGACATCGATTGGGACGAACTGCGCCGCGTGGCCACGGATGCCATGGCGCGCGCCTATGCGCCCTATTCGCGCTACAAGGTGGGCGCCGCGGCGCTCGTCGGCGACGGCCGCATTGTGGCTGGCTGCAACGTCGAGAACGCCTCGTACGGCGTGGGACTGTGCGCGGAGTGCGCGCTCGTCGGCGACCTGCACATGTCGGGCGGCGGCCAGCTGGTCGCGTTCGTGTGCGTCAACGGCGCGGGCGAGACGATCATGCCGTGCGGCCGGTGCCGCCAGCTGCTCTACGAATTCGCGCTGCCGGGCATGCTGCTCGAAACCGTCTCCGGCATCCGCACGATCGACGAAGTCCTGCCGGATGCATTCGGCCCTCGCGACCTGGAGGCCGCACGATGACCGCGCCCGAACCGTTCGACGCGGTCGACGTCATCCGCATCAAGCGCGACAAGGGCCAGGTGCCCGAAGACGCCCTGCGCTGGATGGTCGACGCGTACACGCGCGAGTACGTCGCCGACTCGCAGATGGCGGCGTTCGCGATGGCGGTGCTGCTCAACGGCATGACGCGCGAGGAGATCCGCGTGATGACCGACGCGATGATCGCCTCGGGCGAGCGGATGAGCTTCGCCGGCCTCGGCAAGCCCACCGTTGACAAGCACTCCACCGGAGGCGTCGGCGACAAGATCACCCTGCCGCTCGCGCCGCTCGTCGCCTCGTTCGGCGTCGCCGTGCCGCAGCTCTCCGGCCGCGGCCTCGGCCACACCGGTGGCACGCTCGACAAGCTCGAGTCGATCCCCGGCTGGCGCGCCGCCCTCTCGAACGACGAGATCTTCGAGCAGCTGCGCGGCGTCGGGGCGGTCATCTGCGCCGCCGGCACCGGGCTCGCCCCCGCCGACAAGCGGCTCTACGCCCTCCGCGACGTCACCGGCACGGTCGAGGCGATCCCCCTGATCGCCTCGAGCATCATGTCGAAGAAGATCGCCGAAGGCACCGACGCGCTCGTGCTCGACGTGAAGTTCGGCGGCGGCGCGTTCATGCGCGACGTCGACATGGCGCGCGAGCTCGCCCGCACGATGGTCGCCCTCGGCACCGACTCGGGCGTCGCGACGACGGCGCTCCTCACCGACATGAACACCCCGCTCGGGCTCACGATCGGCAACGCCAACGAGGTGCGCGAATCGGTCGAGGTGCTCGCCGGCGGCGGCCCCGCCGACGTCGTCGAGCTGACCGTCGCCCTCGCCCGCGAGATGCTCGCCCTGGCGGGGCATCCGGACGCCGACGTCGAGAAGGCGCTGCGCGACGGGCAGGCGATGGATGCCTGGCGCGAGATGATCCGCGCGCAGGACGGCGACCCCGACGCGCCCCTGCCGACCCCGCGCGAGACCCACACCGTGCTCGCGCCCGCCTCGGGTGTGCTCACGCGCCTCGACGCGCTGCCCTTCGGCGTGGCCGCCTGGCGCCTCGGCGCCGGCCGCGCGCGGGCGCAGGACCCGGTCATCCACTCGGCGGGCATCGACCTGCACGCCAAGCCCGGCGACGAGGTGCGCGCCGGTCAGCCGTTGTTCACCTTGCTCGCCGATGATGACAACCGGTTCGGCCGCGCCCTCGACGCGCTCGAGGGCGCGTGGGAGATCGGGGCGGATGCCCCGGCATCCACGCCGCTGGTTCTCGAACGCATCACCGCCTGACCTGACTTCACCTCTCTGCCGCACACCCCTCAAGGAGCCCCTATGGCCATCGATCAGCACGGCGACGCGAAGCTGGACGGCGTCTCGATCCGATCGCTTCCGAAGGTGTCGCTGCACGACCACCTCGACGGGGCGCTGCGGCCGCAGACGATCATCGAACTCGCCGACGAGATCGACCTCGACGTGCCCGAGGGCGACGCCGACGACCTGGCCGACTGGTTCGAGGACCAAAGCGACTCGGGCTCGCTCGTGGAGTACCTGAAGACGTTCGACCTCACCACCGCGGTCATGCAGAGCGCCGACGGTCTGCGCCGCGTCGCGCGGGAGTTCGTCGAGGATCTCGCCGCCGACGGCGTGATCTACGGCGAGGTGCGCTGGGCTCCCGAGCAGCACCTCGGCGGAGGGCTGTCGCTCGAAGAGGCCGTCGAAGCCGTGCAGGAGGGCATCGAAGAGGGCGAGGACGCGGTTTCGGGCACGGGCCGCGACATCCGGGTCGGCCAGCTGATCACGGCGATGCGCCACACCGACCGGTCGCTCGAGATCGCCGAGCTGGCCGTCGACTTCCGCGGCCGCGGCGCGGTCGGCTTCGACATCGCCGGCCCCGAAGACGGCTTTCCCGCCTCGAACCACCGGGCCGCGTTCGACTATCTGGCGGAGCACTTCGTTCCCGTGACGGTGCACGCCGGCGAGGCGGCCGGGCTCGACTCGATCCGATCGGCGCTCATCGACGGGCGCGCGCTGCGCCTCGGCCACGGCGTGCGCATCGCCGAAGACCTCGAGGTGGTGCAGCAGAAGGGCGACGAGGTGCTCGTCACCTTCGGCGACCTCGCCCGTTGGGTGCGCGACCGCGAGATCCCGCTCGAGCTGTCGCCGTCGTCGAACCTGCAGACCGGCGCGATCTCGCGCTGGGGCACCGGGCTCGAAGACCACCCGTTCGACCTGCTCTACCAGCTGGGGTTCGCGGTCACCGTGAACGTCGACAACCGCACGATGAGCCGCACCTCGCTCACCCGCGAGCTGGCGCTGCTCGCCGAGACGTTCGACTACCGTCTCGAAGACCTCGAGGCGTTCCAGCTGAACGCCGCCGCGGGGGCCTTCCTCTCGGTCGAAGAGCGCGAGGAGCTCATCGAGCTGATCGGCGAGGGCTTCTCCGCCTGACCCGTGGCTGCTCGGGGCGGTGTTGCGGCAGAACTCCTCCGATTCGCCGTCGGTTGCTCTGCTTCGGCGCTCAACCGGGGACGTACCGAGCGATTCGAAGGAGTTCTGCCGACGCGGCGGTGGAGCAGAACTCTGCGCAGGTCGTCTTTGACGGCGTCGGGGGCACGGAAGATGTCCTCGGCGACCAGACGGATCGTCGTGTACCCCAACGCGGCGGCGGCGACGTCGCGACGGAGGTCGCGGACCCGCTGTTCCCAATCGCTGTGATGGGCACGGCTGTCGCATTCGACGATGAGCCACCCGTCGACCACGTGATCCACTCGGCCGACGCCGGGAATGACCACCTGCACCTCGACCTGCGCGCCGAGCACGCGTAGCATCACGCGGACGATCGACTCCGAGCCTGCCTCAGCCCGACGCTCCAGAAAGGGCCGCAGGGCCCCGAAGCGTCGCGGCAGACGCTGAAAGACCGCGGCGATGCCCTCCTCGTTCACGAACCCTTGATGCCATGCGCTGTCGAGCGTCGCGATCGCGATCGGCGGTGTCTGACACCGGCACGCTTGAGCGAGTGCGTCGATGAGGGGTGCAGCGAGGGAGTTTCGATCCGACTCCGACCGTCTCCAGTGCGCCACCACGGACGTGTCGCGGGGAGGCAGACGGCTCGATCCTGCCTCGATCTGGACGTGCATCGGCCCGCGCCGATCGCCGGTGAACACGCCGAGGAGGGCCAGGAGCGACACACAGTCCAACCGTGCGCGATGTCTGCCCGCCGCGACGAGTTGCGCAGGGCAGTCCGTCCCGACGAGTCTGCCGTTGGCGAGTCGAATCAGCCGGCCGGCGGCAACGAGGCGCGCAATCGCGTGGCGGCGCAGCCCCTGGCGCGCGAGCTCGGTGGGCGTGAGGAAGGTCGCGTTCAAGACGGCACCGGCGACCACGGCAACGCTCTCGTCCATGCCATCCAGTGGACGCGATCAGGGCCGAACCTCTGGACGTGAACGACGAAATTGTGTGGGGAATCACGAATCGGCCGCTTGTGGAGGAGTCGGCAGAACTCCTCCGATTCGGTCGGAACGACCTTTGATCGGTGTCCGTTCGGGTCGATCGGGTGCGGATCGAAGGAGTTCTGCCGCTGCCGGTCGCGGCGGGCAACGGCGCCAACGGCCGGGTCGCGACGGGCAACGGCGCCAACGGCCGGGTCGGGGCGGGCAACGGCGCCAACGGCCGGGTCGGGGCGGGCGGATGTCGCCCGCGGCGGCGTCAGGGCAGGCGGGACGCCAGTTCGCCGACTTGATCCGTGACGACGGCGCGGACTTCGGCGTCGGTCGCCGTCGGGGTGCCGTCGCCTGGATGCGCGCCGTAGTCGCCGAACGAGGCGTGCGAGGCGTGCGAGGCGCCCGGGATCTCGATCATCGTCGCGTCGGCGGGCAGCAGGTGGCGGGCGTCGGCGATCATCTGCGGGGTCGACAGCCCGTCCTCCGACCCGGCGAGGCTCAGCACGGGCAGCGCCGACCCCGACAGGTCGTTCGCGCAGTACGAGGCAAAGAGCACGAGGGCGCCCGCATCGGATGCCAGCTGGCAGGCCCTCACCCGCCCAGCGAGTGGCCGCCCACCATCCACGTCCCGACATCGGGCGCCAGACCGGTGAAGGTCGACAGCGGTCGCAGGTCGAAGAACGCGAGGTTCAGCCCGGGCGTCGTGATGACGACGGCCAGCCCGTCGTCGGTGACGAGCCCCGAGAGGAGCGCCGCGTACGCCCACGGATCGACTTTCGCACCGGGGATGAACACGAGCGCCGTGCCCGTCGCGCCCTCACCCGGGGCGGGAGCGAGCACGATTCCGGCGCCGTCGTCGGCGATCGCGATGCGGTCGTCGGCGCGCACCGCCGCGAGCGGGTCGGGCTACGCCGCCATGACCCCGACCTGGCCGTAGACGACGACGCCGACCACGGCGGCGGCGATGATCGCACCGAGCGTGCCGAGAGTCCAGCGCAGGATCCGGCGTCCCCGCGAGCGCTTCTTCGTGACCGCCGCACTCGACGTCCAGCCGGGACCGGTCACCCGAGACCGGTCACCCCGTGACCGGTCAGCCGAGTTCCGCCTGCCGGGCGCGCACCACCTCGACGATCGCGGGGAAGAGCGGATGCCCCTCTTCGAGGCCGGTCACCGACGCCGTGAACGCGGCGGCCTCCCGTCGCGCAGGCGTCGCTGCATCTCCACCGACTGCTCGTCCTCCGGCACGTCGAACTCGAGAGCGGCGCCCATCGCGGCAACCAGGGCCGTGGTCGGCAGCCCCCGTTCGGCGGCGGACGAGGCGGGAGAGACGAAGCGTTCGTTCCGCGACAGCTTGCGCAGCGGCTGGCGGCCCACCCGCTCGACCGTGTCGGGGAGCGCGGGGTTCGCGAAACGGCGGAGGATCGTCGCGCGGTAGTCGGCGAGCTCCGTGGCATCCAACCCGTGCACGGCCTCGAGCAGGGCCGACGTCTCCTCGAGGGTCGCCGACACCTTCGCGGCGATCGCCGGCTCGGTGAGCGCGCCGGGGATGTGCGGGGGAGTGTCGCCGAAGGGATGCCTCTCGATCGCCCACTCGTAGAACGGCTCGACCGTGACATCCACCCCCTCGCCGGGCGGCTGGGCGGGGACGATCCGGTCGGCGGCGGTGTTCGCGAAGACGGCGCGCGCCGACACGGCATCCCACCCGTCGCCGGCCTGCTCCCGCATCTCGTCGCGGAGGAGGTCGGTCGCGTTGATCCCGTTCTCGCACGCCATGATCTGCAGCGGCGGTGCGGAGGGATCGCGCAGGGCCAGTCCCGCGATGATGTGCGGCGCGACGAAGCGCAGGATGGTCGGTCCGACCGCGGTCGTCACGACGTCGGCGGTGGACACCTCGTCGATGACGGCCTGCGCGTCGGCGGAGCTGTCGATGGCGCGGAACCCGGTGACGACCGTGTCGGTGCCCCCGTCGCCTACCTCGTGCACCGTGTACCCGCCCTCGTGCAAGAGCAGACCGACAAACCCGCGGCCGATGTTGCCGGCGCCGAAGTGGACGGCTTTCATGGTGCGCCTCAGCCGTTCACCGACGAGAGCTGCGCGAGCAGCTCTTCGGGGGTGGCCGCCGCCTTCAGCCGCGCGACGTCGTCGTCCTCGGAGAAGATGAGCGCGATCTGCGACAGGATCTCGAGGTGCTCGTCGCCCTTGCCGGCGATGCCGACGACGAACGACACGTTCTGGCCGTCCCAGTCGACGCCGCCGTCGTAGCGGACGAACGACAGCGCCGAATCGAGGATCGCGTCCTTCGTCTCGTTCGTGCCGTGCGGGATGGCGAGCTCGTTGCCCATGTAGGTCGACACGGCCTCCTCGCGCTGCAGCATGGCGTCGTAGTACGCCGCGGTGACGGCCCCGGCATCCTGCAGGATCTGCGCCGCCTCACGCATCGCCTCGTCTTTGGTCGCGGATCCGGGGTGGATGCGGATCTGTTCGATGGTCAGGACGCTCTGCGCCACGGTGTCGCTCCTTGTCTGAGTCGCTGTGCGGGGGGAAGGGGTCCGCGGCCCGACAGGAATGTGCCGAACCGTTGCACGCCGACGCGCGCGCGGTTCACCCCTCCCGTCGCTCCTGTGGTGGTGGACGCCGTCGTCATGTCGAACTCCTTCGAGTGGTGTCCAGGTGACGCTCGGGTGGCTCGGTGCCGCGACTACGCGGCGTTCTCAGCCGCAGCCTGTGCTGCGGCTCGGGCAGAGGCCGCGTCGTCGGCGGCGAGGGCGGCCTCGGCGATGCGCTGGGCGTCGGCGAGGGTGTGCTGCAGCAGCGAGGCGCGCACGTCGGCGAGCGCGGTGGGCGCCATCGACAGGCTCGTCGCGCCGAGGCCGACGAGCACGACCGCGAGGAGCGGGTCGGCGGCCGCCTCGCCGCAGATGCCGACGGGCTTGCCGTTGACGTTGCCGCCGTCGGCCGTCATCTTGATGAGCGTCAGCACCGCGGGATGCCACGGGTCCTGATACGACGCCACCGAACCCAGTAGCCGGTCGGCGGCGAGGGTGTACTGCGTGAGGTCGTTGGTGCCGATCGAGGCGAAGTCGGCGATCTCGAGGTGGCGACGCGCCTGGATCGCCGAGGCGGGCACCTCGACCATGATGCCGGCGGTCTTGATGCCGTACTCCTTCGCGATGGTGACGAAGTACTGGGTCTCCTCGACCGTCGACACCATCGGCGCCATCACCCAGAGGTCCGCCTCGGTCGCTTTGTCGGCGTTCGCGAGGGCGGTGAGCTGCTCGCGCAGGATGTCCTCGCTGGCGCGCAGCGCGCGCAGGCCTCGCAGCCCCAGGGCGGGGTTGTCCTCGTGGGCGTCGTTGAGGAAGGCGAGCGGTTTGTCGGCACCGGCGTCCAAGACCCGCACGACCACTTTCTTGCCGGGGAACGCCTTCAGCAGCTCGGTGTACGACGCGGTCTGCTCCTCGACCGTTGGGGCCTGCGACGCCGAGAGGAAGAGGAACTCGGTGCGGAACAGGCCCACGCCCTCCGCGCCCAGCTCGACCGCTTCGGCGGCGTCGGCGGGCTTGCCGAGGTTCGCGAGCAGCGGCACAGCGGTGCCGTCCTTCAGTGCACCCGGCGTGATGGGAGCCGAGGCCGCGGCGGCGCGCGCGTCGGCGCGGTGCTGCGCGGCGGCGAGCTCCTCGGCGGTCGGCGACGAAATGACGACGCCCTTCGCGGCATCCACGATCACCGTCTCGCCGTCGACGAGGTCCTTCGCCGCCGCCACGCCGACGACCGCGGGGATCGACTTCTCGCGGGCGAGGATCGCGGTGTGCGACGTGGGACCACCGTCGGTCGTGACGAGCGCGAGCACCTTGTCGAGGTCGAGCAAGGCCGTGTCGGCGGGCGCCAGGTCTTTCGCGACGAGCACGAAGGGATGCCCCGGGTCGGGCACGCCGGGCGCGGGCAGCCCGCGCAGGCGCGCGATCACGCGCTGGGCGACGTCGTCGAGGTCGGCGGCGCGCTCGCCGAGGTATCCGCCCATCGCGGCGAGCTGGTCGCGGAAGCTGGCGAAGGCGTCGTAGACGGCGAACTCGCCCGTTTTGCCGGCGTTGACGCGGGTCGACACTTCGGCATCCAGGGTCGGGTCCTCGGCCATCATGGCCTGGGCCTCGAGCACCTCGCGGGCCATGCCGCCCGCCTTCTGCCCGCGCTCTTCGAGCTCGCGGGCGACCGCGGCGACGGCCTCGCGAACCCGGGCGAGCTCTTCGTCGGGGGTGCGGGTGCTGGGGGCGTCCTGGGGGGCGGGGGACGGCTCCGCCATGCGGGCCACGGGCCCCTGGGCGACACCGAGTCCGATGCCCACTCCGCGCAGTTCGGTCATGTCCGTGCTCTCCTTCGATTCAGTTGTCGTGCGAGGGGTCTTCGTGTCGATCCTCGGTAAGGTCAGGCCTCGTCGAAGTCGGTGGTCAGCAGCTCGGCGAGGGTGTCGAGCACCGAGGCCGCGTTCTCGCCGTCGGCGGTGAGGGTGACGTAGTCGCCCTTCTCTGCGCCGAGCGAGATGACGCCGAGGATGCTCGCCGCGTTGACCGGCGCGCCCGACCCCTTCGAGATGGTCACCGGGATGCCGGAGTCCTTCACCGCCTGCGCGAAGAGCTTCGCCGGGCGGGCGTGCAGTCCGTTCGACGATCCGATGCGGATCGTGCGGGTGACCTCGGTCATGCGGGTTTCCTCTCCGTGGGGGTGGGCGTGGGTGGGGTGTCGGGCGCCGCGAGTGCGCTGTCGACGAGGTCGAGCGTGCGTCTGCCGTCGACGTCCGTGAAGACGTCCTCGGGCAGCAGGATAACGCGCACGTCCCGCGGCTCGGCCTCGTGGCCGATGCGGTCCAGCGCGTGCTGCAGATGAGGCCCGACGAGGACGATGTCGGCCGCGTCGAGGTCGATAGGCAGGGACCTCTCGGTGCCGGCGAGCGCGCTGATCCGGCGGCCCGCCGCCTGTGCGGCGTGCCGCAGTCGCTGCGCCACGAACGTGCTCGACGCTCCCGCGCCGCACACCACGAGGATCCTCATCGATCCGCCTCCTCTTCTGCCATTGTTGTGAAAGCGCTGGAAGGTGACAACCACACTCCCTTCCGCGGGGGCGGAAACCGTGGCCACGGGCCGTGGTTGACTTGTCGGATGAGCAGAGCGCGGCAGGATCGGGTGCTCTCGCTGATCCTGCGTCGGAGCGAGTGGGTCACCGCCGGCGAGCTCGCCGACATCATCGGCGTGACGGCGCGGAGCATCCGCAGCTACGTGACGGCGCTCAACGCGCGCGTGCCGGGGGGCGCGGTGATCGAGTCGGGTCCGCTCGGCTACCGGCCGGGGGCGGATGCCACCGGGGCCCTCCGCGCCCGGGCCGAGCCCGCCGACGCCGACACGCCCCGCGACCGCGTGCACCATCTCGTGCGGGCGCTGCTCGCGGCATCCGACGGCATCGACGTCTACGAGGCGGCGGACGGCTTCCACGTGAGCGCGGCGACCCTCGAGAGCGACCTCGGGCGCGTGCGGTCCTTCCTCGGCGGCAGCGGGATCGTGCTCGAGCGCACCGCGTCGCGCGCGCGGCTGCGCGGCACCGAGATGGCCCAGCGGCGCCTCCTGTCCACGCTCGTGCACGAGGAGACCGACGAGGGCGCGTTCGACCTGGCCGCGGTGCGACGCGCGCTCGGCGAGGACTCCATCGGTCCCGCCGCGTTCGGACCGTTCAAGGCCGACCTCGTCGCGGGGCTCGGCGGGCTCGGCTACTTCGTCAACGAGTTCGGCATCGGCGACGTGATGCTGCACGTCGCCATCACCGCCGACCGCGTCGCGCACGGTCGCGGGCTCGATGTCACCGTCGCGGGGGAGCCGTCGGAGGCGCAGGAGCGGGTCGGCGCACTCCTCGACCGGCTCTGCACTGAGCATCTCGGGGTGCAGCTCGGTGCGGGTGACCTCCGCCACCTCGCGGCGCTCGTGCTGAGCCGGGTCGTCGCGCCCGGGGCGAGCGAACCGGCATCCGTCATCCGCTCCCGCCTCGAACCCGACGTCGAAGAGGCCGTGCGGGAGGTGGTGCACCGGGCCGCGGTCGCCTTCCTCGTCGACATCGACCACGAGGACTTCATCCTGCGCCTCGCCCTGCACGTGCAGAACCTGCGCCTGCGCGCGCGGGAGCAGGCGTGGTCGAGAAACCCGCTGACCCGCTCGCTCAAGGCGACCTATCCGATGATCTTCGAGGTCGCCGTCTTCATCGCGGACGGACTGCAGGGACTGCTCGGCATCCCGCTCCTCGACGACGAGATCGCCTACATCGCGATGCACGTGGGCGGGCGGCTCGAGCGGGGGCGCGGCGCCGGTGCCATCCCCACCGCGACGATCGTGTGCCCGGGGTACTACGAGCTCCACGAGCTGCTGCGCTCGAGCGTCGACCGCTCGCTCGGTCAGGCCGTCGACGTCGTCGGGGTCGAGACCCGGGCCGACCCCGACTGGGCGGCGATCGACACCGACCTCGTGCTGACCACGGTCGACGCGCCCCTCGTGTCCGATCGCGTGGTACGCATCCAGCCGTTCCTCACCGAAGCCGACATCGAGCGCGTGCAGGCCGCGGCCGGTCGGGTGCGTAGGGCCCGCCGCCTCGCCCGGCTGCAGGGGGAGCTCGGCCGCTACTTCTCGCCCGACGCGTTCATCGGCCGGGTCGGGGCCGACGCGACGCCCGAGTCCGTCATCCGCGAGCTCGGGGCGCGGCTCGTCGCGCAGGGCGTCATCGACGACGGATACGTCGAGCGGACGCTCGAGCGGGAGCGGCTGTCGTCGACGGCGTTCACCGACGCGCTCGCCGTGCCGCACGCGCTCGGCATGACGGCGACCCGCACGGCGATCGCCGTGGCGATCGCCGACCCGTCGATCTCCTGGGGCGAGGGGCGGGTGCAGGTGATCGCGATGGTGGCCTTCTCGGAGAGCGACCGTGAGGCGTTCCAGACCGTGTTCGAGCAGCTGGTCGAGGTGTTCAGCGAACGCGACAGCGTGCAGCGGATCGTGCGCCGCGGCACCGACTTCGGGGCGTTCCTCGACGAGCTCGTCGCCGTCATCGACGGCTGACCCGCCCCGCGGCCGGTCCCGCGGCGCCGCGCCGTGGCGTGCGGGCGGCGGGCTGTGCGGTTTGCAGGAGAATCATGCCCCTGCCGCGGGGCCAGCCGCGGAGTTCCGGGGCTCGGCGCCGGCGGCGGGTGCGGTTCTCCTGCAAACCGCACATCGGACGGGCGTCGCCCCCGGTGACGGGGCGAGAGCGGGAGGCAGCCGAAGGGCAGCCGGGGTGCGGCGGGGGTCAGGCGCGGGCGTGGGCGTGGCGGTCGAGGCGTGCCTCGAGACCGCGACGCACGGCCGGCCACTCGTGCGGCAGGATCGAGTACACGACCGTGTCGCGGAGCGTGCCGTCGGGGCCGAACCGGTGATTGCGGAGCACGCCGTCCTGTTTGGCGCCGAGGCGCTCGATCGCGGCGCGCGACTGACGGTTGTGCCAGTGGGTGCGCAACTCGACGGCGATCGCGGCGCACGCCTCGAACGCGTGCCCGAGCAGCAGCAGCTTGGCGGCGGGATTGACCCCTGTGCCCTGCACCGCGGGGGACAGCCAGGTGTAGCCGACCTCGACGTGGCGGTTCTCCTGGTCGATGCTGCAGAAGGTCGTCATGCCGACCGCCCGGCCGTCCACGACGACCGCGAACGGGTTCATGCGCCCCGCGGCATGTTCCGCGAGCCGGTGGTCGATCTCGGCCGCAGAGGATGCGGGCACCGACGTGTACCACGCGCCCTCGAGCCCGGCGCTCGCCGCGTCGAGATCGCTCGCGTGGCGTGGATCGAGTGGCTCCAACCGGACGAAGGCGTTCTCGAGGATGACGGGTTCGGTCAGCAGCACGGCTCAAGCCTACGCCGGTTCACAATTCAGTCTGCGCGGCGGAGGCTGGACGTGCGGGGCCCGGTATTCCGCAGCGGGGCGTCTAGTTCGCCGGCGGGAGACTGAGTTGTGAACGGCGAGACCCTCGAGCGCCCGGCAGGCGCCTGGCTGCGCGGTCAGGCCTGTGCGGCGGCGATCAGGGTGCGGGCGCCCGCGTCGAGGGACGCGAGGCGCGCGGCCGCGTCGGATGCCGAGTCGCCGCGCACGTCGAGGTACGCCTTCAGCTTCGGCTCGGTGCCGCTCGGCCGCACGATCACCCGCGACCCGTCGGCGAGCCACAGCCGCAGCACGTCGGCCGGCGGCACCTCGCCCTCGGCGCCGTCGCCGGGCTCGAGCAGGTCTTCGAACCGCTCGACCGCGACACCACCGATCTCGGCGGGCGGCGCGGCGCGCAGCGCCGCCATGATCCGTGCGATCACCGACACGTCATCGACCCGCAGCGACACCTGACCCGACTGGAACCAGCCGAACGTCTCGGCGAACTGGTCGAGCAGGTCGGCGAGGGTGCGGCCCTGCTCCCGCGCCTCGGAGATCATGCCGAGCAGCGCGACCGCTGCGGAGATCCCGTCCTTGTCGCGCACCGTCTCGGGGTTGACGAGGTACCCGAGCGCCTCCTCGAAGCCGTAGACCAGGCCGGGCGCGCGCGAGATCCACTTGAACCCGGTGAGGGTCGCGTGGAAGTCGAGCCCGTAGTGCGCGGCCACGACCTCGAGCCCCGGCGAGGACACCAGCGAGCACGCCAGCGATCCGCCCGAGCCGCCGGCACCGGCCGAGCCGCCGGCACCCCCCACGCCATCCGATCCATCCACACCGGCCGCGGCACGCTGCGCCGCGCGCCAACCGAGAAGCAGACCCGTCTCGTTGCCGGTGAGGCGCCGCCAGCCGCCCTCGGCGGCGGGGTCGGGGATCGCGACGGCGAGCCGGTCGGCGTCGGGGTCGTTGGCGATCACGAATTCCGCGCCGGCCTCGCGGGCGGCGGCGAACGAGAGGTCCATCGCGCCCGGCTCTTCGGGGTTCGGGAAGGCGACGGTCGGGAACGCGCCGTCGGGAGCGATCTGCTGCTCCACGACGACGGGGAGGGGGTATCCGGCCAGGCGCAGGATCGCGCTCAGGGTCTCGTACCCGACGCCGTGCATCGCCGTGTAGACCCAGTTCATGCCCGCGGCGCCGGCCGGGGCGGGGGCGACGGTCGCCGTCGCGGCGACGTACGCCTCGATCACCGCCTCGTCGGCGAGTTCGAACGCTCCGCGGGGCAGGTCGGTGACGGATGCCTCGGACGCCACCCGTTCGATGTGCGCGGCGATCTCGGCGTCGGCGGGCGACACGATCTGCGAGCCCTCGTCGGCGCCGCCGAGATAGACCTTGTAGCCGTTGTCGTCGGGCGGGTTGTGCGACGCGGTCACCATGACACCCGCGTCGGCGCCGAGGTGGCGCACCGCGAAGGCGAGCACGGGCGTCGGCAGCAGACGCGGCAGCAGGATCGCGCGCAGCCCCGCGCCGGCGAACAGCTCCGCCGAGTCCTCGGCGAACACGTCGGAGTTGCGCCGTCCGTCGTAACCGATGACGACGGTCGGGGTCGCCCCCGGGCCGGCCTTCTCGGTGAGGTAGGCCGCGAATCCGGCGGCCGCCTGCGCGACGAGCACCCGGTTCATCCGGTTGCTGCCGGCGCCGAGCCGGCCGCGCAGCCCCGCGGTGCCGAAGGCGAGGCGCGCGCCGAACCGATCGCGCAGGTCGGCCGCGGCGCCCGCGTCGCCCGCCTCGGCGCCCGAGATCAGCGTCGCGAGCTCGGCGCGCGTCACCTCGTCGGGATCTTGCGCGAGCCAGGCCCGCGCCGCGTCGAGGGTCGCATCGGCATCCACCGCACCGGCATCCACCGCACCCGCGCGCGCCCCGGCATCCACCGCACCCGCGCCGTCAGCGCCAGCACCCGCGCCGACGCCGGCCCCGCCGTCCACCCCGCCGCTCACAGCTGCCCGATCACGCGGGCGAGGAGGTCCGAGATCACCGGCTCGGCCGCCTGGCCGGCCTCGATCACCTCGGCGTGGCTGAGCGGGGTCTTCTGGATGCCCGCGGCGAGGTTCGTGATGAGCGAGAAGCCGAGCACCTCCATGCCCGCCTGGCGGGCGGCGATCGCCTCGAGCGCGGTCGACATGCCGACGATGTGGCCGCCGATCGTCTTCGCCATCTGCACCTCGGCGGGCGTCTCGTAGTGCGGCCCGCGGAACTGGCAGTACACGCCCTCGTCGAGCGACGGGTCGACGGTCCGCGCGAGATCGCGCAGCCGCGACGAGTACAGGTCGGTCAGGTCGATGAAGGTGGCACCCTCGAGCGGCGAGTCGGCGGTGAGGTTGATGTGGTCGCTGATCAGCACCGGCGTGCCGGGCGTCCACGTCTCCTTGATGCCGCCGGCGCCGTTCGTGAGCACGATCGTCGTGGCGCCGGTCGCCGCCGCGGTCCGCACGCTGTGCACGACGCGGCGCACGCCGTGGCCCTCGTAGTAGTGGGTGCGCGCGCCGATGACGAGTACCCGCCGCCCGGTCGGGGTGAGGACCGACCGGAGCGAGCCGACGTGGCCGGCGAGCGCGGGCTTGCTGAAGCCGGTGACCTCGGTCGCCGGAATCGTCGCGGTGGTCTCGCCGATGAGGTCCGCGGCCTTGCCCCAGCCGCTGCCGAGGGTGAGGGCGATGTCGTGGTGGTCGACGCCGGTGAGGCGGGCGATGTCGGATGCCGCCTGCGCGGCGACCTCGAAGGGGTCGGCCGTGGCGTCGTCGAGGGGGTTCGTGTACTCGGACATGGCTCCACTCTAGGATCCCGATCCCGCGTCGTGAGGATCCCGACCCCGCCTCGCGAGGATCGTGGCCCCGCGCCCGGACGTCGCCCCCCCGCGGTCGGATCCGCCCGTGGGCGCCTGAGAGAATGGACCAATGTCCGCGAGCTTCACGCATTCCCCGTCGGTCGCCGTCCTCGGTGGAGGCCCCGGCGGGTACGAGGCCGCGCTCGCGGCGGCGCAGCTAGGTGCCGAGGTGACCCTCGTCGAGCGTGCCGGGGTCGGCGGCGCCGCCGTCATCACCGACGTCGTGCCCTCGAAGAGCCTCATCGCAACGGCCGACGCCGCGGTCGCGATCTCCGAGGCATCCGACCTGGGCGTCGAGTTCTTCGCGAGGGGGGAGAACGGCAGGCCGCTGAAGCCCGAGGTCGCGATCAACCTCGCCGCCGTCAACAAGCGCCTGCTGTCGCTGGCCCGTCAGCAGTCCGACGACATGCGCGGCCAGCTGCTCGAGGCGGGCGTGCGGATCATCTCCGGGCACGGCCGGCTCGACGACGCGCATTCGGTGATCGTGGCAACAGGCCCCGGCGGCACCGACTTCGATCGCGTCGAGGCCGACACCCTCGTCGTCGCCGTGGGCGCGTCGCCGCGCGAGCTGCCGAGCGCGAGGCCCGACGGCGAGCGCATCCTCACCTGGACCCAGCTCTACGACATGAAGGCGCTGCCCGAGCACCTCATCGTCATCGGCTCCGGCGTGACGGGCGCCGAGTTCGCCTCGGCGTACATGAACCTCGGTGCGACGGTGACGCTCATCTCGTCGCGCGACCAGGTGCTGCCGGGCGAAGACCACGACGCCGCGCTCGTGCTCGAGAACGTCTTCCGCCGCGGCGGGATGACGGTGCTGTCGAAGTCGCGCGCGCAGGGCGTCGAGCGCGTCGGCGACGGGGTCGTGGTGACCCTGTCCGACGGCCGCACGGTCGAGGGCAGCCACTGCCTCATGGCGGTCGGGTCGATCCCGAACACCGCCGGAATCGGCCTCGCCGAGGCGGGCGTGCAGCTGACCGACTCGGGGCACATCCGCGTCAACCGGGTCGCCCGCACATCGGTGTCGAACATCTACGCCGCCGGCGACTGCACGACGTTGGTGCCCCTGGCATCCGTCGCGTCGATGCAGGGCCGCACCGCGATCTTCCATGCGCTCGGCGACACCGTCATCCCGCTCGAGCGTCGCCGCATCACGGCCAACATCTTCACCGCGCCCGAGATCGCGACGGTCGGCCGGCAGGAGCAGGACCTCGCCACCGGCGCGATCAACGGCTACGTGCACAAGCTGCCGCTCGCCGCCAACGCGCGCGCGAAAATGATGGGCATCTCCGACGGCTTCGTGAAGATCATCGCTCGAGAGGGGTCGGGCACCGTCATCGGCGGCGTGATCGTCGCGCCGCGCGCGTCGGAGCTCATCTACCCGATCGCGATCGCCGTCGAGCGTCGCCTCACGGTCGACCAGGTCTCGCGCGTGTTCGCGGTGTTCCCCTCGCTCACCGGGTCGATCACGGATGCCACGCGCGCGATGCACCTCGTGAACCGCGACGACGACTTCTTCGGCTGAGCGCCGCCGCGGCTGTTCGGCTGAGCGCGAGCGCCGCCGCGCCGCCGCGCACGCGGCGCGTCGTCAGCGCTGCAGCTGCGCCGTCCAGACGCCTTCGCCGTCGGCGGAGGTCGCCGTCACCGTGAGCGAGACGAGGTCGCGCACCGCGATCGCCGTGCGCGTGGCGCCGCCCTGGCAGACGATGTCCTGACGGCTGTCGATCGTCGCGTCCTCCGCGACGAAGGCGAGCGAGAACTCGGCGCGGTCGGTGCCGATGCAGCGCAGTTCGAGCGCCTGGAACGCGGTCGGGGTGTTGAAGTCGACGGTCGCGGATGCCGGGTCGGCGTTCGCGTCGAAGCCGCCGGACACCGTGGCATCCGGGTCGCTGTCGACGATCGCGGCGGCCCAGCTCTGCCACGATGCCCGGTCGGCGTCGGAGGGTCCGGTCGTGCCGCACCCGGTGAGGCCCGCGAGCGAGCCGAGGAGCAGCACGGATGCCACGGCGGCGCCCGTCCGCAGGCGCCCGCCCCGCTTCACCCGTGCCCGCACGACGCGCCCGTCCATCGGGTCAGGAGATGGTGAGCAGCTGGTGGCCGGAGGACACCGTGGTGCCCGGCGTCGCGTCGATCGCGCCGACCACGCCGTCCTTGTGCGCCTGCAGGGGCTGCTCCATCTTCATGGCCTCGAGCACGACGACGAGGTCGCCCTTGACGACCTGCTGGCCCTCGGCGACGGCGACCTTGACGACGGTCGCCTGCATCGGCGACTTCACCGCGTCGCCCGACGCGGCCGCGGAGGCCGACGGGGCGTGCAGCCGACGCGACGGGGGAGCGGCGGCGGGGCGGCCGATCTTCACCGGCGCGACCGCGATGCGGTCGGGCAGGCTCACCTCGAGGCGCTTGCCCGACACCTCCACGACGACGGTGTGCCGGGGCTTGGGCTCTTCGGGAGCCTCGGCCTCGCCATCCCACGGCGGGATGTCGTTCACGAACTCGGTCTCGATCCAGCGCGTGAACACGCCGAACCGGCCGTCCTCGGCGGTGAAGGCGGGCTCGCGCACGACGACGCGGTGGAACGGCAGCACCGTCGGCATGCCGGCGACCTCGAACTCGTCGAGGGCGCGGCGCGAGCGCTCGAGCGCCTCGGCGCGGTCGCGGCCGGTGACGATGAGCTTGCCGAGCAGCGAGTCGAACGCGCCCGACACGCTGTCGCCGGCGGTGACGCCGGAGTCGAGACGGATGCCGGGGCCGCCGAACGTCTTGAACTGGTGGATGCGTCCGGGCTGCGGCAGGAAGTTCCGGCCCGGGTCCTCCCCGTTGATGCGGAACTCGATCGAGTGGCCGACGGGCTCGGGGTCGTCGTAGTCGAGCGTGCCGCCCTCGGCGAGGCGGAACTGCTCGCGCACGAGATCGATGCCGGTCACCTCTTCGGAGACGGGGTGCTCGACCTGCAGGCGCGTGTTGACCTCGAGAAACGAGATCGTGCCGTCGGCGCCGACCAGGAACTCGCACGTGCCGGCGCCGACGTAGCCGACCTCTTTCAGGATCGCCTTGGACGACTCGTACAGCGTGCGGGTCTGCTCGTCGGTGAGGAAGGGCGCGGGCGCCTCCTCGACGAGCTTCTGGTGGCGCCGCTGCAGGGAGCAGTCGCGCGTCGAGATCACGACGACGTTGCCCTCGGCGTCGGCGAGGCACTGCGTCTCGACGTGGCGCGGACGGTCGAGGTACTTCTCGACGAAGCACTCGCCGCGTCCGAACGCGGCGACCGCCTCGCGGGTGGCTGACTCGAACTGCTCGGCGACCTCGTCGAGCTCCCGGGCGACCTTGAGCCCGCGTCCCCCGCCGCCGTAGGCGGCCTTGATCGCGATCGGCAGCCCGTACTGCTCGGCGAACGCGATCACCTCGTCGGCTCCCGCGACGGGGCCGGGGGTGCCCGGGGCGAGCGGCGCGCCGACCTTCTCGGCGACGTGGCGTGCGGTGACCTTGTCGCCGAGGGCCTCGATGGCCTCGGGCGACGGGCCGATCCAGATGAGACCCGCCGCGATGACGGCGCGCGCGAAGTCGGCGTTCTCGGCGAGGAAGCCGTAACCGGGGTGCACCGCGTCGGCGCCGGAGCGCCGCGCGACGGAGAGGATCTTCTCGATCGAAAGGTAGGTGTCGGCGCTCGTCGCGCCGCCGAGCGCGTAGGCCTCGTCGGCGAGGCCGGTGTGCAGGGCGTCGCGGTCCTGATCGGCGTAGACGGCGACCGAGCCCTTGCCGGCGTCGCGTGCCGCGCGGATCACGCGCACGGCGATCTCGCCTCGGTTGGCGACGAGCACCTTCGTGATCGTGCGGGGGGTCGCCGGGCGCGCGGGCGCCGTGTCGAGGGAAGGCATGGATGCCAGCCTACCCAGCAGAAGCGGGTCGGCTTTGGATCACTTGCACAAGATCAGCGAGAAATCGTGTGTGAGAAGCTACGAGGCATCCGTGCGGTTCCACAGATCCGTCCAGGAGACGCCCAGCTCGGCGCAGAGGTGCCGCAGGGTCGACAGGGACATGCCGACGACCGTCGAGGGGTCGCCGTCGACCCGTTCGATGAACGCGCCGCCGAGGCTGTCGACGGTGAACGCGCCGGCGACGTGCAGGGGTTCGCCGGTGGCGACGTAGGCCGCGATCTCGGCGTCGGTCACATCGGCCGCGAAGGTGACCGAGGCGGCGGCGACCGCGTGCGCCTCGCGGGCGGGCGCGTCGGGCGTGACGCGGTAGACGCTGTGTCCGGAGTGCAGCACCCCGGTGCGCCCGCGCATTTCGCGCCACCGTTCGGCGGCGACGTCGGCGGTGTACGGCTTGCCGAGCACGGCGTCGCCGAGCTCGAACATCGAGTCGCCGCCGATGACGATGCCGTCGAACGCCGGGTCGGTGGCCGCGATCGTCGCGGCGACGTCGGCGGCCTTCCGCCGCGCGAGGAGGAGCACGTGCTCGTCGGGGGCGAGGGTGCGGCCTTCGCGCGACTCGATCTCCTCGATGACCGCCTCCTCGTCGACCGCCGGCGCGCGGGTCTCGGGTTCGATGCCCGACTGCCGCAGCAGCATCAGGCGGGCGGGGGAGCTGGAGGCCAGGCATACGCGCATGCGCCCAGGCTACGTTCTCGGGCCGCACGTCCGAGGCCGACGGCTCCTCGCGGGCGGGAGATCCCCAGGCCGGGCGCGAGATGATGGAGGGATGCAGCCCGGAGACCTTCTCGACCTCGACGTCACCGACGTCGCTCACGGCGGCGTCTTCGTCGCCCGGCACGAGGGGCGGGTCGTCTTCGTCGAGGGGGCCATTCCCGGCGAGCGCGTGCGCGCCGAGCTCACCGACACCGCGAAGGCCGCCTTCTGGCGCGCCGACGTCGTGGACGTCCTGGATGCCTCCGCCCACCGTCGCCCGCACGTGTGGGCCGCGGCCGACGTGTCGGTCCCGCCGGCGGAGCGCCCCGGCGGCGCCGACTTCGGTCACATCGACCTCGACGAACAGCGGGTGCTGAAGAAGCGCGTGCTCGACGACGCGCTCACCCGGTTCGGGGGCGTCTCCGAGCCCGAGACGACGATCTCGCCGGCCGGCGACGCGGGCGGGCGCGGCGACGCGGGCGACGCGGACAGCTCCGGCGCGGAGGCATCCGACGGCCTGCGCTGGCGTACCCGGGTGAGCCTGCACGTCGACGAGGAGGGGCGCATCGGCCCGTTCGCGGCGCGCAGCCACCGCGTCATCGAGACGCCCGACCTGCCGCTCGCGACCGCCGAGATCGAGGAGGTCGCCCGGAGTCTCGAGGGCTTCGCCCCCGGTCGGGTCGACCTCGTGCAGCCGGACGAGGGCGGCGTGCGGGTGATCGTGCGCCCCGAGCAGCCGCGCCCGGAGGGCTCGGAACGCGCCGAGCGCGCCGACGCGCCGCGCGGCCGCGGTGCACGGGCCGGTCGTGGGGCGCGTTCGCGCCGCCCCGCGCCGCGGGTGCCCCGCGCGCCGGAAGACCCGACCGCCCGGGAGACCGTCATCGAGCGCGTCGGCGACCGCCGCTTCCTCGTCGATGCCGGCGGGTTCTGGCAGGTGCACCGCCTCGCGGCGGCGACGCTCACCGGCGCGGTCCGCCGGGCGCTCGAGACCGCGGGCGGGGTCGATCCCGCCGCGCAGCACCTCGACCTCTACGGCGGGGTGGGCCTGTTCGCCGCGGCGATCGCCGAGGCCGGAGGCGCGGGAACGCGCGTCACCAGCGTCGAGTCGGATGCCCGGGCCACCGAGCACGCGGGGGAGAACCTCGCCGAGTGGGTCGGTGCACGGGCCGAGACCGCGCGCGCCGACCGCTACCTCGCGAGCCTCTCGGCGCAGGCGGGCGCCGCCGAGCGGGCGCGGCTCGCCCGCGGCGTCGTGCTGCTCGACCCGCCGCGGGCGGGGGCGGGGCGCGAGGTGGTCGACCGGATCGCGGGCCTCGCCCCGGCATCCATCGTCTACGTCGCGTGCGACCCTGTCGCCCTCGCGCGCGACCTCGGCACGTTCCGCGGGCACGGCTACGAGCCGCTCCGCATCGACGCGTTCGACCTGTTCCCGCACTCGCACCACGTCGAGGCGGTGGCGATGCTCGCCCGCACGTCTGGCTAGGCTGACCGCATGATCCGCGTCGCCCTGATCGACGACCACGAGTCGGTGCGACTCGGGCTCGAAGCGGCGTGCGCGCGGTCGGGCACGAAAGAGGTCGTCTTCTCGGGCAGCACGGTGCGCTGCTACCTCGACTGGCGCGCGGAGTCGGGCGCCGCACCCGCCGACGTCGTCGTGCTCGATCTGACCCTCGGCGACGGCACCACGGTCACCGAGAACGTCACGCGGCTGGTCGCCGACGGATCGCCGGTGCTCATCCACAGCGTCGCCGACCGGGCCGCCGCGGTGCGCGAGGCGCTCGCCGCCGGAGCCACCGGCATCCTGAGCAAGGCGTCGCGCACCGGGGACGTGATGGCCGCGATCCGCACGATCGCGCACGGCGAGCCGCTCGAGAACATCGAGTGGGCGACCGCGGTCGAGGGCGACCGCGCCTTCGCCGATGCGCAGCTGTCGGCGCGGGAGCGCGACGTGCTGCGGCTGTACGCCGCCGGGCTGCCGCTGAAGGCGGTCGCCGATCGTCTCGGAATCGCCTACTCGACGGCGAAGGAGAACATCACGCGCGTGCGCGTCAAATACGTCGAGGTTGGCCGACCCGCGCCGACGAAGGTCGACCTGCTCCGCCGTGCGATGGAGGACGGGCTCGTCGTGAGCGACCGCGGTGACGGTGCCGGTGGCCGCTGAGCGCCTGCCCATCGCGACCGATCCGGCCGTGCGGGCACCCCTCGGCGACATCGCCGGCGGTGCCGAGCGGTTCACCGAGGCGCGCGTGGAGCGCATCGTCTCGCTCGTCTTGGCGCTCGGCTGCGCGGTGCTCGGCACGCAGGCGTTCCTCAACGCGATCGCGACGCCGCGCGCCGCGTGGGGGTGGGAGACCGCGCTCATCGCTCTCGCGTTCGCGCCGCTCGCCGCGATGATCCTCGCGCTCACGACCGGGGCGTTCGCCCGCGGCGCCAGTCGGGTGTGCGCCCTCGCCCTCGTCGCCGTGCTGGCGTTGTGGCCGGTCGCGTCGGCCGGGGCCGCGGTCGACCCGTCGGTGCAGCCGTGGATCTGGTACCTCCTCAACGTCGCGACGGCGGCGGCGGTGATGGCGTTCGACCTGGTGCTGCAGATCGTCTGGGCGGTGCTCGTGTCGGCGCTGTACGGTGCGGTGCGGCTGATCCAGCTCGAGGGGGCGCCCGGCGGCACGGCGCAGGGCCTCGTCACAGGGCAGGGCGTGGATGCCGCGCAGAGCGTGGGGGTGGTGCTGGATGCCGTGTTCGCGCTCATCCTCGCCGGCGTCATCATCGCCCTCGGCTGGATGCTCCGTTCCGCCGCGGTCGGCATCGATCGCGCGCGCGGCGATGCGGTGGCCTCCTATGCCGCCGCGGCGGAGGCCGATGCCGTCGAGACCGAGCGGGTCGCGGTGGCGGCGCTTATGCACGACAGCGTGCTGGCGGCGCTGATCGCCGCCGAGCGCGCCTCGACGCCGCGCGAGGAGGCGCTCGCCGTCACGATGGCGCGGGAGGCGCTCACGCGTCTCGCGAACGCCGAGCAGGACGTGGGCGAGGGCTCGGACGAGGCGGTGCCGGTGGCATCCGTCGTCTCGGACATCGAGCGCGCCGCCGCCGAACTCGAGCTGAGCCTCACGGTCGACGCCGACGTGGCTTCGAGCGCCCCGCCCGTGCCGGGCCGGGTCGCACGGGCGATCGTGCTGGCGGCGACGCAGGCGATCGCCAACGCCGTGCAGCACGCGGGCGCGCAGGGGCTCGCCGTCGCGGTGCGCGCCGATGAGAGGGCGATCGCGGTGCGCATCTCCGACTCCGGACCGGGATTCGCGCCGGCCGAGGTGCCCGTCGATCGCCTCGGCATCCGCGGCTCGATCGTCGCGCGCATGGCCGCCGCCGGCGGACGCGCCCGCGTGCAGACCGGCAAGGACGGCACGACCGTCCGTCTCGACTGGGAGCGGCCGCGATGACCGGCGACCGATCCCGACCGGTGGATCCGTCGGCGGACGACGAGCGCGGCGCCGCGGCGCCGCGCTCGGGAGCCGTGCGGCCCGCACTGTCGGGGCTGGCCGTCGCCTTCACGGCCTACCTCGCCGTCGGCGCGATGGTGTGGACCGGGCCGATCGCGTACCCGATCGTCCAGATCATCGCGGTGGCCTTCTTCCTCGTGACGACCTGGGTGTGCATCTTCTGGAATGCGCGGGGCGCCCGCACCCGCGACCCCGTGCGCAGCCGATTGGGCGAGCGCACGGTGCTGCCGCACTGGGCGATCGTGCTCGCGCTCCTCGTCGCGGCAATCGTGCCGAGCGCGAGCTGGGTGGCAGCCGGGCCCGACGCGCGCGAGGCCGACTACGCCACGTGGAGCCTCGGCGCCGTGGGGGCGCTCATGGCGATCGTCATGGTGCGGCGCCGGCCGTGGACGGCATGGGCGGGTGTGGGGCTCGCCGCGGTCGCCGCGATGGCGTGGATCGGCCTGCCGTCGGCGCTCGCGCTCGGCGTCGTCGGCGCGGTGCTGTGGGTCGGGGTGGCGCAGCTGCTGTCGTGGCTGGTCGACCGGGCCGCCAGCGACACCGCCCGGCTGACCGAGCTGCAGCGCGACGCCTCGCAGTGGCTCGCCTCGCAGGAGGGCATGCGCCGCGAACGGCGCACGCAGGTGCAGCGCGCGCTCGCCGTGGCCGGCCCCGTGCTCGCCCACACGATCGCCGTCGGCGGTCACCTCGACGACACCGAGCGTCAGCTCGCGCTCATCGCCGAAGGCACCCTCCGCGACGAGCTGCGCGGCCCGGCGCTGCTCGACGACGACGTGCGCGCCGCCCTGTCGGCCGCGCGCGTCCGCGGCGCGACCGTGTCGGTGCTCGACGAGGGCGGCCTCGACGACCTCGCGCCGGACGAGCGCGCGCACCTGCGGGCGGAGCTGGCCCGGCTCATCGAAGGGGCCCGATCCCAGCGGCTGTACATCCGGGCATCCACGCACCCCGACGTCGTCGTCACGGTCGTCGGGCGCTCGGCGGCGGAGGACGGAGAGGAGGTCGTGGACCTCTGGCGCGAGTTCCCACGCCCGCGACGGGCGCCCAGAGCGGATGCCACGCACTGAGCCACCGGCAGGCCCGCGGAGCACGATCTCGCAAAGCACGGACTCGTGAGCGAGCGCCTCGCGAAGAAGAAGGGGGCGAGGGGCGGCGAAGCCGCCCCTCGCCATGCGAGCCGGTTACCCGAAAACCGACCCGCGAGGGTGCGGCCGCGCTGAGAAGCGCGGTGCACCGAACGCACAAGCGTTCCAGCAGATTCAGTCTGACGCCTTCGCGCGGAGCTGTCTGTAGGTATTTTGGGGGACACGGGCCGCCCGGTCGCCCCGGGTCGTGTCCGGCCACGCCGACCGGGTGTCAGCCGCCGAAGCGTCCCCAGCCGATCTCGCGGCGGAGCGGCGGGCGCAGCGACCGCGCCGACACGAGCCACGCCGACGGCCGCGGCTCGTTCTCCGCGAGAGCCGCCTCGGCCTCGCGCGTGTACGCCTCGGTCACGACGGCGACGACCGCCGCGAGCTCGTCGGGCGTCGGGTCGCCGCGGCGCACCCCGACGCGCAGCGCGTCGGGGGCGGGCGGCGGCGTGGCATCCTGCGCTTCGGCCGCGTCGCCCGGACGCGTCTCGGGAGCCTGGGCGTCGCTCACAGCGGGATGTTCCCGTGCTTCTTGGCCGGCAGGCTCGCGCGCTTGCCGCGCAGCGAGCGGAAGGCCTTCGCGACCGCGACGCGCGTCTGGGCGGGTTCGATGATGCCGTCGAGCTCGCCGCGCTCCGCGGCGAGGAACGGCGAGGCCACGTTGTACGTGTACTCGTTCGCGAGGCGCTGCCGGACGGCGGCGACGTCCTCGCCCGCCTCCTCGGCCTTGCGGATCTCGCCGCGATAGAGGATGTTCACGGCGCCCTGACCGCCCATGACGGCGATCTCCGCGGTCGGCCAGGCGAGGTTGATGTCGGCGCCGAGCTGCTTCGAGCCCATGACGATGTACGCCCCGCCGTAGGCCTTCCGGAGGATGACGGTGACGAGCGGCACCGTCGCCTCGGCGTAGGCGTAGAGCAGCTTCGCGCCGCGGCGGATGACGCCGGTCCACTCCTGGTCGGTGCCGGGGAGGTATCCCGGGACGTCGACGAGGGTCAGGATCGGGATCGAGAACGCGTCGCAGAACCGCACGAACCGGCTGGCCTTCTCGCCCGCCTCGATGTTGAGTGTGCCGGCCATCTGCGAGGGCTGGTTCGCGATGATGCCGACCGTGCGGCCCTCGATGCGGCCGAGGCCGATGACGATGTTCGGCGCGAACAGCGGCTGCACCTCGAGGAAGTCGCCGTCGTCGACGATGTGCGAGATCACCTGGTGGATGTCGTAGGGCTGGTTGGGCGAGTCGGGGATGACGGTGTTGAGCACGCGATCGGCATCGGTCGTCTCCCACTCGAACGCGTGCTCGTAGACCGGGATCTCGGACATGTTGTTGTCGGGCAGGAAGCCGATCATGGTGCGTGCGTAGTCGAGTGCGTCGTCCTCGTCCTCGGCGAGGTAGTGGGCGACGCCCGAGCGGGTGTTGTGCGTGTAGGCGCCGCCGAGCTCTTCCATGCCGACGTCCTCACCGGTGACGGTCTTGATGACGTCGGGGCCGGTGACGAACATCTGCGAGGTCTTGTCGACCATGATGACGAAGTCGGTGAGAGCGGGGGAGTACACCGCGCCGCCCGCGGCCGGGCCCATGATGATCGAGATCTGCGGGATGACGCCGGATGCCGCGGTGTTCAGCCGGAAGATCTCGCCGTACTTGCCGAGGGCGACCACGCCCTCCTGGATGCGGGCTCCGCCCGAGTCGAGGATGCCGATGATCGGCATGCCGCCGCGGAGGGCGAACTCCATCACCTTGATGATCTTGTCGCCGGCGACCTCGCCGAGCGATCCGCCGAAGGTCGTGAAGTCCTGTGCGTAGACCGCGACGGTGCGGCCGTGGATCGTGCCGACACCGGTGACCACGGCGTCGCCGTAGGGGCGCGAGCGGTCCATCCCGAACGCGGTGGTGCGGTGGCGCACGTACTCGTCGAGCTCGACGAACGAGCCCGGGTCGACGAGCAGCTCGATGCGCTCGCGCGCGGTGAGCTTGCCCTTGGCGTGCTGCTTGTCGCGGGCGACGACCTCGGCGTCGACGACGGCCTCCTGGTAGCGCGCCCGCAGGTCGGCGATCTTGCCGGCGGTCGTGGAGAGGTCTCCCGCGGTGGTCTGCTCGTTCTGGTTCGGCTGGACTGGCACGGGTTCCACCCTATCCAGCGGCCCGCGCTGGCGGTTGGCGGACTGCGACAACGACCCGGCGCTTTCGCTGTAGGCATCCCTCGCCCGCTCCCCGGCTCCGGTCCCCAGTCCCGGGTTCCGCCCCTGGTCCTCGAGTTCCACCGCGGTCCCCGAGCTTGTCGAGGGGCGCGCAGCGACGGTGTATCCAGACGCACCGCCACGTTCTAGGGTGGCGCTATGCCGATCCCCACTCAGGGCTTCCCCCGTGCCGCCGCCGTCTCGCCCCGCCTGCAGGTCGTCGACAGCGTCGACTCGACCAACGCCAAGCTGCTCCGCGACGCCGCGGTCGATCCCGACGGGCATCCCCATCTCGCGGTCGTCGTCACCGACGACCAGCGCGCGGGACGCGGCCGGCTCGACCGCGTGTGGGCGGCGCCGGCGGGCACCGCCCTCGCGATCTCGGTGCTGCTGCGGGTCGCCGCCGTCGAGGTCGCCGACCGCGGCTGGATTCCGCTCGTCGCCGGGTCCGCGATGCGGCAGGCGATCGCCGCACAGCTTCCCGGTCGCGCCGTCACCCTCAAGTGGCCGAACGACGTCCTCGTGGGCGAGAAGGACGGCGGGCCTGCCCGCAAGATCAGCGGCATCCTCGCCGAAGTGCTGCCCTCCGACCCGATGGCGGTGGTCGTCGGGGCTGGCGTGAACACCACGATGGAGACCGTCGATCTGCCGGTTCCCACGGCGACCTCGTTCGCCGACCAGGGCGTCGACGTCGATGAAGACCGGCTGCTCGCCGACTACCTCGAGGCGCTGCGCGACGGCATCGCCGCGCTGGCCGTCGGCGGGCACGCCGCCGTCGCCGATGAGATCGCCGAGCACTGCAGCACGCTCGGCGAAGAGGTGTCGGTCTCGCTGCCCGCACCGGCGAGCGAGGCGGGCGAGCCGGGCGGTGACGTCGACACGACGCTCCGCGGCGTCGCGGTGCGCTTGGATGCCTCGGGGGGACTCGTCGTCCAGAGCGCGGGCGTCGAGAGGGTCGTCAACGCGGGCGACGTCGTCCACGTGCGCTGATCGGGCGTTCCCGACACGCCCGCTCGGGGCCGTGTGACCAGGAATCGGCGGTGTGGGGCGCCACAATGGAGGGGTGACCCAGCCGACCGCGTACACGGGGCGACCGCTCACCCCGGCCCCCGGCGTCGAGTCGCGCGAGCTGCGGATCGCCCGGGTGCGGCCGCATGCGCGGCGGCTGTTCTGGTCGGCGCTCGTGCTCATCGTGGTCGCGGGGGCGGTCGGGTACTTCACGGGCAATCTGCCTGCTCCGCTCGATGAGACCCCCGACTGGGTGCTGTGGCTCGTTGCCGGCGTCGTGGTGCTGCTGCTCGTGGTGATTCCCTACCTGCGCTGGCTCGCGCATACCTACACCGTGACGACGCGTCGGGTGATCGCCCGCTCGGGGCTCCTGCGCCGCACGCGCACCGAGATCGGCCACGCCCGCGGGTACACGATCGCGGAGCGCCGCGGGCCGATCCAGCGCCTGTGGGGCGCGGGGACCCTGACGCTCTCGAACGGTGTGGACGCGCCGCTGCGCCTGGTCGACATCCCCTCGGTGCGACTCATGAACGAGACCCTCGCCGATCAGGTCGAGGTGAGCCAGATCCTCGCGCACCGCGATTCGCACGCCGTGCCGATCGTGCCCGGCCCGCCTCCGCCCCTGCCGCCCGACCTCGCCTGAGCCCGGGCCGCGGCGTCCACGCCGCCGCGCGGTCGTGCCGAGCGGGTGCGACCTGGGAGGATGGTGCCGACGGAAAGGGATGCCATGGCTCTGACACTCGGGATCGTCGGCGGCGGACAGCTGGCCAGGATGATGATCGCGCCGGCGGTGGAGCTCGGCGTCGACGTGCGCGTGCTCGCCGAGGAGCCGGGCATGTCCGCGGCGCTCGCCGCGACCGCGACGGGCGACTACCGCGACCTCGAGACCGTCCGCGCGTTCGCCCGGGACGTCGACGTCGTCACGTTCGACCACGAGCATGTGCCGCAGGACGTGCTGCGCGCCCTCGTCGCAGACGGCGTCGCCGTGCACCCGGGCCCCGACGCGCTGCAGTTCGCGCAGGACAAGCTCGCGATGCGGGCGCGCCTGGCCGAGCTCGGTGCGCCGCAGCCGGAGTGGGCGGCGGTGGCGGATGCCTCGGACCTGCAGGCGTTCCTCGACGAGAACGGCGGCCGCGCCGTCGTCAAGACGCCGCGCGGCGGCTACGACGGCAAGGGCGTGCGGGTCGTGTCGAGCCCCGAAGAGGTGGCGGACTGGTTCGGTGACGGCCCCCTTCTGGCCGAGGAGCTCGTCGACTTCGCCCGCGAGCTCGCCCAGCAGGTGGCCCGTCGGCCGTCGGGGGAGCTCGCCGTCTACCCCGTCGTCGAGACCGTGCAGCGCGGCGGCGTCTGCGCCGAGGTGATCGCCCCGGCGCCCGAGCGCACCGCGCGCCTGGCCGAGGTGGCGGCCGACATCGGCGCCGCGATCGCCGAGGGGCTCGGCGTCACGGGGATGCTCGCGGTGGAGCTGTTCGAGACCACCGACGAGCGGCTGCTCGTGAACGAGCTGGCGATGCGCCCGCACAACAGCGGCCACTGGGGGCAGGACGGCGCGGTCACCGGACAGTTCGAGCAGCACGTGCGCGCGGTGCTCGACCTGCCGCTCGGCGACCCGGCGCCCCGCCAGCCGTGGGCCGTGATGGTGAACATCCTCGGCGGCCCCGAGACCGACACACTCGAGAGCCGGCTGCCGGCCGCGCTCGCCGCCCACCCCGCCGCGAAGGTGCACACCTACGGCAAGGCGCCGCGCCCCGGGCGGAAGGTCGGGCACGTCAACGCGACCGGCGACGACCTCGACGCGGTCGTGTACGAGGCCCGCGCCGCGGCATCCTTCTTCGCGGACTGATCCGCCTGCACGGGCGGCCGACCTGCGCGACTGATCCGCCGAGGAACGACGCGGGCGGGAGCGTGGCGTTCCGGGGTTCTTCCAGGGTGTCGCCCTAGCCTGGTCGGGTGACCTCGACGCGCATCCCCTCGGCATCCCCTCTGGTCGGCGTCGTCATGGGGTCGGACTCCGACTGGCGCGTCATGAGCGACGCCTCGCAGGTGCTGAGCGAATTCGGCATCCCGCACGAGGTCGAGGTCGTCTCGGCTCACCGCACGCCCGACAAGCTCATCTCGTACGGGCGCGGCGCGCGCGACCGGGGCCTCCGGACGATCATCGCCGGGGCCGGGGGAGCGGCGCACCTGCCCGGCATGCTGGCATCCGTCACCGCGCTGCCGGTCATCGGCGTGCCGGTGCAGCTGGCGACCCTCGACGGTCTCGACTCGCTGCTGAGCATCGTGCAGATGCCGGCGGGGATCCCGGTGGCGACGGTGTCGATCAACGGAGCGAAGAACGCCGGTCTGCTGGCCGCGCGGATTCTCGGGACATCCGATGCGCGCATCGCCGACCGTGTCGAGCAGTACGCGCGGACGCTGGAGGAGCAGGTCGAGGAGAAGAACCGTCGCCTGAAGGAGTCGCTGTGAGCGTGTCGGCGCCGCCGCGGATGCCTCGGCAGCCCGCCTCCGCATCCGCCGCGTCGTCCGGCCGCGCCGCGGGTTCCGGCGACGTGATCATCGGCAACCAGCCGATCCGTCGCCCCGACACCCGCTCGCCGGAGGTGATGACGCGGCGCGCCTGGTGGCTCGTCGTCCTGAACTTCCTGATCCCGGGGTCGGCGCAGTCCCTCGCCGGCAACCGCAGGCTCGGGCGCATCGGCCTGACCGCGACGATCGTGATGTGGCTGCTCGTCATCGCAGGGATCGGGATCACGGTGGTGTCGCCCGGCTTTCTCACGTCGCTGATGACGAACGGGTTCTTCCTGCTGCTCGTGCAGATAGTGCTGCTCGCTTACGCCGTCCTGTGGGTCATCCTCACGGTCGACACGCTGCGGCTCGTGCGGCTCGTGAAGGTGAAGCCTTCGGCGCGGCCGCTCGTGGCGCTGCTCGCGATCCTCGGCCTCGTGATCGGGGGCGGTAGCGTCACCTATGCCTCACAGCAGTTGATCGGGCCTGCGCGCGAGGCCCTGGCATCCATCTTCACCAACAACGACCCGCCGGTGCCGCCGTCGAACGGGTACTACAACTTCCTCCTGCTGGGCGCCGACTCCGGTCTCGGGCGCGAGTCGATGCGCTTCGACTCGATCTCGGTGGTCTCGGTCAACGCCGAGACGGGCGCCGTGCACATCACCGGCATCCCGCGCGACCTCGCCTACGCGCCCTTCGCCGACGGGCCGATGCACGACCTCTACCCCGACGGTTTCGAGGGGCACTACTCCGAGGACTGCGGCTGGGGACCGGGCATCAACCAGCTGATGAACGCCGTGGAGATCTGCCAGGACGACGAAGGCGCGAGCATCTACCCGGAGGCCGCCGCGAACTCCTCGACGCCCGCGATCGAGGCGACGAAGGATGCCGCGGAGGGGATCCTCGGGATCGAGATCCCGTACTACGTGTTCGTCGACATGAAGGGCTTCGCCGACATCGTCGACGCGCTCGGCGGCGTCGACATCACCGTGCAGGAGCGGCTGCCCAAGGGCGGCGGACCGTCGTACGAGGGCGAGCCGGCCGAGGATTGGGCGATCGGCTGGATCGAGGCGGGCCCGCAGCACATGGACGGCGACACCGCGCAGTGGTACGCGCGGTCGCGGTACACGACGAGCGACTGGGACCGGATGCGCCGTCAGCGCGAGCTGCAGCAGGCGATCCTCGCGCAGGCGAACCCGGCGAACGTGCTGACGCGGTTCCAGCAGGTCGCGGCGGCCGGGGAGGACCTCGTGCAGACCGACATCCCGTCGGGGCTGCTGCCCTTCCTGATCGACCTCGCGGTGAAGGCGAAGGAGCAGCCGGTGCAGACGCTCGAGCTGACGCCCGAGGGCGCCGGCATCGACACCGACGAGCCGACGAGCGACGAGTATGCGCACGTGCGTGACCTCGTGCAGCAGGCGCTGTATCCGCCGTCCCCGTCGCCGGACTCCGATTCGGCGGGCTGAGCGGTGACGGCTCTGCTGCGGGTCGTCCTCGACCAGGTGGTCGCGCCGACGAATGCCGACCTCGAGAGGGCGTCGCGCGAGCTGGCGCGCGCGCTGATCGCCTCCGCGCCCGCCGGCTGCGCCGTCGAGGGCATCGTGCCGGCCGTGGCCGATGCCGCGGGCGTCGTCGAGGGTTCCGTGCCGGGACTGGCCTCGCTCGCTCGCCAGGCCCTCGCGCGGCGCGAGCTTGCGGCGGCGTGGCAGCTGGGGGTCGCCCCCGGAGTCGGCGGAGGCCTCATCCACTCCCCGACCCTCCTCGCGCCGCTCGTCAGGCACGACCGCGTGCACGACCACGATCAGACCGTCGTGACGCTCTGGGACCTGGATGCCTGGGAGCGGCCCGCCGAGCTGCCGCGACCGGCGGTCACGTGGCACAAGGCCATGCTGAAGCGGGCCGCGCGGTTCGCCGACGCGGTCGTCGTGCCGACGCATGCCGCCGCGGCGCGGGTGTCGGAGCTCGGGGCGTTCGGCGATCGGGTCCGGGTGATCGCGGGCGCCGCGCCGGCGGGGTTCGCCGTGCCGACCGACGAGGTGGGGCGGCGACGGGCGCTCGACCTGCCGGAGGGGTTCGTGCTCGTCGCGGGCTCGTCCGCGCCGTCGGCGCGACTCGCGGAGGCCTTCGCCGCGGTCGTCTCGTCGGGCGTCGACGCGCCCGTGGTGGTGCTGGACGCGCCGGAGGGGGATGAGCCGGCCGTGCTGGAGCTGGCTGCTGCCGCCGGGCTGGGCGAGGGGCGCGTGCACGTGCGCGGGGCGCTGGACGACGCCGACCGGGCGGCGGCGCTCGGAGGCGCGGTGGCGTTCGTGGCCCCGGAGGTGTCGTCGGCCTTCCCGTGGCGCATCGTGGAGGCGTTGCGTGTCGGGGTGCCCGTGGTGGCGGCGGACTCGCCGGTGCACCGCGAGGTCGTTCTCGACGGAGGGGTGTTCGCTGAGCCGTCCGACGGCTCGGGTCTGGGTGACGCGCTCGGCGAGGTCCTCGGGTCGACCGCCGCGGTCGAGCGGTTCGCGGTGCTCGCGGGCGACCGCGGGCGTGCGTTCTCGTGGATGGGCGCCGCCGAGCGGGTGTGGCAGCTGCACGCTGACCTCTAGATCCGTTGAAACGGCGAGCTCAGCACCCGCGTTCGCTGCGTGCTTCCTCTCTGATGGCATCCACGATGCGCTGTGCGGCTCCAGGCGCCCCGAACAGCTCAGCGGTGTTGCGGCGCTGGATTTCGCTCAGATCATCACCCTGGTCGAGTATCCGTTCGCTGACTTTACGCGCGGTGGCAATATCAGGAGTTCGATGAACGCCTTCGACGATGCGCTCGCCGATCTTGTTGAACGGTACGTGGTGCTCCCGCTCGATAAACACGGTCGGCGTCGAGAGGATCTGAGACTCCGTAATCATGCTGGGCCCGTCGGTGATGAGGAGGTCTGCCGCCGCGAGCATAGGCGCGTAGCCACCGCGGGAGTACCCGGTGTTGGGCAACGAAAGCCACTCGTCCAACCAGGCGGCGAAGTCTTCTCGGCTCACAGGACTCGCTGCCTGTTTGAGGACGCCGCGCAGGTACGGGTGGTGAGTGAAGACGAAACTCAGAGACGGCTCGGCGCGTGCCCACTCCAGCATCGCGTCTTTCACCTCGGGGAAGGTTCCGAAGTCATTCCATCCGCTAAGGATCGAATGGTGCGCCGACCACAGCACACGTCGACTCGACGACTCGTGTGGCGAGGGCCACTCGGGCTCGGCTCTTCGCAGCGCGTCGGCCTTCGGATGGCCGACGGCACGGAACTGTCGACCTCCCGTCAGCGAATGGGCACGCGCGATTTCGAGAGCCGAGTCATTCGCGCAGAACACGAGCCACGCCGCCCGGTGAAGGTGCTGATCAACCGCGCTGTCCACGCTCGGGTAATCCCACGGCACATTGTGTGTCGGGTTCATCGTTTCGTACGGAATCAGCGCCAGGCGAGTCCACCCAAGGTTCTGCGCGGAGAAGGCTGGGTCGACGTCCGCGTCCCACTGCGACTGCCGGAATACGATGTCCGGGTCTAACGACCGGAGCAGTTCCTCTGCCCACAGCGATTGCTCTTTGCGGAGGCGAAGGTGCGGCACGCCTCGACGCATCAGGAATTTGTGCATCCGGCCTTCGCCCTTCGGGGGCGTATCGCCGCCGTAGTGATGCGGCACTGTGACGACGATCGGATCGAAGTCGTCACGTTCACGCATGATCTGGATGACCTCACCGATCGAATCCCATGCGTCCTTGTTGTGAGCGAGAAAGACGACTCGAAGCGAACTTCGGTTCAGTGTGCCTCGGCGGGCGGCCAGGTTGGCCGCAGATCGCGATCTCTCGATAGTGCGTTCAACTCGGTCGAGGTCGCTGCTGATTCTTGGGGTGCTCTGCCGCAGTACAGCGACGGACGACTGCAGCTCATTGAGCTCTTGCTGAAGCGTGGCGACGCCGTCGCTCATCACGCGAAGCCGCGTTACGAAGTTTCTGGCTCTCGTCATCGGGTTCCGCATGGCCATCCAACGAGACTAGCTCGGTGGTGAATCAGTGGCATGCTTCGTCGCGGTTAGCCAACCGCGCCGCGGTCTTCGGCGGCTCCGCGGCCTTCGTCGCGCCGGCGTGCTCACCGCGGACCGGGCTGTGCGTTCTCATGGGCCGGCGCCGCTGAGCGTGTGTGGCAGCTGCGCGCCGACTTGTAAGTGCGTGTGAGGCGCGTGTCTTCGGCGTGTCCGTCTCCCGTCGGTGGTATCAGGAGATCACTTCCGTCACAATGGTGACGTGCAATCCCGACACCGCCCGCTCCGCTCTGCCCGCCCGCAAACCGGTCGGCTCGCGTTGCACGCCGTCGTGGCGGTGCTGGCACTCCTCGGTTCGCTCGTCGTCGCGGCGCCCGCGAACGCGGTGGTGGATGCCTCGTCATCCGTTGCCGCGGCGGCACCCGCGGCCGTCGACGCCGCCGTCGACTCGGGGATCGTGAAGGCGGCGGCCGTCGTCGGCTTCAATCCCGAGAACATCATCTCGGACGCTCTTTTCTATGACGGTGCCGCGATGACGGCTACTGAGATCCAGTCCTTTCTCGATGCGAAGATCGGGTCGTGTCGGAACGGCAAGTGCCTGAACGTTTTGAGTGTGAGCGTCTCTTCTCGCGGCGCGTGGGTCTCGCAGGTGACGGGCAACCTGGTGTGCTCGGCGTTGCAGGGCGGCACGATGCGCGTGTCGGAGCTGATCTATCGCATGCAGGTGGCCTGTGGGATCTCCGCGAAGGCGATCCTTGTCACCCTGCAGAAGGAGCAGGGACTGACGACGAGCGACGCGCCGTCGGACTGGAACTTGCAGGCGGCGATGGGGGCGTCATGCCCCGACACCTCACCCTGCGACCCGGCGTATTCGGGCCTGGGCCCGCAGATCGTGCAGGGCGTGCGCCAGATCAAGATCTACAAGGCCGGCCGATTCGCCATGCAGCCGGGCGTGAATTACATCGGGTACAACCCGAACTCCGCCTGCGGTGGCACGAACCTGAACATCCAGAACTACGCCACCGCGGCGCTATACAACTACACGCCCTACCAGCCCAACGCCGCGTCGCTCGCTGCAGGCTGGGGCCTCGGCGACGGTTGCTCGAGCTACGGCAACCGCAACTTCTACAACTACTACACGAGCTGGTTCGGGTCGACCACGAGCTCGCTGGAGACGGCGCGGGCAGCTATAACGAGTCGGTGGACGGCGATCGGCGGATCGGCGAGCGTGCTGGGAGCCGTCGTGGGCGGCGTCGTTTGCGGCACCGTAGGCGGGGGGTGCTACCAGAACTTCCAGAACGGTGCGATCAGCTGGACGGCGTCGACGGGTGCCTGGGAAACCTATGGTCAAATCCGAGCTCGCTGGCAGGCGTTGAGCTATGAAACCAGTGTGCTCGCGTACCCGATCGGAGCGCCGACGTGCGGCACTCGCGACGGGGGCTGCTATCAGAACTTCCAAGGCGGCGCGATCAGCTGGACGGCGTCAACGGGCGCGTGGGAGACGTATGGCGGAATCCGCGCTCGGTGGCAGGCCTTGCGGTTCGAGGATGGCGTACTCGGGTACCCTGTGACGCCTCCGGTGTGCGGCACGAAGGATGGCGGTTGCTATCAGAACTTTCAGGCCGGTGCGATTAGCTGGACTCCGTCAACAGGCTCCTGGGAGACGTACGGGGACATTCGGTCGCGGTGGGCGGCGCTCGCCTATGAGGACGGCGTTCTCGGATATCCGGTAGGCGGAGTGACATGTGGCACGGCAAATGGCGGCTGCTATCAGAACTTTCAGCGTGGGGCGATCACGTGGACCTCTCAGGCGGGGGCGTGGGAGACCTATGGCGGTATTCGCGCCCGCTGGGCGGCCGAGGGCTACGAGACCGGCATTCTGGGGTATCCGACGGGTGCGCCCACGAACGGCTCCGGCTCGGTTATGCAAACGTTCCAGGGGGGCGTCATCTCGTGGACGGCAACCGCCGGCGCCTTCGCCTCCACGGGGCCTATCGGGCAACGGTGGCTGGAAATTGGTGGCGCAGAAGGCGTGCTCGGAGCGCCAATCCAGCAGGCTGTCTGCTCGTCACGCGACGGCGCGTGTTACCAGAATTTCCAGAGAGGGGCCATTAGCTGGACTTCGTCTACAGGAGCGTGGGAGACGTACGGTGGCATCCGCGCGAAGTGGCGCTCAACAGGATTTGAGTCGGGTCCATTGGGTTACCCCGTTGGGGCGCCCGTGGCGACGAGCGGCGGCGTGTATCAAGCATTCCAGAGTGGTGCGATCGGATGGACCGCTATTTCTGGTGCCTTCGCCTCGACCGGTAGTATCGGTGCGCGCTGGCTGTCTCTCGCTGCCAGCGGCGGAACGCTCGGTTCACCGATCACAGACGTCATCTGCGGACTGAGGGACAGCGGTTGCTATCAAAACTTCGCCAATGGAGCGATCACGTCCACAGCAGCCTCGGGGACGTGGGAGACGTACGGCGATATCCGCGCTCGATGGCGCGCGACCGGGTTCGAAAGCGGCGTTCTCGGCTATCCCGTAGGTGCGCCGGTTTGTGGGACGAAAGACGACGGCTGCTATCAGAACTTTCAGAATGGGGCCATCAGCTGGACTTCGAAAACTGGGGCTTGGGAGACGTACGGAGACATTCGTGCGTACTGGAAAGCTCAGAACTTTGAGAGCGGATATCTGGGATACCCCACAGGGGCGCCTTCAAGGGATGCGCAGGGGGCGCTGAGTCAAGTGTTTCAAGGCGGCACGATCGTACTCGGGGCATCCGGCGTTAAGGTCTTGCCCTAGCCTGCAACCTCCGGACCGAGAGTCAGATCACGATCACTCTCGCATGAGCGTAACCGCCTGCTTACTGTCGCCGTCAAAGGCCACTTTTCCATCACGCAGGAGGATCCCGCGCTCGCAAAGCTCCGACACCATGTTCAGATCATGGGAGACAACTACCAGAGTCTTTCCAGCCGCGTGCATTTCGCGGATGCGTGTGAGGCATTTGCGTTGGAATGGTTCGTCGCCGACAGAGAGAATCTCGTCGATGAGCAAGACGTCGAGTTCTGTGTGAATCGCGACCGCAAAAGCAAGACGCAGGAACATCCCCGATGAGTAATGCTTAACCTCGGTGTCAATGAACGGCTCGATCTCGCTGAAATCAACGATTTCGTCGAAGCGCTCGTCCGTCTCGCGCTTGCTCATGCCCAAGATTGCGGCGTTGAGATAGATGTTCTCGCGCCCGGAAAGATCCGGGTGGAAGCCTGCACCCACCTCGATAAGCCCCGCGACTCTGCCGCGCGTGAGGATCTCGCCGGCGTCGGGACGTAGCACTCCCGAAATCAACTTCAACAGAGTCGATTTCCCTGAACCGTTGTAGCCCAGAAGAGCGACGGCTTCGCCCTCACCGATCGTAAAAGAAACCCCGTCCAAAGCTCGGAAGTCGGTGGTCAAGGGCTTCCGTCTCAGAGCGGCAACGAACGTCTCTTTAATGGAGTGGGTGTGGCGCAGCTTGAACCGCTTCTGCACATCATCGACGACCACCCGTGGGACAGAGGTGTCAAAGGTCCTGAGCAAAGCGACCCTCCAAGCGTCGAAAGACGAGTTGCCCAACGCCGAGCACGACCAGGGAAGTGATGATCCCGAACCCGGCGTACATCCATAGCTGTGGGAGAGCTGCGTTCTCCGTGGGGTTCAGTGGCGCCCAGAGACCGTAGTGGAACAGCTCGACAGCGGCCGTGATCGGATTGAGCCGGTAAAGCACGAAAGCCCAATCGGGCAGAACTTTCTGCACCATCTCCCACTTGTACATAACCGGTGAGGCCCACATCGCGCACATCACGATGATCTCCACGAAGCTCTGGGCATCACGAAAGGTCACGTTGATGGCGCCGAAAAGCATGCCGAGCCCGGCGGACAGCAACGCGACGATGATGAGCGCCACGAGGATCGCTGCAATCTGAGCGACGGACGGTGCCCATCCGAAAAACACCGCAATCGCCACGATCACGATGATCTGCGGAAGAGTGTTGACCGCTGCCACCAGCATGCTCGCGATGGGAAACATCTCCCGCGGTAGGTAGATCTTTTTGATAAGTGCGGCGTTGTCCACCAGCGATCGGGTGCCGTTCATCATTGCCTCGTTGAAGAACGTGACGATGGTGATCCCAGCCAACATGTAGATCGGGTAGAAGCTGATGGATTTGTTGAGTTGCAGGAACACACCCAGCGCAACGTAGAAGACAACGAACTGGACGAGCGGTTTGACGTACGACCAGAGCCACCCCAGAGCTGAGCCCCGATAGCGGATGCCCACTTCTTTCTTGACGATGAGGGAGAGCAGGTGGCGGCGTCTGAAGACCTCAAGCAGTCCGGTGTTCCCGCCGGGACGGACCAGGATGGCGCGGCGGTCGATACTTGCGGACACGGGGGTGGGAATTACCTCTCAGCGACCCGCAGCGGTCGGCGGGCAGTTCCTTCCATCCTACAGTTGCGGAGGGGGAAGCCGCGGTGATCGGCGGACTGCTCTCACCGGCGTATCAGGTGCGGGTCAATTAGGCTCGATTCGACGTGCCGAAGCCCGCGGCCGTGCCCGGAGGTTTCTGCAATGACATGGCTTGATCTGGCAACCGCAACCGCGGTGGCCTTGGCTCTCGTGTTCGTACCCGGTCTCGCCATCACAATAGCCGTGGGCCTCCGCGGCCTGTGGGCGCCCGCGCTTGCTGCGCCGGCAGGCGTGAGCGTTGTCGGTGTCGCCGCGGTTATTGCCCCGATCGTCGGGCTCGCGTGGTCTGTGGCGGCAGTCGGGGCGGTTGCTATCGTGGCGGCTCTGGTGCTCCTGGCGTTGCGCTTGCTCGTCTGGCGGCGACAACCATCCGATGCGGACACACGTAGCCGTGGCGTCGTGACCCTTCTCGCTGTCGTCATTGCCGCCGTCATCACGACGACACAGCTGATCTTTGTGATCGGCTCACCGGAGAACATCTCCCAAACTTTCGACAACGTGTTCCATCTCAATGCGGTGCGTTACATCCTTGACAACAACAACGCGTCGCCGTTGTTCGTCGCGTCAATGACCAGCGCGGGCTTGCCGCCGAGCTTTTATCCGACGGGCTGGCATGCGATCGCTTCCCTCGTCGTCATCGTCACAGGAGTATCTATCCCGGTCGCGTCGCATGCCACCATGCTCCTCTTCGCCGCTGTGGCCTGGCCTATCGGCATCATCCTGTTGACGCGCACTTTGGGAGCGCGTTCGCGGGCCGGCCTCCTCGTTGCCGGGGTGGCAGCAGCTTCGTTCCCCGCGTTCCCGCTACTGCCGATCGACTACGGGGTGCTCTTCCCCTACATGATGGGGCTGAGTCTGGTTCCCGCCTCTCTCGCGGCAGTTCTCGGCGTTCGTTTCGCCGCGTCGCTGGCCGAACGCGCGCGGTGGCTGGTCGTTGTTCTCGGAGTGATACCAGGTTTGGCGATTGCGCACCCTGGCGCCCTCATGGCGTTTCTTCTTTTCGCGGCCGTCATCGCCGCGCTCGGCGTCGTATCGTTCCTTCGGAGTGGCGCCGGCCGGCGGGCCAAGATGCTCGCCGGAGCGTGCGCAGGCATCGGCGTCGTGGTCTTTTGCGGTCTCTGGTATGTGATGCGGCCAGAGGCGGCCGCACGCTCCTGGCTTCCCGACGAGACGGTGGCGCAAGCAATAGGCGAAGTGCTCACGGCATCACCTGCTCGATCGGCGCTCAATATCGTGATGGCATCGCTCGTTATCGTCGGAGTCATCGTGTGCGCTCGACGCCGTTCGCAGAGCGATCTTATCGTTCTTGCGATCGCTCTCATTTCGGCGATCCTCTACGTGGTCGTCAGTGGTCTTCCCTACTGGACTCCTCGTGACATGCTCGTCGGCGTCTGGTATGACAATTCACCGCGGCTCGCCGCTCTGTTACCGATCATCTGGGTGCCACTCGTCGCGACCGGCTATGAAGCGGTGCATGGATGGACGCGTGGGGTCCTCGCTCGGAAACGAGTGCCTGAACGCTCCGGACTCTGGTTCGTTGCGGCGGGCTCAGTTCTGATTGTGGGCGTGCTTCCGCAGGCCACCGCGATCAGAGTCGCGGTCGACAGTGCGGCGGGAAGCTATCGCTTTACGCAAGCGGCTCCTCTTCTCAGCACGGACGAGCACGAGCTGATCATGCGGCTTCCCGGCCTTGTGCCCTCCGATTTGGTGATCGCCGGGAGCCCGTGGACGGGTACGTCCCTGGCATATGCGCTAGCGGGGCGGAAGGTACTGATGCCGCATACGCTGACCGCGACGACGCCCGGCACCGATCTGATCAACGACGACCTGGACGACGCGACTCCCGGGTCGCCGGTGTGCGATGCGGTCCACACTGAAGACGTGCAGTACGTCCTGGATTTCGGTTCTCGAGAGGTCAACGGGGGGCATCACGTGTTCCCCGGCTACAGCAACCTGGAAGATTCGTCGGCCGTCCAACTCGTCGAGCAAGTGGGAGAAGCGCGGCTCTATCAGGTTGTAGGTTGTGGGGGCTGACGACGCCGCAATTCCGCAATCACAGCACGAGCTTGGTAAATGAGCACGACGAGTTCTGACGCCAACAGTGCCCAAACAGCGCCATGAACGCCATATAGAGAAGTACTCGCGACAAGCAAGGGGACGCCAAGCACCGCACCGAAGACTGTTGAGGTCGCAAGCGCGACCGTCTTGCCTAGCTGAACGAGACAGGCCAGGCCAAGAACTTGAGTCACCGACACCACGAGGAAGACCGCGCCAAATGGGATCGAGAGGTCAAAGCCGAAGCCGATGATCCCTTGTGACAAGAGCGAAACTGCGAGGGGGCCTAGGAGGGCGATGCAGATCGCCCCGGCTAGCCCGACAGCGGGGGCGAAGCGCAGAGCCTGTTTGACTCGATGCGATAAGTTCGCCGTACCCCCTTCGGGGATCCAGCCCTGGACGAACTGGAGCACCGGGCTGAACACAGTGAGCGCGACGCGAAACAGCCGGTCCCCCATTGCGTACTGAGCCAGCGATGCTGGCGCAACCGCGTTGAGAATGAGCATCGGCGCTGAGACATACAGTGCGGAAGTTGCAGCAGTGGTGACTGGATGCCTCTGCTGTGCCAGCAGGCGAACCGTACTCTGGACCGACCATCGAAGTCTCGGCCTATCTGGGGCAGAGGCGCGGATAACGATCCACCCCAGACAGACCGCGAGCGTGTTGAAAAGGAGCTGCGCTGTGACTGCTGCAACGAGCGACTTGCTGGCGGCCATCACGCCGATGCTCGTCAGAACTCCTAGCCCCTGTGGCATCACATCCACGAGAAAAAGTCGTGATGGCCGAGACTCGCCGACAAAGTACCATGATGCTCCCAGATAAGGGATTAGGTAGGCCAACGAGCCTACAAGCACTAGATCGAGATGAGTGGGGTTGAGTAGTCCCATCACAATGACCATTAATGGGTAGGTAACCGTGATGAGGTAGACCCGTGCGACGAGGGAGTCCGCGTAAGCGCTCGGGCGAAGTTCGCTAGGCATGCTCGCCACTTCTGCTGCGCCGGTTGTACCCCATCCGAAGCCCACAAGTACTCCGAATAGCGCCGCCGCCGACTGGATCGACGCAAGGACTCCCCACGAGTAGCTGCCCGCGGCCGAAATGAACACGGCTGCCGCTACCAGGCCGATGACTGCGATGAACGCCGTCGTGACCCCGTAGCTGCCTAGACGTAGGAGCGCTGACAGCCGGGCGCTCATCGCCATTGGCTGTTCAGCATCCGATCGCTTTTCGCTGAGCTCGAGAGAGGCTCGCGATAAGTTCTCCGGGAGCTTGAATGCGAGGCCGTTTCAAGGCGCCTTCACTGAAACCCCTCGCGACGGCTGAGAACCAAGCTCGCTTGCTTCTTGCAACAGGGAACTGGCGCAGTGCATGTACGACCAGCCCGAGGACGTCGATCATGTCGATGCCGATGGGCGACGTCCTCGAACGCACATACCAGAGCCGGTTGCGAACGAAGTAGAAGAGTCGTGGCCCCATGTCATTAGAGACGGGTTGACTGTCGGGGTGATTCACCATGCTGGTTGGGATCACCATCGCGAGGCCTCGGTCGGACAGTCTATGCGTGTACTCCGAATCATCCATCCAAATGAAGTAGTCAGACATCGGGAGCGCCATTTTCGACGCGACCTCCAGATTGACCATCACCCCCACAAAGGTGGCCGTCTGCACGGCGAAGCCGCCGTGATCCGCCGCAATCGTCTGCCGACGGGCATCTGTGCTCACGACAGGGGGGTTGCGTTCATTAAACACGCCGCGGCCGGCTGTGACGAGCGACGCCAGGAATGTCGGCTTCTCCTCGAGCGTCTCAAAGACTCGAACGAGAGGTTCTGCCGCATCAAGCTCCGGTTCGGCGTCGTCGTCCATCAACCAGGCCGCTTGGTGTCCGCGCGCGAGGGCAATCTCGACTCCCCATGCGAATCCGCCCGCCCCACCGAGATTTTTTGCGGTGCGGAACAGAGTTACGGACGGGTGCTCTTGCTCGACGTAGTCGGCGCTACCGTCGGTCGAACCGTTGTCAACGACGATGATCTCGTCCAGCCTCCGCGTCTGACCTTCAAGCGCGGCGAGGCACTTCTTCAGAAGGGGTAGACGGTTGTACGACACGACCACTGCTGCGAACGTCACAAAGCCCTCACTCTCGATCCTCCAATTATCCCACAGCCGTTCGGCGGAGCAGATCCAGACCCGGGTCGGTAGACAGGGTGTGGCACGATTGCAGGGTGAAGGGCATCATCCTCGCCGGCGGGTCCGGCACGCGTCTCCACCCGATCACTCTCGGTGTCTCGAAGCAGTTGGTTCCGGTATACGACAAGCCGATGGTGTACTACCCGCTGTCGACGCTGATGTTGGCGGGGATCGATGAAATCTTGGTGATCACGACGCCGCATGATGCGCCGTTCTTCGAGCGCTTGTTGGGGGATGGGTCGCAGTTCGGTATTCGGTTGTCGTTTGCGCAGCAGCCGTCGCCGGATGGTTTGGCGCAAGCGTTCACGATCGGTGCCGATTTCATCGGTGATGACAAGGTGGCGCTGGTGCTCGGTGACAACCTGCTCTACGGGCCGGGTCTCGGTACGCAGTTGAAGCGGTACGCGGATGTCGACGGTGGTGCCGTGTTCGCCTACTGGGTGGCGGAACCCTCGGCATACGGCGTGGTGGAGATCGACGCGGATGGGCGTGCGGTCTCGCTCGAAGAGAAGCCCGCCCACCCGAAGAGCAGCTTCGCTGTTCCGGGTCTGTACTTCTACGACAACGATGTGGTGAAGATCGCTCGTTCTCTGGAGCCATCGCCGCGTGGCGAATATGAGATCACTGATGTCAACAAGGCGTATCTGGAGGCCGGGAAGCTGAAGGTAGAGGTCCTCCCGCGTGGCACAGCCTGGTTGGACACAGGGACGTTCGACCAGATGACGGACGCCGCCGAGTACGTTCGCACAATGCAGCGACGCACGGGCATGTCGATCGGCGTGCCTGAAGAGGTCGCGTGGCGCCAAGGGTTCCTCTCCGACGACGAGCTGCGTGTCCGCGCCGAAAAGCTCGTCAAGTCGGGATATGGCACCTACCTTCTCGAAACTTTGGAAAGAGGGCGCTGATGCGCAAACTGCTCGTGACCGGCGGCGCCGGCTTCATCGGTTCGAACTTCGTCCACCACGTGATCGAGCACACCGACGATCACGTCACGGTGCTCGACAAGCTCACCTACGCCGGCAACCGGGCCTCGCTCGAGGGCCTGCCTGCCGACCGGCTCACGTTCGTCGAGGGCGACATCGCCGACGCCGCACTCGTCGACGGGCTCTTCGCCGACGCAGATGCCGTGGTGCACTACGCCGCCGAGTCGCACAACGACAACTCGCTGAACGATCCGCGCCCGTTCCTCGATACCAACATCATCGGCACCTACACGCTGCTCGAAGCGGCCCGCAAGCACGGCACGCGTCTGCACCACATCTCGACCGACGAGGTCTACGGCGACCTCGAGCTCGACGACCCGGCGCGTTTCACCGAGTCGACGCCGTACAACCCGTCGTCGCCCTACAGCAGCACGAAGGCGGGTTCCGACCTTCTCGTGCGGGCGTGGGTGCGCTCGTTCGGCGTGCAGGCGACGATCTCGAACTGCTCGAACAACTACGGCCCGTACCAGCACGTGGAGAAGTTCATCCCCCGACAGATCACCAACGTGATCCGGGGCATCCGCCCCAAGCTCTACGGCAAGGGAGAGAACGTCCGCGACTGGATCCACGCCGACGACCACTCCTCCGCCGTCCTCACCATCCTCGATGGGGGCCGGATCGGCGAGACCTACCTCATCGGCGCCGACGGCGAGAAGGACAACAAGACCGTCGTCGAACTGATCCTGACCCTCATGGGCCAGCCCGCGGACGCCTACGACCACGTCACCGACCGCGCCGGCCACGACCTGCGCTACGCGATCGACTCGACGAAGCTGCGCACCGAGCTCGGATGGCAGCCGCAGTACCGCGACTTCAAGGCCGGCCTCGCCGCCACGATCGACTGGTACAAGGCCAACGAGCCCTGGTGGGCCGCCGACAAGGACGGCGTCGAAGCGTTCTACGCGTCGAAGGGGCAGTGACGGTGACCGAGTACGGTAAGCAGCTGACCGTCACCGAGACGACGATCCCGGGTTTGGTGGTGTTCGATCTTCCGGTGCATGGGGATGCGCGGGGGTGGTTCAAGGAGAACTGGCAGCGGGAGAAGATGACCGGCCTGGGGCTCGCTGATTTCGGTCCGGTGCAGAACAACATCTCTTTCAACGACGCTGTCGGCACCACCCGCGGCATCCACGCCGAACCCTGGGACAAATGGGTGTCCGTCGCGACCGGGCGCATCTTCGGCGCGTGGGTGGACCTCCGCGAGGGCCCGTCGTTCGGTGCCGTGTACACGACCGAACTCGACCCCTCGAAGGCGATCTTCGTGCCGCGGGGTGTGGGGAACTCCTATCAGACCCTGGAGCCTGACACGGCGTACACGTATCTCGTGAACGACCACTGGTCCCCGGATGCGGCGTACTCGTTCCTGAACCTTGCGGATGAGACCGCGGGGATCGAGTGGCCGATCCCGCTGGCCGAGGTGGAGATCTCCCCGAAGGACCTCGCCCACCCGCGTCTGGCGGGGGTGACGCCGATTCCGCCGAAGAAGATCCTCATCGTCGGGGCGAATGGTCAGCTCGGCCGGGCGTTGCGGGCCGAGTACGGTGACGCCGCCCATATCGAGTACACCGACCGCACCACCTTGGATATCACCGCCCCCGGCTTGGCGGGTGCCCGCCGGTGGCGGGATTACGGCACGATCATCAACGCCGCCGCGTATACGAAAGTCGATGTCGCGGAGACCCCGGAGGGGCGTCGTGAGGCGTGGGTGGGGAACGTGACCGGTGTCACAGAGCTTGCCCGTATCGCCACGGCGAACGGGATCACCCTCGTGCACGTGTCCAGCGACTACGTCTTCGACGGCACCAGTGACCGCCCGTACCGGGAGGATGACCCCGTCGCCCCCCTGGGGGTGTACGGGCAGACCAAAGCCGCCGGTGACGCCGTCGTGGCCACGGTGCCCCGCCATTACATCGTCCGCACCAGCTGGGTCATCGGCGACGGCAACAACTTCGTCCGCACTATGGCCTCCCTCGCCGAACGCGGCATCAACCCCCTCGTCGTCAACGACCAAACCGGGCGCCTGACGTTCACCACCGATATCGCCCGCGGCATCCGTCACCTCCTCGACACCCACGCCGACTACGGGGTCTACAACCTCACCGGCGACGGCGACCCGCAGACCTGGGCCGACATCGCCCGTCAGGTCTTCGAACTCACCGGGCACGACCCCGCGCGGGTGACGGGTGTGTCGACCGAGGAGTACTTCTCCTCGGCGACCGCGCCCGTGGCCCCTCGGCCCCGCAACAGCGTGCTGGATCTGTCGAAGGCACTCGGCGCGGGCCTCACCCTCGCCGACGCGCGTGCCCGACTCCGCGACCACGTAGGAGCGTCGACACCATGAGGGTGGCGAACTCCGACACGCTCATCATCGTGCCGGCCTGGAACGAGGCGGGCAGCATCGGCGCCACACTCGCGGATATCCGCGCGGCGGGGCTCTCGTACGATGTCGTCGTCGTCGACGACGGGTCCACCGACCGCACCGCTGAGATCGCACGCGCGGCGGACGCGATCGTCCTCGAACTGCCCTTCAACCTCGGGGTCGGCGGGGCCATGCGGGCGGGTTTCACTTACGCGCACCGCGGCGGATATCGGCGCGCGATCCAGGTCGACGCCGACGGGCAGCACAATGCCGCGGACATTCAGCGAGTGCTCGCCGGGCTGGAGTCGGCAGACATCAGCATCGGCGCACGCTTCGCCGATGTCGGTGACTACACCGTCAAGGGCCCTCGTCGCTGGGCGATGGTCGTCCTCGCGAAAGTGGTCTCGCGCGTCGCGCACGCGCGCCTCACCGACGTGACCAGCGGTTTCCGCGCCGCGGGGCCCCGCGCGATCGCGCAATACGTCCGCTACTACCCGGCGGAGTACCTCGGCGACACCCTCGACTCGCTCGTGGCCGCGTTGCACTCGGGCCTCACGGTCACGCAGGTCCCGGTCGCGATGCGGCCGCGGCAACACGGGACGCCGAGCCAGGGGGCCGCCGGAGCAGCGATCTACCTGTTTCGCTCGGTCTTCGCGCTCGGTCTCGCTCTCATGCGTCCGCGGCCACGTCCCCGCAGAGACCTAGGTGGATTATGATCGTCGCTCTCGGCGCCGCGCTCGCCGTCATTATTCTCGTCGTCGTCCTCTGGATGCTCCTCACCCGACGGCTGAGGGAGAAGTACGCGTTCCTGTATTTGGTTCTCGGGCTCGTTCTGCTCGTGCTCGGACTCTTTCCCGCACTGCTCAACAAGGCCACCGCTCTTCTCGGTGTGCAGGTGCCGGCGAATCTGCTGTTCGCAGCGTCGATCGTCGTTCTTCTCGGGATTGTGCTCCACCAGTCTTGGGAACTGTCCCTGAGCGAAGATGAAGCCCGTCGACTCGCTGAAGACGTCGCGATCCTGGGAGCACGATTGGATGCCGTCGAGAAGCAGCTGTCGGCCGCCGAGCAGCGCAACGGACCCGAGTCCGAGGATCCTCGTCGGTAGCGTTCGGGGGCACCCGAGCGACGCTCAGGTGCCCCCGATGTGCTTCGACGATGAGCTGATCAGCGAATGACGTGGCGCCACAACGCGCGTGGCGAACCCTTGTCGGAGCGGTAGGCCTTCGGTAGAAGCGACGCCGCGTTCAGCCGCGACGTCAGGTGGCGTCGTGCGGTTCGGGCGGCGCGGCGCCAACCGAGCGCGTCGAAGCTCGCCGCCTCGCCGAGGAAGAAGGCACGCTCCTCATCGAAGCGGCGGCCGTCGAGCGCTCGCACGGACGAATCGGACGCCGAGTGTCGGCGGTAGTCGAAAACGACCTCTGTGAGCAGCGCCATGCGCCCGCCGCTCTTGATGATGTCCAGGATCAGTGCGAGATCCTGTACGACGTCCAGACCCGTTCGGAACCCGATATCGCGCACGCGCGAGGTCTTCCAGGCGATCGAGGGGAAGTAGGCCCAATCGCCGCGCATGAGGCTGGCGGCGAGGTCTTCACCCCCCAGGGATGACCCATCGGAGGGCACTCGGGGCGTGATGGCCTTCTTGACGCGGTCGACCAACGGCAGGACTCGAGTGCCGTTCTCATCGATCACCTGAACGCCGGGTTGCACGATGTCCACATCGAACCGAGCGATGGCAGCGGACACCGCAGCCAGATATCCCGGTCGCATGACGTCGTCGGCACCCATCATGACGAACCAGTCGGCCTCGACGAGCTCGACCGCCTTGCGGTAGTTGCCGTTCGCCCCCAGATTCGTCTCGTTGCGCAGATAGTGCACGCGAGGATCCTCCATGGCCCCGAACCAGCGGGCGGGCTCGGGGTCGGGGTAGCCGTCGTCCAGCACGACCAGCCGGAAGTCGACGAGAGTCTGATCGAGGACGCTCTGGGCCGCCTCCTTCATCTGGGCGACATCGCCGTAGTAGGGCAGCATGACGTCGAATACGGGCAACGCGGTCTCCAGGGCAGAGTGAGAGGATGAACCTATAGTCTAGATGCGTTACCTGCCCCCTCGAGATTGGTACCTATGCACGTCGACGTCGGCAGGCCACTCATCTCTGTGTGCATGGCGGCCTACAACGGTGCCGATTTCATTCTCGACCAGATCGCCTCGATCCTGTCTGAACTAGAGGCCTCGGACGAGCTGATCGTTGTTGATGACTGCTCTACCGACGGAACTCCCGAGATCGTAGAGGCGATTGGGGATTCGCGGATCCGCCTCATCCGCGCTGAACAAAACAGAGGGTACGTCAAGACATTTGAGGCCGCCCTTAAAGAGGCGAAGAACGATGTGATCTTTCTTTCCGATCAAGACGACATTTGGATGCCGGGTCGTGTAGCCGTGATGCTTGATGCCTTAGGCAACAACATCATGGTCGTGAGCAACTGTGAACATTTCGGAGCTGAACCCAGCACATTCCAGGAGATCCGGGTGCGATCTGAGCAGTCGTCGATGCGCGTGCGCAACTGCGTCGGAATCATTGTTGGCTATCGCCTGCATTGGGGATGCGCAATGGCGTTTCGTAAACGACTCCTCGAAGTTGTTCTTCCATTCCCTCGATACATGCGTGAGTCACACGATCAGTACCTAGCTCTGGCAGCCAATGTGCTAGGTAGTGTTTGCTACCTGGAAAACGACACGATTTGGCATCGACTCCACTCCTCAAACCTCACCCCCCAACGCGTTCGCTCGCCATCTCGTATTCTGAAGGCTCGGCTTGCCTTCCTTGGCGAGCTTGGCGTCCTCATCGCGAGGAGCACTCGTGCACGTGGTCGCGAACGTATTCTCCCTGACGCGGAGTACTCGCCATTGAGCGACGGGATTACCATTGTAGTATCGTGTTTCAACCCACCGTTCTCCTTGGTATCGCGTGTCGAGAGGTGGTCTGCAACGATCGGGCCAGTCATCGCAGTTGATGATGGCTCTGATAGAGTCGACGCGTATTTCTGGCAACTGCTTAGAGACGCCGGCGCAGAGGTCGTGACCCTTGAAAGAAATTCGGGTATCGCGGCCGCTCTGAATGCCGGTATTCGGACGGCTATCGAAACGGAAGACCCTGAGTGGATCCTTACAATGGATCAAGACTCGGATCTCAGCGACGATTACGTTTCCGCTGCGCTCGGTGCGTTTGACGGGTCAGGTGATGCTCCTGTTGGCCTGCTCTGCTCGGGATCTCAGAATGGGTATGTTGTACCCCTTGTTAGATCCGTCTCGGGGATAGCTGAGTCATTCGATCCGATGCAATCAGGCACCATGATTCGGCGAGATGTCATTTCTGATATCGGGCTTTTTCGAGAAGACTTCTTCATAGATGCGGTCGATTCGGAGTACACAGCGCGCGCGCGTCAGGCAGGGTGGTATGCACTCGCTGTTCCGGGCGCAGACCTCGTGCACGCGCTTGGCGAGGCCCGGCCGATGACGCTTTTCGGGAGGAGGCTGACTTGGTTCGGTAAACCACTCTCTGTCTACGAGCATCAACCCTTCAGGGTCTACTTCATGACGCGTAACAGCCTGCTATTAGCGAGGACTTACTTCGCGAAACAGCCGCGGTGGGTCGTGAGACGTCTCGTGACCGAATTCGAGAGCCACGTCATCCGTTTCGTGTTCGGCCCGGCGCGTGCAAAGAATCTTGTTGCTGTCATATACGGCATACGGGATGCGATGCTCAATCGAACAGGGCCGATATCTAGCCGGCTCCGCAAGCGACTCTGACGGGTTTAGCACAGGGCACCCAGACCTTCAGGCCCGATGGGATTCGGCGTGGATGCATCCTGCGCGTGGCAGGGCCGTCATAGCCTCTTTGCGCCTCGAGACCGACGCAGCGTCTCTGCGCTCCACGGGCGCTCAGGGGTCGTGGGGTAGACTCCCGTGGTTCGCGTCCTTGCGTCGATTACTCGCACGCCACACCGAAAAGAAGCAGCATATACATGGATCTCCTCGTCGTCGGCTCTGGATTCTTCGGACTCACCATCGCGGAGCGCGCAGCATCCGCTGGCCGTAAGGTCACCGTCATCGATCGGCGTCATCACATCGGTGGCAACGCCTACAGCGAGGACGAGCCCGAGACGGGGATCGAGGTGCACCGCTACGGCGCGCACCTGTTCCACACGTCGAACCAGACGGTGTGGGAGTACGTGAACCGCTTCACGGCGTTCACTCCGTACGTGCACCGGGTGTACACGAACCACAAGAACGTGGTGTTCCCGCTGCCGATCAACCTCGGCACGATCAACCAGTTCTTCCAGGCGGCGTACACGCCCGACGAGGCGCGTCAGCTCATCCTCGAGCAGGCGGGCGAGTTCGATCCGAAGACGGCGCAGAACCTCGAAGAGCGGGGTATCGGTCTCATCGGTCGCCCCCTTTACGAAGCATTCATCCGCGACTACACCGCGAAGCAGTGGCAGACCGACCCGACGGAGCTTCCGGCGGAGATCATCAGTCGTCTGCCCGTGCGCTACAACTACGACAACCGCTACTTCAACGACACGTGGGAAGGTCTGCCGGTCGAAGGCTACACCGCGTGGATCGAGCGGATGGCCGATCACCCCAACATCGAGGTGAAGCTGTCGACGGACTTCTTCGACGAGTCGCAGCCGCTGAACAAGAAGGCGACCGTCGGTCAGGTGCCGATCGTGTACACCGGTCCGGTGGATCGTTACTTCGACTACGCCGAGGGGTCTCTCTCGTGGCGTACGCTCGATTTCGAAGAAGAGGTCCTGCCGGTTGGTGACTTCCAGGGCACGCCCGTCATGAACTACGCGGATCGTGATGTGCCATACACGCGCATCCACGAGTTCAAGCACTTCCACCCGGAGCGCGCGGACCGCTATCCCACAGACAAGACGGTCATCATGCGGGAGTTCTCGCGCTTCGCAAACCGCGACGACGAGCCGTATTACCCGGTCAACACTCCGGAAGACCGTGCCGGTGTGCTCGCGTACCGCGAACTGGCTAAGGGCGAGAACGACGTCCACTTCGGCGGACGGCTCGGCACCTACCAGTACCTCGACATGCACATGGCCATCGGGTCGGCGCTGTCGATGTGGAACAACCAGCTCGCCTGACGCCTCGCGCGCTCCAGGTCTCCAGCAGTAGGAGTCACCCTTCGCGGGGCTCGACAAGGAAGGTGTCATGGCGAACGAATCGGATCACTGGGTCCCCGTCAACCACACGGTGTTCCCCGTAGAAGGCGTCGCGGAAGTGTCTGCGCTGTACGTCGACACCGGGCACGGTGACGGATCGCAGCCCGGCCAGGACTACGAGATCCTGAGTCGGTCCTCCATCCGAGTGTTCGCGCGTTCGCGCGTGTCGACGGGAACGTTCTTCAACGCTTTTCCGGCTAGCTACTGGCAGCGGTACACGTCTGTACGGAGCGTTCGCCTCCGCGTGTCGCTCGAAGGACGCGGTCTTCTCTCCGTCTACAAGTCGAGCGCCCGCGGTCGATCCTCCGCCGTCGCCTCACGCACGTTCGAGGACGAGATAGTCGAGTTCGACCTCCCGGTGCGCGCGTTCGTTGACGGTGGTATGTATTGGTTCGACGTTGCTGCTGCCGAAGTCGATGCCACAGTATCCAACGCCGAATGGTTGGCGCCTGCCGAGGACGACTGGACGCCAGGCACCGTCAGCATCGGAATCACGACCTTCAACAGGCCGAGCTACTGTCTGAACCAGATTCGCACGGTCGGCGCATACCCCGATACGGTCGAGTTGATCGATCGTCTCAACGTGGTCGATCAAGGCACGGATCTCGTCCAAAATCAGGACGGATTTGTCGACGCGGCGGCCGCACTGGGCGAGAAGCTCCATCTTGTGCGCCAGCCTAACCTCGGTGGGTCTGGCGGATTCTCTCGCGCGATGCTCGAGACGCTTCGCCAAGGCGTGAGTAGATACGTCCTCCTACTTGACGACGACGCGATCTCGGAGCCGGAGGCGATCTATCGCGCGGTGCGATTTGCGGACTTCGCCGTGACCCCCACCGTGGTCGGCGGCGGAATGCTACATCTCGATGATCGCGCCGTTTTGTACACCCAAGGCGAGACCTGGAACTATTCGAAAGCTTGGATGTCTGCTTCCAGCGGAACCGAATACGACCACGACTTCGCCGAAGACACCGTCAGGGAGACTCCGGAGCTTCATCGGCGCGCGTCGGCGGATTTCAATGGTTGGTGGATGTGCTTGATCCCCACCGCGGTTATCCGAGAAATCGGACTCTCGCTCCCCGTGTTCCTGAAGTTCGACGACATCGAGTTCTCCCTGCGTGCTGGAGCTCACGGATATCCCACTGTGTGTCTCCCGGGCGTCGCCGTGTGGCACATGGCATGGCACGATAAGGACCCAACTCGGACGTGGGAGGAGTACTTCATCCACCGCAACCGGTGGATCACGGCCGCCTTGCACCCTGGTGGGAGGCGCGCTGGCATCCTTCCCCTGCACTCATTCCTCGGCGACGTGAAGCTCTTGCTGATGCTCCAGTACTCCACCGTGCGCCTTCGGCACGAAGCGCTCCGAGACCTGCTTCAAGGCCCGGACAACCTCCCCGGTCTGCTTGCCACCAAACAGAAGGTGCTTCAACAGCTGAGGTCGGAGTTCTCCGACGCGCGCGTCGTTGAGGATATCGCCTCCTTGCCTCCCGTTCGTCGCACATCGCGAGTGTGGCTGGGACGGGTCGTGCGGCCCACCAACCCGCTCGCTGCCTTGCTTCTCGCGGCTCGAGTCGGAGTTCGGCAACTCTTGGTCAAAGAGTCTCGAGGGAGCCGGAAGAATCCTGAGAGGATCATCGCAGCACCCGACAACTCATGGTGGCGCTTCGCAGATATTGATTCGGCTTTGGTGACTGCTCCTGACGGCTCGGGCGTCGCCTGGTACCAGCGCGATCGCGCAACGATGCACCGATTCTTGGGAAGAAGTATCCGCCTGCATCTGCGCTTGGCGCGCACCTGGCCACGGCTCACAAAGCGATACACCGACGCCTTGCCGAATCTGGTGGGCGAGAAGGCTTGGAGCGATACGTTCGCTCAAATCGATCGAGAATGAGGTCGGCGCAGGTCGCGCCGGCTCACGAGACGCTAAGTGCCGCCGCGGGCACTCGCGCCCTTCATGTAGAGCGCCCTGGCTGAGTCCGGATTGTGGCAGCGATGAAGATGCGCCCTACCGTGCTCATAGACTCGTCCCCGTGACCTCCGCCGCAGCCGGCGCCCCAGGCTCCGCCCGGCGCTATCTCCACTCACTGTGGCTGCTGTCGGCGCGCGACCTGAAGGTGCGGTATTCCACGAGCGCGCTCGGGTACCTGTGGTCGATCCTCGATCCGCTCGTGATGAGCGTCATCTACTGGTTCGTCTTCACGCTCGTCTTCCAGCGCGATGGCATCGGCGGCGAGCCCTACATCGTGTTCCTCCTCGCGGGACTCCTGCCGTGGGTCTGGTTCAATTCGTCGGTCAGCGACTTCACGAAGGCCTTCAAACGGGATGCCAAGCTTGTGCGCTCCACGGCGATCCCACGCTCCATCTGGGTGGGCCGGATCGTCCTCAGCAAGGGCGTCGAGTTCCTCTTCTCGATCCCCGTGCTGATCCTGTTCGCGCTCTTCGCGAGGCCGCAGGTGCAGTGGAATCCGTTGATCCTGCTCTTTCCCCTCGGCATCCTGCTGCAGGTTGTCTTGCTCGTCGGACTGGGCTTGCTCATCGCACCTCTCTGCGCCCTCTGGGGCGACCTCGAGCGCACCACTCGGCTGATCTTGCGTGCCCTCTTCTACGCGTCGCCCATCATCTACGGGATCTCCGACCTGCCCTCGCCGTTCCGTGAGCTGGCGCTGTTCAACCCGCTGTCGGGGATCTTCACGCTCTACCGTTCGGGCATGTTCCCCGAAGAGTGGAACCTGCCCGCTGTCGGCGTCGCGGCCGCGATGTCGCTCGCGTTCCTCGCCCTCGGCGCCCTCGTGTTCCGCCGGCTCGAGCCCGCTGTGCTGAAGGAGCTGTGATGGCGTCCGAGCTCGCGATCCAGGTCGAGAACCTCGGCGTGCGCTTCCGCCGAGGGCGGCGCGGCAGCCGCAGCCTCAAGGACCTCTTCGGAGGGTCGGCGCGGCGCATGCGGCCGGGAGAGTTCTGGGCCCTCCGTCACGTGACGTTCGACGTCGCCCAGGGCGAGGCGATCGGCGTCGTCGGCCGCAACGGTCAGGGCAAGTCGACCCTGCTGAAGCTGGTCGCCGGTGTGCTGCTGCCCGACGAGGGCTCGGTCACCGTCCACGGGGGAGTGGCGCCCCTGATCGAGATCACCGGTGGTTTCGTCGGCGACCTGACCGTGCGCGAGAACGTGCGCCTGACGGCCGGACTGCACGGCATGTCGAAGGCCGAGATCGCCCGTCGCTTCGACGACATCATCGGGTTCGCCGAGATCGAGGATTTCGTCGATACCCCCTACAAGCACCTCTCCAGCGGCATGAAGGTGCGCCTGGCGTTCGCCGTCGTCTCGCAGCTCGATGAGCCCACCCTTCTCGTCGACGAGGTGCTCGCGGTCGGTGACAAGGCGTTCCGCGAGAAGTGCTATCGCCGCATCGACGAACTGCTCGCCGATGGTCGCACCCTCTTTTTCGTCAGCCACAACGAGAAAGACCTGCGCCGCTTCTGCAAACGCGGTCTCTATCTCGACAAGGGTGCGCTGAAGCTGGATGCCCCGATCGGTGACGTGCTCGACGCGTACAACGCCGATTACGCTCCTCGGTGATCTCGAGCTGCTCTCTCGCTCAGGGCCGCCCCATCCCGTAATACCGCCATCCGGCAGCGCGCCAGGCAGCGGCATCCAGCCCGTTTCGGCCGTCGACGATGGCGCGGCCGCTGGTGAGGGTCGAGGCGTGCTCCGGCGAGAGCTGACGCCGGTACTCGTCCCACTCGGTGACAAGGATCACGGCTTGCGCATCGCGGATCGTCTCGTCGCGTGAAGACTCGTAGGTGAGTTGGGGATGTGCGCGGCGTGCGTTGTCGATGGCCTCGGGATCGGTCACGACCACGCTCGCGCCGAGGCCGTAGAGCCGCACGGCGACGTCGAGAGCAGGGGAGTCCCGGACATCGTCCGAGTGCGGCTTGAACGCGGCGCCGAGGACTGCGATCTTCTTGTTGAACACAGAGCCGCCGAGTGCGTCCACAGCGAGTTGGACGGCGCGGTCTCTTCGACGAAGGTTGATCTCGTCGACTTCGCGGAGGAATGCCACCGATTCGCCGCGGCCGAGTTCTTCGGCGCGGGCGGAGAAGGCGCGGATGTCTTTGGGCAGGCATCCACCCCCGAAGCCGATCCCGGCGCCGAGGAAGCGGCGTCCGATGCGCACGTCGTGCCCGATCGCGTCGGCGAGCTGGGTGACGTCGGCTCCCGTGACTTCGGCGATCTCGGCCATCGCGTTGATGAAGCTGATCTTGGTCGCGAGAAACGCGTTCGCGGCAACCTTCACGAGTTCGGCGGTCGCGAGGTCGGTGACGATGAACGGCGTGCCTTTGTCGACCGCGGGCGCATATACCTCGCGCAGCACTTCGGCGGATGCGTTGTCGCCGACGCCGACGCCGACTACGAGCCGGTCCGGGTCGATGGTGTCTTTGACCGCAAACCCTTCGCGCAGAAACTCGGGGTTCCACACGAGCCTGGCGCCCGTGCGCTCGACGCGCAAAGCCAGCGAGGCCGCGGTGCCGACCGGAACGGTCGATTTTCCCGCTACGACGTCGCCGGGCGACAGATGGGGGAGCAGGCTATCGATCGCTGTATTCACGAAGGTGAGGTCGGCGGCGTCCCCGTCCTTCTGCTGGGGCGTGCCGACGCCGATGAAGTGCACCTTCGCGCCTCGCGCCGCGGCTACGTCAGTGGTGAACGCCAATCTCCCCGAAGCGATTCCGTCGGAGAGGATCGAGGGGAGCCCCGGTTCGAAGAACGGAGCCTCACCTCGCGAGAGTGCGTCGATCTTCCGCCCATCCACGTCGATGCCCACGACCTCATGACCGATGGACGCCATCGCCGCAGCATGCACGGCACCCAGATAACCGCACCCGATGACGGAAAGACGCATGAAACCAACCCTAACCGTCGAGGCTTGCGCTTTCGGGCGTGCTCGACGCCTACAACGCCGACTACAACAGCTGAATCAGGGCGCCGCCACGAGCGCCGGCATCGGCTGCCAGTCGCGGTCGCGGGAGATCTTGCGCCCGTCGCGCAGGCCCCGGAACAGGTGCGAGGTGCCCCGCACGCGACGCTCGACGAACAGCAGCCGGATGATCTCCTTGCCGAAGGTGAGGGCGGTGCCGAGGCCGAACGCCACCGGGTGGTAGACGCCATGCGCCCGGTAGTACTGCTTGATGAGCGCGCGGTTGCGCATGATGTAGTACCGGTAGGCATCCGATGATGCGTTCATGTGCCGGATGCCCATATCCCACTGCTTGATCTCGCGCGTGCGGCGCAGCACGAACTCGTTCACGATCACCGACGTCGTCACGCGCGAGGCGAGCCAGCCGTAGGTCTGGTCGTCCCAGTAGATGAAGAACCGCGGGTCGGGCAGGCCGATCCGGCCGACGATGTCGCGGTGGATGAACATCCCCTCGAAGCAGCCCGAATTCATCTCCTTGTAGCCCGACGCGTCGAAGCCGCTCGGTGCGAACGGGATCGGGATGCCGAGGGGCTCGGAGATCCGGTACTGCCAGTAGAAATCGCTGCCATCGAAGTCGTACCGCCGCCCCTGGATCGAGCGGAACCGCGGCGCCCACGCGCCCATGCGGGCGAGTCCGTCGGGCATGACCTCGACGTCGTCGTCCATGACCCAGATCCACGTCGAGCCGAGCTCGTATGCGATGCGCATGCCTTCGCTGAACCCACCGGACCCACCGGTGTTCGTGTCGAGGCGGCGGTAGACGAGCTCCGTGCCGATCGAATCGCGATACGACTCGACGACATCGGTGGTGTCATCCGTCGACGCGTTGTCGACGATGACGACGTGCCCGGGCTTCGGATCCATCGCCGTGATCGAGTCGAGTAGGCGCGTGAGCAGCGCCGACCGGTTGAAGGTGACGACCGCGATCGTCGCAGTGGCGGGGTCGAACGGCGTCGCAGAGGGCGCGTCATCCGTGGCCGGGCGCGGAGAAGTGGGGTGCGTCATGACCAGGCGATTCTACCCCGGAGGCAGCGTCTCGATCGTTCCCGTGGATGGGGCGCCGCCAGTGCCGAGGCGCTCGCGCCACCCCCGTGACTGCCCCGCGCGCACCGCGCACAGCACCAGCAGCATCCATCCGAGGCCGTAGAGCGCCACCGACTCGAACCCGCTCGTCACAGCGAGGGCCACGACCATGAGCGGCGTCCAGGCATACACCACCGACCTCCGCTGCGCGGCGTCGAGCCACGACCGCACGAGCGCGAGCCCCCCGAGAGTGCAGAAGAGCAGCACCCCCACCCATCCGAGCTGCAGATGCACATCGACGTAGGCGTTCAGCGCCGTGGTGTGCCGCTGCGACAGCAGCTGGTTGATCGACGCGAACGGCTGATCGGTGACGTCCCACGACCCGAACCACCCCCAGCCCTGCACCGGCTGTCGTGCGGCGAAGTAGCGCGCCACCGCCCAGAGGTTCGAGCGCATGGCGAGGTCGTCCCTCGCCCCGAGCAGATCGATGATCCGCGTGCGCTGCAGATAGAGCACGAGGGATGCCACGGCGACGACAGCCGCGACGACCCACTGCACCCCGGTGCGCCGCGCCGCCGGCGCGCGGCGCACCAGGGTCAGCACGGCGGTCGCCGCCCCGACGACCACGAGGAGCACCAGTACGGTCGGCGACGCCGACAGCAGCGCGAGCCCGGCGGCGAGAGACAGCGAGCAGACCGCCACTCCGGGGCGCACCGAGTGCGTGCGCATCTCGACGGCGAAGGTGATGAGCGCGACCACCGCCACGAACCCCAGCATGTTGCGCGTGCCGAAGATGCCCTGGATCGGGCCGAACGCCGCGATGTCGCCCCGGATGCCGAGGAACCGGAAGGGGATGTCGAAGATGATGCCGCTCAGGATCTCGAGCACGAGCGAGAGACCGAGCGCCGCGCGCAGCACGTCGCCGAGCGCGCGGACGGTCTGCAGGGTGTCGCGGACGTGTCCGATCGTGACGGCGAGGAGGGCCACCGCGGTCATCGCCGTCCACCGCCAGAAGCTCGACGCCGGGTCGGTGCTCCAGAAGACGCTCGCAAACGCCCAGGTGACGAACGCCAACAGGGTCAGCGGCACGAGGCGCACGAGCGAGAGCTCGTCGCGCCGGGCGACGAGTACGCCGATCGCCACCGCGCACAGCCCCGCGAGCACGGTGCGCAGCGTCACGATCCCGGCCACCGCCCCGATGAGGTGCGTCCCGACGAGCGCCGCGAACACGGTCAGCGTGAACGCCCGCGCGAAGTCGGCCGACGCCGCCAGTCGCCCGAGCGCCGCGACGCCGCCGGGCACGCGGGAACGACGCGGGCCTCCCGGCTGACCGGCATCCGTCGTCACGTCGCCGTCCGCTCCCACTCGCCCTGCTCCCCGACGAGGCGCTGCTCGGAGCCGCCGCGCCCGACGAGCGGGGCCTGCTTGATCTTGAACGCCAGCATGACGAGGAAGAACCACCCCCAGCCGTACAGCGGCGCCGACTCGGCGAGCCCCTGCACGAGCAGGATGGCCCCGACGAGCGTCGGCAGAAGCGTGATCGGTGAGTACGGGCGCGTCGCGACGAGGTCCCACCGCGGGCGGTCGACGGCGAAGAACCACGACCGCCACACGAAAGCCAGCATCGTCAGCGCGATGAGCGCCACCCCGATCACGCCGAGCTGCAGAAAGACGTCGAGCCACATGTTGTGCGCCTGCATGACCGTCTCGCCGTGGTCGACGATCCAGCCCTCGAAGTGCGGCTCGCTCGGCACCCACGGGGTGCAGAATCCCCAGCCGTGCCACGGACGCTCGATCGCGCGCTGCCACACCGCCGCCCAGATGCGCTCGCGGCCGGTGAGGTCCGCCGACCGGCCGAGCGCCGCGAAGATGCCCTCGCGCAGCAGCCATAGCGTCGCGAGCCCGCCGAGCGCCACCGCGGCGTAGGCGAGGTAGTAGCGCGTACGCCCACCGGGGCGCCGCACGGTGCGCATGAGAAGCGTTGCGGCGAGCACGACGACGACCGCCGCCGCCGAGAGCCAGGCGGTCGCCGAGCCCGCCCGCACGAACAGGAACAGGGCGACCAGGAACCAGCCCACGAGCAGGACGCGGCGAGGTGCGCGCGAGGCGAGGCGCACCGCGAACACGATCATCGCGAGCAGCGCCGCGTAGGCGAGCGGGTTCGCGTTGCCGAACAGCCCCTGGATGCGCCCGCCGTCGAACAGGTTGTCGCGCGACCAGTACACGATCGGGTCGTCGTGCACGCCCGCCTCGGGCCGCACGAAGCCGGGCAGGATCGGCCCGCCCCAGACGAGTGAGACCCACAGTTCGAACAGGATCGAGAGCCCCAGGATCCACTTCAGCGCCGACGCGATCGCCCGCACGAGCTCGCGCCAGGTGAGCACGGACCCGACGAACATCGCCTGAACGGTCGTCGACAGCAGCAGCACGAGGGTGAGCGCCGTCGCCGAGGGGTAGGCGCTCCAGAGAAGGGATGCCACGGCCCACGCGACGTACAGGACGGCGAACCAGGGCAGGCGCCGCCACTGCACCTCGGGCCGCAGGATCACCCACAGCACCCCCGACACGAGCCCGGTGCCGACGGCGACGATCGCCGAGACGAGGGGGCCGAACGCCATCAGCCAGGAGGTGCCGGCGACGGCCGCCGCGATGACGAAGATGCACCAGCCGCGCAGCAGCAGGTGGCCCGTCGTCTCGCGGGGCGGAGCCGAAGGCGGCGCCGCGACGGGATGCTTCGTGTGGACGACCATGGTGTGCACAGGCTATCGCGCGCGCGTCTGAGGCCCACCGTTCGCGCGTCCTAGTGTCGCGTGTCGTTAGTTCCTGAATGGTTTGTGGTTTGGGAGGATTGCGTATGGCGAATTCTCCGGCTCCGGCATTGCGGTTGTTCGAGGGTGACGAGGCGGAGTTGCAGCGGTGGACGCGAGCGACGACGGTTCGTGCGGGGCTCGCGAAGCGGGCGCGGATCGTGTTGCTGGCGTCGGAGGGTGTTGCGAACACGCGGATCGCTGAGCTTGCGGATGCATCGGTGGTGACGGTGTTGAAGTGGCGCTCTCGCTATGAGGAAGCAGGGATCGTCGGGCTGGGCGATGCGGATCGGTCGGGGCGTCCGCGGGAGGTCGATCACGCGGGGATCGTGTCGGCGACGTTGAGGCCACCGCCGAAGAAGTACGGTGTGACGCACTGGTCCTCGCGGCTGCTCGCGTCGCATCTGAAGATCGGGAACGCGACGATCGCCAGGGCGTGGCGTGAGTACGGGGTGCAGCCGTGGCGGTCCGAGACATTCAAGTTCTCCACCGATCCGGAACTGGTCGGCAAGGTCACCGATGTCGTCGGCCTGTATCTCGCGCCACCGGAGAACGCGGTCGTGCTCTGCGTGGACGAGAAGAGCCAGATCCAGGCGCTGGATCGCACCGCGCCGATGCTGCCGATGCGGCCCGGTGACGTCGAGAAGCGCACGCACGACTACAAGCGGCACGGCACGACAACGCTGTTCGCGGCGCTGGAGATCGCGACCGGGCAGGTCACCGGCGCGGTCAAACCGAAGCACCGCCGGCAGGAGTTCCTCGCGTTCCTGCGCCAGCTTGATCGTGCTTACCCGGGGCGAGAGCTGCATCTGGTGATGGACAACTACGCCACCCACAAGACCCCGGAGGTGAGAGCCTGGCTCGATCAGCATCCTCGATTCCGGGTCCACTTCACGCCCACCTCGGGCTCCTGGCTCAACCTCGTCGAAGTCTGGTTCGGGATCATCGACAAGCAAGCCATCCGCCGCGGAGTATTCACCTCGGTGAAGGACCTCAACGCGAAGATCCGACAATTCATCATCGGCTGGAACGACCGCAAACACCCGTTCGTGTGGACCAAGACCCCGGAACAGATCCTCGCGAAGACGAACCCGAAACGAACTTCAGAAACGCGACACTAGATTGACCCCATGCGTCCTACCTCCTCGCCGCTCGTGATGCTCCAAGCCGTGAGCGGTGGCGACGCCGCCCCGTGGTGGGGTGTGCCGGTGATCGCAGGAGGTTTCCTCGTTCTTGGTGCGTTCCTGGCGTTCGTGTTCAACCTCATCCAAGACAACCGACGAGCGGCGCGGGAGAAGGCGCAGCGTTGGGACCAGAACGTCTTGAATCACACATCGGCGGTGATCACACTGACGAAGCGATTGCTCTCCGCTTCCTCGGACTACCAGGCGGCTCAGCGGGTCGAGATCGATCTCATGCTCGACCAGCAACGGCGGGGCGAGAAGATCGAGTTCCCTACCATCGCCAGACCAGCGCTAAGCATCCTCTCGGACACGTTTGAGGCCTTCAACCAAGCGTGTGACGAGCTCGCCCTCGTGGCCCCTACGCCGGTGCGGGTCGCGGTTGATGAGCATTGGGAGCACGCCTCATCTCTGATGCAGACAGTCAGCTCGGAGGAGTCGGACGCATCGCGAGTGAACCTTTCGCTCTCCTCGGACTCACTGTCGGCCACAGTCAGGGACTACTTCGGGATCGAGAGGTTGGGACGACGCTAGGTTGATCCCATGCCACCTACGCCGTCACCGGACCCGCTACTGATACAGATGGTTGGAGGTGGCACCAGCGCTCCCTGGTGGGGTGTTCCAGTGATCGCCGGGCTCTTCCTCGTCATCGGTGCCGCGCTCGCCTTCATCTTCAACTTGACACTCGAAGCTCGGAAGCAGCGCACTACTACTCTCACGCGCTGGGACGACGAGATCCGAAAGAACGTGGCCGACGTTCTTCGCATCCACTACGCGGTCGGAAAGCTCTGGGCGCAGCAAGTACTACTGATAAACAACCTGTGGTTCGAAGTTGCAGTGAAGCGAAACGAGCTACCGGGCGATAAGTTGGCTGAACTTGAGTCCGACACAAAGGCGGCTGAGGACTGGAACGATGCACAGTTCAGAATCAAGCAGATGACAAGCAAGGACTGGAATAGCAATTCCGAGCGCGCAGCGGCCTATCAGGAAGAGCTCTATTCACTCCAAGCAAAGATCGCGATTGCCGCGCCCCCTGAACTGCGAAGCGCTACCGAGGCCCTGATCGACAAGTTGCAGATATCGTCGTACAACGACTTCGACCGCTACGAGCGCTACGCCGAAACTAAGGCGCTTGCCGAGACGCTCGCCTCAAAGGTCAGAAAGCACCTGAAGGTTCCAACCTGACAGACAGCCCATGCAGACACAAAGAGCGCCCCTCTCGGAGCGCTCCTGCATCTGACTGATCGCTGACTAGTGTCGCGTGTCGTTAGTTCCTGAATGGTTTGTGGTTTGGGAGGATTGCGTATGGCGAATTCTCCGGCTCCGGCATTGCGGTTGTTCGAGGGTGACGAGGCGGAGTTGCAGCGGTGGACGCGAGCGACGACGGTTCGTGCGGGGCTCGCGAAGCGGGCGCGGATCGTGTTGCTGGCGTCGGAGGGTGTTGCGAACACGCGGATCGCTGAGCTTGCGGATGCATCGGTGGTGACGGTGTTGAAGTGGCGCTCTCGCTATGAGGAAGCAGGGATCGTCGGGCTGGGCGATGCGGATCGGTCGGGGCGTCCGCGGGAGGTCGATCACGCGGGGATCGTGTCGGCGACGTTGAGGCCACCGCCGAAGAAGTACGGTGTGACGCACTGGTCCTCGCGGCTGCTCGCGTCGCATCTGAAGATCGGGAACGCGACGATCGCCAGGGCGTGGCGTGAGTACGGGGTGCAGCCGTGGCGGTCCGAGACATTCAAGTTCTCCACCGATCCGGAACTGGTCGGCAAGGTCACCGATGTCGTCGGCCTGTATCTCGCGCCACCGGAGAACGCGGTCGTGCTCTGCGTGGACGAGAAGAGCCAGATCCAGGCGCTGGATCGCACCGCGCCGATGCTGCCGATGCGGCCCGGTGACGTCGAGAAGCGCACGCACGACTACAAGCGGCACGGCACGACAACGCTGTTCGCGGCGCTGGAGATCGCGACCGGGCAGGTCACCGGCGCGGTCAAACCGAAGCACCGCCGGCAGGAGTTCCTCGCGTTCCTGCGCCAGCTTGATCGTGCTTACCCGGGGCGAGAGCTGCATCTGGTGATGGACAACTACGCCACCCACAAGACCCCGGAGGTGAGAGCCTGGCTCGATCAGCATCCTCGATTCCGGGTCCACTTCACGCCCACCTCGGGCTCCTGGCTCAACCTCGTCGAAGTCTGGTTCGGGATCATCGACAAGCAAGCCATCCGCCGCGGAGTATTCACCTCGGTGAAGGACCTCAACGCGAAGATCCGACAATTCATCATCGGCTGGAACGACCGCAAACACCCGTTCGTGTGGACCAAGACCCCGGAACAGATCCTCGCGAAGACGAACCCGAAACGAACTTCAGAAACGCGACACTAGGCTGAGGGCATGCTCATCCCGATCTCGAACACCCCGCGCGACTACTCGTGGGGCTCCACCGACCTGATCGCCCGCCTGCAGGGACGGGAGCCAACCGGGTCGCCCGAGGCCGAGATCTGGTACGGCGACCACCCGGGCGATCCCTCCGACGTGGTCGGTGCCGGCGGCGGCACGCTCGACGCGGCGCTGAGCGCCGCCGGCGAGCCGCGGCTGCCGTTCCTCCTGAAGATGCTCGCGGCGGGCTCGTCGCTGTCGATCCAGGCGCACCCCACCCGCGCCCAGGCCCGTGAAGGGTTCGCCCGCGAGGAGGCGGCGGGCATCCCGCGGGATGCCGCGGATCGCCTGTACCGCGACGACAACCACAAGCCCGAGGTCATCGTCGCGCTGAGCGACGAGTTCCGCGCCCTCGTGGGCATCCGCGACCTCGCCGCGACGCGCCGCCTGATCGCGGCGCTCGGCGACGGCCCCGCGCTCACGCGCCTCGACGCCCTCCTCGCGGGCGATGACCCGGAGCGGGCCGTGCGCGGAGCGCTGGAGTGGGCGCTCACCGAGGCGACCCCCGCCGACGTCGAGGAGCTCACGGGCGATCTCACGCGGGCGACGGATGCCGAGTTCGCGCCTGAGATCGAGGCGCTGCGCACCGCGGCATCCGACTTCCCCGGCGACCGCGGGCTCTTCGTCGCCCTGTTGATGAACCTCGTCGTGCTCCACCGCGGCGAGGCGCTGTTCGCGCCCGCCGGCGTGCTGCACGCCTACCAGTCGGGCCTCGGCGTCGAACTCATGGCCGCCAGCGACAACGTGCTGCGCGGCGGGCTCACGCCCAAGCACGTCGACGTGCCCGAACTGCTCCGGGTGCTCGACCCGACGGTCGGCCCCGCGCCGCTCGTCGCCCCGCGGGCCGTGTCATCGAGGGCGGGGGAGACCGGCGCTGCCGCGGAGTTCGCGCCTCCCGTCCCCGACTTCGCCCTCACACGCGTCGAGCTCGCCGGCGACCCCGTCGCCGTGCAGCTCCGCGGCGCGGCGATCGTGCTCGCCACGGCGGGCGAGGTGAGCGTCGAAGACGGCGACGAGCGGGTCGCGCTCGCCCCGGGCGACGCGGTGTACGTCGGCGGGGGAGTGCGCGAGGTCGTGCTCGCCGGCGCCGGCGAGGCATTCGTGGCGCACCCCGGCGCCCTCGTAGAGGCCTGATTCCCCGCGCCGATGGGCGCGACACGCCGGTCGGATTGCGGGTGAAGGTTCAGGGACGCCTTGAGGGTTTACGATCTGCGACTTGACCCGAGCGAATGACAGCGGTGTAATTATTCGAACACGCGCACCGGCGTGAGGGGAATCAGTGGGGAGAACGATATGACGGGTTACCGTTCCGGAGTTCCCGAGAACTGGTTCGTCGATCCGGTCAACCTCGGGGTTCCCGGGGTCAGGCGGCCGGCCGCGACCGACGAGGACAGCGCCCTGGCCTGGCAGGCCGACGCGCTGTGCGCACAGACCGATCCCGAGGCGTTCTTCCCGGAGAAGGGCGGCTCGACTCGCGACGCCAAGCGCATCTGCACCACGTGCGACGTGCGCGACCAGTGCCTGGAGTACGCCCTGCAGAACGACGAGCGCTTCGGCATCTGGGGCGGGCTCAGCGAGCGGGAGCGCCGCAAGCTCAAGCGACGCGCCTGATCCGTCGCCCGCGCGCCCCCGTGCACGCACCGACGATTGCGGCGGCGGCCGTGTCGCGGGGACGTGTGCGGGGCGGGCGCGCTTAGGCTGACCAGGTCATGCCCGCCCGAGTTCACGCGCTGCTGGTCGTGCGCCCCGACGGGCGCGTGGCCGCCGACATCCATCTGGAACGGACGCTCACCGCGCTCCGCGCACAGTCGCGCCCTGTCGACGCCCTGACGATCGTGCTGTGCGACGCGGATGCCTCGGTGCAGGCCGTCGCCGCCGCGTCGCACGCCGAGGCCGTGATCTCCGCCGACCGCCGTACGAGCTTCGCCGACGCGCTGACGCTCGGCTCGCACCGACTCGACGGCGACGCGGTCTGGGTGCTCAGCCACGACACGATCCCGGACCCCGACGCTCTCGCGCGCCTCGCGGGCGCCCTCGAGACCGCCCCTTCGGTCGCGTTCGCGGCCCCCAAGCTCGTGCGCGCCGACGAGAAGGACCGCATCGTCTCGCTCGGAGTGTCGATGACGCGGTACGGCCGCACGGTCGGCCTCGCCGACGGCGAGCACGACCAGGGTCAGCACGATGCCGGTGAGGACGTGCTCGGCACCGATGTGCGCGGCATCCTCGTGCGCGCCGACGCGTGGCGGAGGCTCGGCGGCATCGACCGGGCGCTCGCGGGCGCCGACGAAGGCCTCGACCTCGGCATCCGCGCCCGGCTGCGCGGCGGTCGCGTCGCGCTCGCGCCCACCGCGATCGTCGCGATCGCCGGCTCCGGGCCGTCGCCGGTGCGCGCCGCCTGCGCCGAGCGCACCGCGCAGCTGCACCGGCGCCTGAGCTACGCACCCGCCGCGGTCGTGCCGCTGCACTGGCTGAGCCTGCTGCCGCTCGCGGTGCTGCGCTCGCTCGGGGCGATCCTCGGCAAGCGGCCCGCCCGCACCCTCTCCGAGTGGGGCGCCGCCGTCACCGCGGCCGTCCGTCCCGGCGCCGTCGCCCGTACCCGTCGCGGCATCCGCCAGGAGCGCGCCGCCTCGTGGGCGCAGCTCGCGCCGCTCCGGGTGACCGGCACCGAGCTGCGCCACCGCCTCGACGACGACGTGCCCGCCGGCACCGGCCGGGGCGACCTGCACTTCTTCAGCGGCGGCGGAGCATGGGTCGTGCTCGCGGCGCTCGTCGTCTCGGTGATCGCGTTCCTCTCGCTCCTCGCCTGGCCGGTGCTGGGCGGGGGCGCCCTCGCGCCGATGCGCGCGACCCTCGGCGGACTGTGGGCGGATGCCTCGTACGGCCTGCGCCCGCTCGGCTGGGACAGCTCCGGTCCCGCCGACCCGTGGAGCGCGGTGATCGCCCTCCTCGGCTCGCTCTGGCCCGCCGCGCCGTCTCGCACCATCGTCGTGCTGTGGGTGCTCGCCCTCCCGCTCGCCGCTCTCGGCGGATGGTTCGCCGCGACCCGGTTCACCGACCGCGCGCTCCTGCGCGCCGTCGCGGCTGTCGCCTGGGCGCTCGCCCCGAGCCTCCTCGACGCGCTGATCTCGGGTCGACCCACCGTCGTCATCGCGCACCTGCTGCTGCCGTGGCTCGTCTGGACCGGCGCCGTCGCGCAGCGGTCGTGGAGCGCCGCCGGCGTGGCATCCATCGTCGCGGTCGGCGTCGTCGCCTGCGCCCCGAGCGTCGGCCCCGCCCTCGCGATCGTGTGGATCATCGGGATCGTGCTCACCGCGGCGCTCCGTCGCGGCCGGGGGATCGCGCGCATCATCTGGCTCGCGGTGCCCACGGCGGTCGTCTTCGCGCCGCTCCTCTGGCATCGCGTGCGCACGGGCGACCTCTGGAGCCTCCTCGCCGATCCGGGCGTGCCGCTCGCCGACTCGGGTGGCACCGATCTCGGTCGCCGGCTCGCGCTCGGCCTCGGCTTCCCCGGGGGCGACGGCTGGGCGGCGCTCAGCGGCCTGCCGGTGTCGACGTGGAGCCTGCTGCTCGTCGCGCCCCTGTTCGTGCTCGCGCTCGCCGCTCCCGTGATCGGCCGCACGCTCCCCGCCGTCGTGCTCGCCATCGCCGCTCTCGCCGGGCTGGGCACGGCGCTCGCGGCGATCGGTATCGCCGTGGCATCCGATGCCCAGCAGATCGTGACCCTGTGGCCGGGCGCCGCGCTGAGCCTCTACTGGCTGGCGGTGGTGTGCGCCGCCGTGCTCGCGCTCGACGCGCTGCCCGCGCGGCCGCCGCTGCGCACCGTGCTCGGCACGCTCGTCATGGTCGCCCTCGCCGTCAGTGCCGTGCCCGCCCTCACCGCGCCGCTGCGCGGCACGGCGGCGATCACCGAGTCGACCTCGAGCACCCTTCCCGCGTACGTCGAGGCCGAAGGCCGCGGCGGCCTCTCGACGGCGACCTTCGTGCTCACTCCGACCCCCGACGGCGCCGTCGTCACCGACGTGGTCTGGGGCGAGACCGCCTCCCTCGGCGGGCAGTCCACGCTCCGCTCGGCGCGGCTCTCCGCCGACCCCGGCGACGAACTGACCGCCCGCTACGCCGCCCAGCTGATCGCCGACCCGGAGGGCCCCGTCGTCGGCGACCTCGCCGCGCACGGCGTCGCGTACGTGCTGCTCGGTGGAGCCGACGTCGGCACGGATGCCGGAGTGGATGCCGCGACCGGCATGAGTCGGCAGGCCGAGACCTCGCTCGATCAGCGCGACGACCTCGAGATCGTCGGCGACACCGCCAAGGGCAAGCTCTGGCGCATCACCGCCGACGTCACCGCGCGCAGCGCCGACGACGACGGTGCGGCCTGGCGGGTCGGGCTGCTGCAGGCGGGCATCGTGATCGTCGCGCTGCTGCTGGCCCTGCCCACCCGGCGCTCGCTCGCCGAAGCCCGCCGGCGCCCGCGCATCGTCGGGCTGTCGCGGCGGGCGCCGCGGGCGCGGATGCTGGCCGCATCGAGCGTCGCGCCGGCTACGGCGACGGGCGCGCCGGTCGAGCCGGAACCCGTGGCGTCCGATCCGCTCGGGCGGGAACCGCTCGCGTCCGATCCGGTCGAATCGGCGCCGACCGACCGTGAGGGAGACGAGTCATGAGCCGCTTCTCGGCCGCCCGCACCGCCGGGTTCGTGATCGGCGGGGTGGTGGCCGCGGCATCCCTCGTCGGTGCCGCCGGCCTCATCTGGCTCGACCTGCCCGGACTCACCCGCGACACGGTCGAGGTGTCGGCGCAGCCGCCCGCCGCGGCGTCGGTCGCGACGTGCGCGGGGCCGCTCCTCGCGAGCGGTCGCGACGCCACGCAGGCCTCGCTGCTGACGGATGCCGCACCGCAAGCGGTCACCGCGGCCTCGTCGGCGAACGGCGAGGTGGCCGAGGCCACGCTCGCCGCCCCCGACGTGTCGGGCGGTGCGGGGCCCGCGTCGCTGACCGCGCCGCCGACCCCGGGCGGTGACCGGGTCGATCTCGCCGCCGCCGGGTCGTCGACCGTCCGCGCCGACGACGCGACGGGCTTCGCCGCGTCGGCGTGCACGCGCGCCGAGATGGAGTCGTGGCTCGTCACCGGAACCGGCACGACCGGGTCGGCCGACCTCGTCGTCCTCGCCAACCCGGGCGACGTGGCCTCGCTCGTGACCCTCAGCGTCTACGGGGCATCCGGGCTCGTCCAGCCGGCGGCGGGCAAGGGCATCGTCGTCCCGGCGGGCACGCAGCGCGTCGTGCCGCTCGCCGCCCTCGCGCTCGGCGAGGAGAACCCCGTCGTGCGCGTCACCGCCACCCAGGCCCCCGTGCAGGCCGCCCTGCAGTCGAGCCTCACCCGCGTGCTCGCCCCGATCGGCATCGACCAGTCCGCGGCCGTGGCCGCTCCCGCGACGACCCTCGTGATCCCCGGCGTGACGGTGACCGTCGCCCCTGGCGAGGCGGGCGCGAGCGACGTGTCGACGTATCTGCGGCTCGTGGCCCCGTCGACGGACGGCACGGCGACCGTGACCGTGCGCGGCGGCGCGGTCGGCAGCGGCGGCTCGGGCACGACGGCCCAGACGCAGACCATCCCGGTCGCGGCGGGCGTGCCCCTGCAGCTCGATCTCAGCGGCCTCGCGATCGGCACGTACACGGTCGGCGTCGAGGCGACCACGCCCGTCACGGGCGCGGTGTGGTCGACGACGGGATCGGCGGCCGGAAGCGACTTCGCCTGGTACACGCCCGCTCCCGAGCTCGCCGCGCAGACGCTCGTCGCCGTGGCCGCCGGCCCCGGAGCCCTGCTCACCGTCACGAGCGCGACCGAACAGGTCGTCACCCTCGACGGCGGCGCCGCGGGCGGCGGCGACGATCAGCTGCGCCTCGCCGCCGGCGGCTCGGTGAGCGTGCCGGTCACCGCGAACGCGACCTACCGCGTCCGCGCCGACGCCCCCGTGCGGGCGGCGGTGAGCTACAGCGGCACCGGGTCGCTCGCCGGCTACCCCGTGCCGTCGGGCGACGCCGCCGAGTCGGCGATCCGCGTCTACCCGCGCTGACGCGCGCGGCGCGCGGACCGCGTCAGGCTCAGAAGTAGCGGAACCGCTCCGGCCCGAGATCCCACGGGTCGCGGTCGAGGTACTCGGCCGCGGCGCGGAAGACCGCGCCCTCGATCATCATGCGCCGGTGCAGCTCGTCCTCGCGGTGCAGGTGGCTGAGCCGCTCGATCGGCAGGCGGTAGAGCACGATCAGCTGGTGCTCGGTGTGCACGCTCCAGCGCGGGATCCCGTCGTCGTCGGAGGCCGGCGGCATCGCCGCGACCTCGAACCGCACCTCGCGCAGCTCCGGCCAGGCGCTGCGCAAGAACTCCGCCGCGGTGCCCACGGCGAAATCGAACCGCTCCTCGCGGGTCTCGAGCGGCAGCAGCGGCGGGCGGACGACGGGGCTGCGGTCCTCGCGCCCGTGCCGGCCGTGCCGGGAGGGACGCCGGCGCGGGGTGCTCGTCGCGCGCCGCCTGACCATTCCCCCAGTCTAGAGCGGTGGGCCGGGGCGGGAGCGGGGACCTCTGCGGCGCGGCTCCGCCGCGGGGGCACGGGTCGCGGTTAGCGTGGAGCCGATGCGTACGAGACTCTGCTCGAAAGTCGGGTGTGCCCGCGAAGCCGTGACCACCCTCACCTACGACTACGGCGACCAGATGGCCGCCGTCGGGCCCTTGGGGGCGTCGGGCGACCCGCACGCCCACGACCTCTGCGCGATCCACACCGACCGCCTGTCGGTGCCGAAGGGCTGGCTCGTCGTCCGCCACGAGACGCTCCGCGCCTAGCCGGATGACGCTCCGCGCCTCGTCGCAGACGTCCCGACACACTCCGGATCACCGGGGCCCCGCGCGGGACAACGGCCGGATGCCGCATCGCCGGCCTCGAGGCGATCCCGGGCGTGGAGAAGATCGAGATCAAGCCGCAGGTGCACGAGTACCGGATGCCGGGCGGCGCGAGCATCCTCGTGCTCTCCGAGGGGCGGCTGCTGAACCTCGGCAACGCGACGGGGCATCCGTCGTTCGTCATGACCGGTATTGACCTCACCTTTTTTGAACTGATCAAATCACGCGCTACGCTGGAGGCGTGACCGATCTGCGCGCACCCGAACCCGCGGCAGCGGTCGTGGCCTCGGCATCCGATGCCCTGCGCGCCGCCGGCCTCCGGGTCACCGAGCCACGCCTCGCGGTGTACGACGCGCTCCGCGGCCTCCCGCACGCGAGCGCCGATGCCGTGCACGCGGCGGTGGCGGAGCGGATGCCGCGCGCCAGCATCCAGTCCGTCTACAACGCCCTCGGCGACTTCACCGACGCGGGGATCGTCCGCCGCATCGAGCCGGCCGGCCACGCGATGCTCTTCGAGCTGCGCATCGGCGACAACCACCACCACCTCGTGTGCACCTCGTGCGGCGCCGTGCAGGACGTCGACTGCGCCGTCGGCCACGCGCCGTGCCTGCACCCGTCGGATGCGCACGGGTTCACCCTCAGCTCCGCCGAGGTCACGTACTGGGGGCTCTGCCCCTCGTGCGCGGCCGCAGCCGCCTGAGCCTCGACCGCCCCCAGGAAGGAAAACCATGACCGAGAACGACCCGTCCGCCGCCGGCATCGGCGAGGACGTGACCGACATCGATCAGTCCGTCACCGTGTCCGACACCGACGAGGCCTTCGCCGAAGAGGCGGCGACCTGCCCCGTCATCCACGCGCAGCCGCACCCCACGTCGGGTTCGGCGAACCGCGTCTGGTGGCCGAACCAGCTGAACATCAAGATCCTCGCGAAGAACCCCGAGTCGCGGAACCCGCTGGGCGGCGACTTCGACTACGCCGCCGCGTTCGAGGCGCTCGACCTCGCCGCGGTGAAGAAGGACATCGCCGAGACGCTCACCACCAGCCAGGACTGGTGGCCGGCCGACTTCGGCAACTACGGCCCCCTCATGATCCGCATGGCGTGGCACTCCGCCGGCACCTACCGCGTGACCGACGGTCGTGGCGGCGGCGGCGCCGGGCAGCAGCGCTTCGCGCCCCTCAACAGCTGGCCCGACAACGTCGGCCTCGACAAGGCGCGCCGCCTCCTCTGGCCCGTGAAGAAGAAGTACGGCCAGTCGATCTCGTGGGCCGACCTGATGATCCTCGCCGGCAACGTCGCGCTCGAGAACATGGGCTTCACGACCTTCGGCTACGCCGGCGGCCGGGCGGATGTCTGGGAGCCGGACGACGACGTGTACTGGGGCCCCGAGACGACCTGGCTCGGCGACGAGCGCTACACCCGCGACTCGGGCGAGCGCAAGATCGACGGCCCGCTCGCGGCCGTGCAGATGGGCCTCATCTACGTCAACCCCGAGGGTCCGGCCGGTCACCCCGACCCGCTCGCCTCGGCGCGCGACATCCGCGAGACGTTCGGCCGCATGGCGATGAACGACGAGGAGACCGTCGCCCTCATCGCCGGTGGTCACACCTTCGGCAAGACGCACGGCGCGGCCCCCGACTCGAACCTCGAGGACAACCCCGAGGCGGCGGGGCTCGAGATGCAGGGCCTCGGCTGGAAGAACAACAACGGCACCGGCAAGGGCGACGACCAGATCACCTCCGGCCTCGAGGTCACCTGGACCTACCACCCCACCCGGTGGGACAACGAGTTCTTCCACATCCTCTACGCCTACGAGTGGGAGCTGTTCCAGAGCCCCGCCGGCGCGCACCAGTGGCGCCCGATCAACGGCGGCGGCGCCGACATGGTGCCGATGGCGCACTCGAGCGGCCGTCGCGAGCCCCGCATGCTCACGAGCGACCTGGCCCTGCGCATGGACCCCGCGTACGACAAGATCTCCCGGAAGTTCAAGGACGACCCGGAGGCCTTCGCCGACGCGTTCGCCCGCGCCTGGTTCAAGCTGACCCACCGCGACATGGGCCCGATCGCCCGCTACCTCGGCTCCGACGTCCCGGCCGAAGAGCTCCTCTGGCAGGACCCGGTGCCGGCGCCGTCCGCCGACCTCATCGACGCCGCCGGCGTCGCCGAGGCCAAGCGCCGCGTGCTCGAGTCGGGTCTGACGGTCGCCGAACTCGTCGGGACGACCTGGGCCGCGGCATCCACGTTCCGCGGCAGCGACAAGCGCGGCGGCGTCAACGGCGCTCGCATCCGCCTGGCGCCGCAGAAGGACTGGGAGGTCAACAACCCGGCCCAGCTGCACAAGGTGCTGGGCGTCCTCGGCGGCATCAAGAGCGACCTGGATGCCGCGGGCACGCCGGTCTCGCTCGCCGACCTCATCGTCATCGCGGGCAACGCCGCGGTCGAGAAGGCCGCGGCGGACGCCGGCGTCGAGGTCGAGGTCCCGTTCCACGCGGGGCGGACGGATGCCTCGCAGGAGCAGACCGACGTCGAGTCGTTCGCCTACCTCGAGCCCGCCGCCGACGGGTTCCGCAACTACCAGGGCCCCCTCGCGGAGATGCCCGCCGAGTACCACCTGCTCGACAAGGCGAACCTGCTGACCCTCACCGCGCCGGAGATGACGGTGCTCGTCGGCGGTCTGCGCGTGCTCGGCGCGAACTGGGACGGCTCGCCGTACGGCGTGTTCACCGAGCGCCCGGGCGTGCTCACGAACGACTTCTTCGTGAACCTCCTCGACCTCGGCACGACGTGGAAGCCGCTCGACCCGGGTTCGCACGCGTTCGCCGGGGCAAAGGACGGCTCGGGCGAGAAGGTCGGCGTCGGCACCCGCGTCGACCTGCTGTTCGGCTCGAACTCCGAGCTGCGCGCGCTCGCCGAGGTGTACGCCTCGGACGACGCGGCCGAGAAGTTCGTGCGCGACTTCGCCGCCGCGTGGGGCAAGGTCACCGAGCTCGACCGGTTCGACCTGCACCGCTGAGCGCGGCTGCGCTCCGAGCGACACCTCGAGGGCCCGCCCCCGGATCCGATCCGGGGGCGGGCCCTCGCCTGTGCGCGGCCCTCCGCTCGGGCAGGGCCGCTCGCTCAGATGTTGGTGCGTTCGAACAGCGCGCGGTGCGCGAACCCCGCCAGGAGTGCGCCCACGATCGGGAAGAGGATGAACACCCAGAGCTGTGCCAGGGCATCCGTCCCCCCGTAGATCGCCGCCGCGATCGAGCGCGCCGGGTTCACCGAGGTGTTGTCGACCGGGATCGAGGTGAGGTGGATGAGGGTCAGGGTGAGGCCGATCGCGAGGCCCGCGAGGGCGGGCGTGCCGCGCGTCGCGTGGGTCACCCCGAGGATCACCAGCACGAAGATCGCGGTGAGCACGATCTCGACGGTGATCGCCGCGCCGAGCCCGAACCCGCCGGGGGAGTGGTCGCCGAAGCCGTTGCTCGCGAAGCCGCCGTCCTGCGCGGTCGCGAGCCAGCCGTCGGGGCCGAAGAGCCCCACCAGCACGATCACGCTCGTCGCCAGCGCGCCGCCGACCACCTGCGCGATGAGATAGCCGACGGTCTCGCGCCAGGGGAACCGGCCCGCCGCGGCGAGGCCGAGGGTGACGGCGGGGTTGAAGTGGCCGCCCGAGATCGGGCCCCAGGCGTACACGCCCGCGACGACGGTCAGGCCGAAGGCCAGGGCGACGCCGACGTAGCCGACGCCGACCGGGAAGCCGTTGGCGGCGAGGCCGTTGTTCGCGGCGATCAGCGCCGTGCCGACCCCGCCGAAGACGAGGAGGAAGGTGCCGGCGGCCTCGGCCACGAGGCGTGCGGAGGTCGCCGGAGCGGCGAGCGCCTCCACGGGCTCCGGAGTGTGCGCGATCTCGGTCGGGTCGATGGGGATGTCGGGGCGGGGGTCGTCGGTGCTCACGGTGGGTCCTCTCGTTCGAGTGGTCTCTGCTCGCGATTGTGCCCCCTCGTCAGCCCCGTGCGCGTGATCCGCGTCGGAATGTGTCGACACGGCACTGCACGGCGCGCCGTCAGGAGGGTCCGATACTGTAATTGGTGCGCATCCCCGTTGCGCGCTGCGGCATCCCGCCGACTCGAAGGACGTATCCGCCCCCATGACTTCTCGCATCCTGGTCGTCGATGATGACACCGCGCTCGCGGAGATGATCGGCATCGTGCTGCGAACCGAGGGCTTCGAGCCCGTGTTCTGCGCCGACGGCGCCGCCGCCGTCGACGAATGGCGCGCACAGCGCCCCGACCTCGTGCTCCTCGACCTCATGCTGCCCGGAATGGACGGTATCGAGGTGTGCACCCGCATCCGTGCCGAATCCGGCGTGCCGATCATCATGCTGACGGCACGCACCGACACCGCCGACGTGGTGCGCGGGCTCGAGTCGGGCGCCGACGACTACATCGTCAAGCCGTTCAATCCGAAGGAGCTCATCGCCCGCATCCGCACGCGCCTGCGCCCCGGCACCGCCGCCGACAGCGGGACGCTGCGGGTCGGCGACGTCGTCGTCGACGTCGCCGCGCACGAGGTGCGCCGCGGCAATGACGCGATCGCCCTGACGCCGCTCGAGTTCGAACTGCTCGTGGCGCTGGCATCCAAGCCCCAGCAGGTGTTCTCGCGCGAGATGCTCCTCGAGCAGGTGTGGGGCTACCACTACAAGGCCGACACCCGGCTCGTGAACGTGCACGTGCAGCGCCTGCGCGCGAAGGTCGAGATCGACCCCGACAACCCCAAGATCGTCTCGACCGTCCGGGGCGTGGGCTACCGCGCCGGCGCGGTGGTCTGACCGGGTCCTCATGCCGCCGACGACGGCCACCGTGCGCACGCCGGGCCTTCGGGGCTGGCGTGACTGGCGCAGCTGGCGCTCGTGGCCCGAGCGCTTCGCGCACGCGTGGCGCGGCTCGCTGCGGTTCCGCACCCTCGCCGTCACCCTCGCCCTCACGGCGTTCGCGATCCTCGGCGCCTTCGTGACGATGGCCCTCGCGATCCAGAACGACCTGTTCGAATCGCGCGTCGAGCAGGCGCAGGAGTCGGTGGCGCGCGCGACGGCGGCGACGCAGCGCACCCTCGACTCCGCGCAGGTCGACGGCGACTCGGCGGCGCTGCAGTCGCTGATGGATGCCGCGGTGCTGTCGATGACCCGGCAGGCCGGCACCGACATGATCGCGGGGTTCCGCATCTCGAACGAGCCGTCGGTGATCGCCCCGCAGGACTTCGCCCGGGGCGGCCTCACCGCCGACATGATCAGTGACGGCCTGCGGATGACGGTGCAGCAGGGGCCCGACAAGCGCTGGTGGCAGTCGATCGGCCTCCCCGAAGGCGACGACGGCCGCGCCGATGTGCCGGGCGTCGTGATCGGACAGCAGCTGATCCTGCCCGAAGTGGGGGCGTACGAGTTCTACTTCGCGTACGACCTCGCCTCGGAGGCGGAGACGCTGCGGTTCGTGCAGGTGACGCTGTGGCTCGTCGGCGCGGGGCTCGTGCTTCTCATCGGGGCGATCTCGTGGGTCGTGCTGCGCACCGTCACCGTGCCGATCGCGCAGGCCGCCGAGACGAGCGCCATCCTCGCCGGCGGAGACCTGGGCGTGCGGCTCCCGGTGCGCGGCGACGACGAGTTCGCCGTGCTCGGCCGCTCGTTCAACGCGATGGCCGACTCGATCGAGGCGCAGATCAAGGAGCTCGCCGAGCTGTCGCTCGTGCAGCAGCGGTTCGTCTCGGATGTCTCGCACGAGCTGCGGACGCCGCTCACGACCATCCGGCTCGCCAGCGACATGCTCAACGACCGGCGCGACGAGTTCGACCCGTCGACGGCGCGCGCCGCGGAGCTGCTGCACGCGCAGGTGCAGCGCTTCGAGGTGCTGCTGACCGACCTCCTCGAGATCAGCCGCTACGACGCCGGCTCGGTGCAGCTGGAGAACGAGCCGACGAGCCTCGCGCACCTCGCCGAGGAGGAGATCGCCTCGATGCATCAGCTCGCCCTGCAGCGCGGCTCCGACGTGCGCCTCGTGGCGCCCGGAGGCTACTCCCCGGTGGACATGGACCCGCGCCGCGTGCGACGGATCGTGCGCAACCTGCTCGGCAATGCGATCGAGCACGGCGAGGGGCGACCCATCGTCGTCACGGTCGACAGCGATCAGCGCGCCGTCGCGATCGGGGTGCGCGACTACGGCCTCGGCATGAGCGCGGCTGACTCCGAGCGCGTGTTCGACCGGTTCTGGCGCGCCGACCCGTCGCGGAAGCGCACGATCGGAGGCACGGGCCTCGGACTCTCCATCGCCCTCGGTGACGCCAGGCTGCACGGCGGCACCCTCTCGGTGTGGTCGGAGCTCGGCCGCGGCACGAACTTCGTGCTGACCCTGCCGCGACAGGGCGTCGTCGGAGACGGTGCGCTCGGCTCCCCGATCCCCGTCGACCCGGGCGAGGACGGCGCCGCGCTCGACGACATCGGACTCACCCAGCCGATCGCGGTGCCGTCCGCGGCGGCGTCCGAGGCATCCTCGACCGCCTCCTCCTCGACCGCTTCCTCGACCGAGACGGCGGGGCGATCGTGATGCGCGCGGAGGTGCAGCCCGGATCGCGGGTGCGCGCCGCGGCGACCACGGTGATCGCGGCGCTGCTGCTGATCGTGCTCACCGCCTGCGGGGGCCTGCCGACGTCGGGCCCCGTCAACGCGGGAAAGTCGATCCCCGACGCCGGCACGAACGGCGGCGTGGTGTTCTTCCCCGACAAGCCGAGCCCGGATGCCACGCCGGAGCAGATCGTCGAGGGGTTCATCGCGGCGGGCTCGGGTCCGACCGACAACTGGGGCACCGCCCGTGAGTTCCTCGCCGGCGACCTGCGGAGCACCTGGAACCCGCGGGCGGGGGTGACGGTGTACCGCCCCGGCGATCGGGCGCTCCGCCAGGTGTCGGAGGGGGAATACGTTCTGTCGGTCACCCCCGTCGCCACGGTCGACGAGGCGGGGGATCTCGCCGTCGCAGGGGATGCGGGCGACATCTCGCTGCCGTTCACCCTGGCACGCCAGGACGATGGGCAGTGGCGCATCACGAAGGCGCCCGACGGCGTCGTGCTCGACCGCAACCGGTTCGAGCGGGTCTACAGCAGCTACGACCTCCAGTTCTTCGACCCGAGCTGGACCTACCTCGTGCCCGACACGCGCTGGTTCCCGATGCAGTACGCGGCCACGAGCATCGCCGAAGCACTCGTGAACGGCGGACCGAGCACCTGGCTCGAGGGCGCCGTCTCGACCGCGTTCGTCGACGGGGCACGCCTCGCCCAGGTGGCGGTGCCGGTGCGCTCGAACGTGGCCTCGGTCTCTCTGCAGGAGGGGGCGCGCGCCCTCGGACGCGAGGCGCTCAGCCGCATGCAGACCCAGCTCGAGACGAGCCTCGCGCCGACCGGCATCGACCAGGTCGACATGCTCGTCGACGAGCAGCCGCTGGCCGCCGACACCGTCACGGTGCGGCAGACACGCATCGATTCGCGCCCGCTCGTGCGCACGGCCGACGCGTTCGGGTTCGCCTCGGGCGCCTCCGGCGGCTCGATCGAGGAGCTGCCCGGGCTCTCCAGCGCGCTGCTGCAGGTCGCCGCCGCCGACATCGAGGTGAACGCCGACCGCACCGTCGCGGCGGTGCGCGACACGACCGGCGCCGTGTCAGAGGTCGGCAGCGACGGCACGGTCACCCGGCTCGACGCCCGACCGGGACTCGTCGCGCCGTCGGTCGACCCGGGCGGCTACATCTGGTCGGTTCCCGCCGGTGCGCCCTCGGCGGTCGTGGCGTTCGGTCCGGGCGGCACCGAGGTGCTGCTGCCCGATGCGTGGCCCGCGGCGTCGCAGCTCGCGGCGCAGCGCATCTCGCGCGACGGCACCCGCCTCGCGGCGATCGTGCGCGACGGGGAGCGGTGGGCGATCTGGGTGGCGGGTGTCCTCCGCGACCGCGATGGCGTGCCGACGGGGCTCGGCGCGACCAAGGTCATCGCCGTCCTCCCGGGCCCGGGCACGGCGCTGACGTGGCTCGACTCCTCGACCCTCGCCGCCGTGACCTCGAGCCAGGACACCCCGTCGCTCCTCACCCAGAAGCTCGGCGGCTTCGGTGACACTCAGCGCACCCCCGAGGCCGTGACGAGCGTCGCCGGCGGCACGCAGTCGGGCGCGGTGCGCGTGCGCGATGCGGCCGGGGAGCTGTACTCGCAGCAGGGCTCGAACTGGCAGAACGTCGCCTCCGGCATCGTCGTGCTCGCGGTCCAGCAGGGCTCGCCGCGCTGACCCGACCGCCTCGCGGCGACTTTGTCCCTCGCCTCCTCCCCAGGCGGCGATCGGCGGAATCCGTCCACAGATGCGGGCGACGCGCGTCCGTGCGGGCGCCGGGGCGGGGAGGCTGGGGCGATCATGCGTTCCGCCTCCTCCGGGCATCCGCCCGCCGCACCGACGCCCGTCGCGCCGCTCGCCGCGGCGGCACGCGACGCGCTGGCCGGTGCGCTCTCGCTCGTCTTCCCGACGTGGTGCGCCGGCTGCGACCTGGCCGATGCGACGCTGTGCGCGCCCTGCCGCGCGGCGCTGCAGCCCGAGGTGCGCACGCGGGCGCTCGGCGGGACCTTCACCGTGTTCGCGGGGCTGCCGTTCGAGGGGGTCGTCGCCCGGGTGCTCCGCGCCTATAAGGAGGAGGGGCGCACCGCCCTCGCCGCGCCCCTCGCCGTCGCACTCCGCGCGGCCGCGCACGCGGCGCTCGCCGGCGGACCGGGAGAGCCGGTGATCGTCGTGCCGGTGCCGACGTCGCCCGGCGCGATGCGCCGCCGCGGATACCGGGTGGTCGAGCTGCTCGCCCGTCACGCCGGACTGCACCCGCAGCGCGCTCTTCGGGCGGGTGTTCGGGCGGCCGATCAGCGCGGGCTCGGCGCCGAGGATCGGGAGCGCAACGTCACCGGCAGCATGCGGCTCGGCCGCGGGTGGGACACGCGGCTCGCGGGGCGCGCGGTGCTCCTCGTCGACGACGTCGTGACCACCGGAGCGACCCTGCGGGAGGCGGCACGGGCGCTGTCGGCCGGGGGCGCCCGCGTGGTCGGGGCGGCGACGGTGGCATCCACGCCGCGCCGACGGTTTCTCACGGCAACTGGCAGGTGACAGGGGGCGTGAACCCCGATAGCGTGGGGGAGACCAAGGCGAACTCAGGGTTCTCCCTTGACCTCGTGGGAAGGCGGAGAACCCGGAACTAGGGGGTCAAGGATGGAAACCAGCATCGTCGGCGTAGGTGTCAGCATCTCGGATCGATTCCGCACCGTCGCCGAAGAGAAATCCCTCCGCATCGAGAACATCGCCCCCCGGGCGCAGCGACTCGACATCAAGGTCACCCACCGGGCCTATCACAACGGTGCGCGCGAAGACGAGACGGTCGAGCTGACCGTCACCGGTAAGGGCCCCGTCGTCCGGGCCGAGGCGACCGACAGCGACAAGTTCGTGGCGCTCGACCTCGCCGTCGACAAGCTCGTCGAGCAGCTCCGCCGCGCGAAGGACAAGCGCATCGACGCGCGCAACCACCCGCGAGGCGCGAAGCTCGACAAGGGCAGCGGCTCGCTCGCCGGCATCGACGTGCAGCCCGCGTCGGCCGACGTGCTGCGCGCCGTCGCGACCGGAAGCGTCCCGGTCGTCGCCGACGACGAGGGCGAAGAGGACTACACCCCCGTCGTCATCCGCAACAAGCACTTCGATGCGGAGTGGATGACCGTCGAGGAGGCCGTCGATCGGATGGAGCTCGTCGGGCACGACTTCTTCCTCTTCATCGACGCGCGCAGTGACCACCCGAGCGTCGTCTACCGCCGCAAGGGCTGGGACTACGGCGTGATCTCGCTGCTCGCCAGCGCCCCGCCCGCCGCGGAGGAGCTCGCCTCCTGACGCTCGCCCGCGGGACGCGCGGGCAAGCAGAATCGGAAAAGCGCAACAGAATCGGATGCCACGGCTCGTGGCATCCGATTCTGCTGTCGTTCTGCGATTCTGCGCGGCGCCCGCGAGGGGCGCGCGTCAGTCGAAGATGCCGTCGAGGATCGAGCCGATGACGAGGCCGCCGAGGATGCCGCTGGCGATGCCGTTGCCGCCGCCGCGCTGACCGCCGCCGCCCGGGCCACCCCAGCCGCCGTCGTTCGGGCGCGACGAGTCGATGTCGCGCTGCGCGAGCTGCAGGGCCTCCGCGGCGAGCTGCCCGCAGCGCCGCGCGTCGGCGAGCGCCTGCTCGCGGTCGTCCTCGTCGATCGGGCCCGCAGTGAGCTGTGCGAGCTCGAGGCGCAGCCGCTCCGCCTCGGCGAGCCGCGTGCGCGCATCGGCGCCGATCCACCCGCGGTGGCCCGAGATCACGCTGCGGGCGACGCCCAGCTGGCGGTCGGCGTCGTCGATCGCGTGTCGCACGTGCGACTCGGGCGGCACGGGGCGGGCGGCACGCTCGCGGGCCTTCGCGACGATGGCATCCAGCGCCGCATTCGCCTCGCGCAGGCGCGTCAGCTCGGTGAACGGGTCAGGCTTGTCGCCGGCGGGCGTGAGGGCGCCGAGCTCGCGCTCGAGCGTCGCCATCGCGCTGCCGACCGCCGGGAGGTGCTCCAGATCGCGCGCGGCGATGAGGTCGTCGCGCGAGTCCTCCACGATCGCGTCGAGGGTCGACTCCGCCCGCAGGGCCTCGATCTCGAACGCGTCGACCGCGTCGAGGAGGGTCGTCGCGCGGCGGGATGCCTCGATCGCGGTCTCAAGTGCGAGGTTCGCCTGCTCGCGCTGACCCGACTCACGCCGAGCCTCGGAGACGTCGGCGCCGTGCGTCGCGAACTCGAGCAACTGGCCCGCCTCGCGCGGGTTGCCCGCGATCTTGCGCAGCGCCGTGGGCGCGTAGCGGGCCTCCAGGCGGGCGAGAGTGGCCTCGGCCCGCGGCACGCGCGCGCTCTCCCGCTCGACGTTCTGGCGGATGCCGGCGATGATCTCCGGGGCGCGCCGCGCGCGGGCGACCGGCTCGGCGAGCTCCTCGAGGCGGTCGTCGAGGAGCTCCTCTGCCCACTCGCACAGCTGCACGATGCGGGCGTTGCGGGTGCGCGCCTCCTCCGGGGTGTCGGGGATCTCGTCGTGGTTGAGCTGGTTCAGCTGGAACGCCTCGCGCAGATGCGTGCGGACGGCGACGAGCGCGTCGCGGAGATCCCGCGTCGCGTCACGGCCGAGTTCGAGCTCGGCGAACGTGAGCTCGTCGTCGGTGGTGCGGAGCCTCTCGTCGGCGGCGACGAGGGCCGCGTCGGCCCGGCGGCCGAGTTCGGCGTCCTGCGCGGCGAGCTGTTCGCGCTCCTTCTTACGGGTGCCCCAGAATCCGGCCATGGCACGATCTTACGTCGGCGCCCTCCCGGCCGGGCTGGGGCGGCGCACACCCGCATACAGCGCGCATCAAGGTCACGACCGCATAACATAGGAAGTCGTGTCGCGCGTGCCGCGCGCGCCAACGGTGGCATCCCGTGCCGCCGGCCCCCGAACGTATGGAGATCCTCCGTGGCCAACCCTCTCGAGAAACTGCTCCGCGCCGGCGAAGGACGCATCCTCCGCAGGCTGCAGCAGGTCGTGAAGGCCGTGAACGCCCTCGAAGAGGACTACGCGCAGCTCACCGATGAGGAGCTGCGCGGCGAGACCGCGGAGCTGCGTGCGCGCTACGCCGCGGGCGAGTCGCTCGACAAGCTCATGCCCGAGGCGTTCGCCGCCGTGCGCGAGGCCGCCAAGCGCACCCTCGGCCAGCGGCCCTACGACGTGCAGATCATGGGCGGCGCGGCGCTGCACCTCGGCAACATCGCCGAGATGAAGACCGGTGAGGGCAAGACCCTCACGGCGACCTTCGCGGTCTACCTCAACGCGATCGCCGGCGAGGGCGTGCACGTCATCACGGTCAACGACTTCCTCGCGTCGTACCAGTCCGAGCTGATGGGCCGCGTCTACCGCGCCCTCGGCATGACGACCGGCACGATCGTCGCCGGGCAGACCCCCGAGGTGCGCCGCCAGCAGTACGAGGCCGACATCACGTACGGCACGAACAACGAGTTCGGCTTCGACTACCTGCGCGACAACATGGCCTGGCAGAAGCAGGACCTCGTGCAGCGCGGCCACTTCTTCGCCATCGTCGACGAGGTCGACTCGATCCTCATCGACGAGGCCCGCACGCCGCTCATCATCTCCGGACCCTCCTCGGGTGAGGCCAACCGCTGGTTCGTCGAGTTCGCGAAGATCGCCCGCACCCTCGAGGCGGGCGTCGACTACGAGGTCGACGAGAAGAAGCGCACGATCGGCGTGCTCGAGCCCGGCATCGAGAAGGTCGAGGACTACCTCGGCATCGACAACCTCTACGAGTCGGCGAACACCCCGCTCATCTCGTTCCTGAACAACTCCATCAAGGCGCTCGCGCTCTTCAAGCGCGACACCGACTACGTCGTCATGAACGACGAGGTCATGATCGTCGACGAGCACACCGGCCGCATCCTCGTCGGCCGACGCTACAACGAAGGCATCCACCAGGCCATCGAGGCCAAGGAGGGCGTGCCGGTCAAGGCCGAGAACCAGACGCTCGCGACCGTCACGCTGCAGAACTACTTCCGCCTGTACGAAAAGCTCGCAGGCATGACCGGCACAGCCGAGACCGAGGCGGCCGAGTTCATGTCGACATACAAGCTCGGCGTCGTGCCGATCCCGACGAACAAGCCGATGATCCGCAAGGACCAGCCCGACCTCGTCTACAAGAACGAGCAGGCCAAGTTCGCCCAGGTCGTCGAAGACATCGCCCGACGTCACGAGACGGGTCAGCCCGTGCTCGTCGGCACGGTGTCGGTCGAGAAGAGCGAGTACCTGTCGCGCCTGCTCGCCAAGAAGGGGATCAAGCACGAGGTCCTGAACGCGAAGAACCACGCTCGCGAGGCGGAGATCGTCGCGCGCGCGGGGCGCCTGGGCGCCGTCACCGTCGCGACGAACATGGCCGGCCGTGGCACCGACATCATGCTCGGCGGCAACGCCGAGTTCCTCGCCGTGCAAGAGCTCAAGGCCCAGGGCCTCGACCCCGTCGAGACCCCCGAGGAGTACGAGGCGGCATGGGATGCCGCGTACACCGCCCAGCGCGACACGGTCGCCGAAGAGGCGAAGAAGGTTGTCGAAGCGGGCGGTCTGTACGTGCTCGGCACCGAGCGGCACGAGTCGCGCCGCATCGACAACCAGCTGCGCGGACGCTCGGGTCGTCAGGGCGACCCCGGTGAGAGCCGGTTCTACCTGTCGCTGACCGACGACCTGATGCGCCTCTTCCAGTCGGGGGCGGCCGAGGCGATCCTCGCCCGCGCGAACTTCCCCGACGACGTCGCGATCGAGTCGGCGATGGTCTCACGGGCCATCAAGAGCGCGCAGAGCCAGGTCGAGTCGCGCAACGCCGAGATCCGAAAGAACGTCCTCAAGTACGACGACGTGCTGAACCGTCAGCGCGAGGCGATCTACGCCGACCGCCGGCGCATGCTCGAGGGCGATGACCTGTCCGGCCGCGTGCAGCACTTCATCGAGGATGCCATCGGCGCGGTCATCGACGATCACACCGGCTCCGGCCACAACGAGAGCTGGGACTTCGACGCGCTCTGGACGGAGCTGAAGACCCTCTACCCCGTGAGCGTCACGATCGACGAGGTCGTCGCCGAGAGCGGCAGCAAGGGCCGCATCACGCCGGAGGGCCTCAAGCGCGAGATCCTCTCCGACGCGAAGATCGCCTACGCGAAGCGCGAGGAGACGCTCGGCGCCCCGGCGACCCGCGAGCTCGAGCGCCGCGTGGTGCTGCAGGTGCTCGACCGCCGCTGGCGCGACCACCTCTACGAGATGGACTACCTCAAGGACGGCATCGGCCTGCGCGCCATGGCGCAGCGCGACCCGCTGATCGAGTACCAGCGCGAGGGCTACCAGATGTTCCAGGCGATGATGGGGCAGATCAAGGAGGAGTCGGTCGGCTTCCTCTACAACCTCGACGTCGAGGTGCGCCAGACCGGTGACGGCCAGGTCGAGGCGAAGGGCCTCCAGGCTCCGCCCGTCGAGGCGCAGAAGCTGCAGTACACCGCAGCCGGCGAGGGCGGCGAGGTCGAGGTGCGCAACGACCGCGGCCAGGTGCAGCAGGCCGCGACCAGCAAGGTGCGTCAGGCGGCCGCCGCCGCCGCGGCCCCGGCGGCTCCCGCGTCCTCGTCCGAGGCGCCCCGCGGCGCGTTCGGGCAGCGGACGGATGCCGGGGCATCCACCCCCGCCCCGCAGAACCGCGCGGAGCGCCGCGCCGCAGGCAAGAAGAAGTGAGTCGCGGCCTCGAGGCCACGGCGCGGCGATTGGCCCGGTGAGGGCGGGGATATTCTGAACGGATGACCCCGCGCATCCTGGACCAGTCGTCGAAGCTCAAGGACGTCCTCTACGAGATCCGCGGCGCCGCACTGGTCGAGGCCGACCGGCTGGAGGCCGACGGGCACCGGATCCTGAAGCTCAACACCGGCAACCCCGCGATCTTCGGCTTCGAGGCGCCGTACCAGATCGTCCGCGACATGATCGAGGCCGTGCCGCACGCGCACGGCTACAGCGACAGCCGCGGCATCATGTCGGCCCGCCGAGCGGTCGTCTCGCGCTACGAGGAGGTGCCGGGCTTCCCGAAGTTCGACCCCGACGACGTCTACCTCGGCAACGGCGTGTCCGAGCTCATCACCATGACGATGCAGGCCCTCCTCGACACCGGCGACGAGGTGCTGATCCCCGCGCCCGACTATCCGCTCTGGACGGCGATGACGAGCCTCGCCGGGGGCACCGCGGTGCACTACCTGTGCGAGAGCGAGAACGGCTGGGAGCCCTCGCTTGACGACATCCGCGCGAAGATCACCGACCGCACCAAGGCGATCGTCGTGATCAACCCGAACAATCCCACCGGCGCCGTGTACTCACGCGAGGTGCTCGAGGGCATCGTCGAGATCGCCCGCGAGCACGAGCTGCTGCTCCTCTCCGACGAGATCTACGACCGCATCCTCTTCGACGACGCGGTGCACATCCCGCTCGCGACGCTCGCGCCCGACCTCCTCTGCCTCACCTTCAACGGGCTCTCCAAGACGTACCGCGTGGCCGGATACCGCTCGGGTTGGATGGTGATCACCGGGCCGAAGCGGCACGCCGAGGGGTTCCTGCACGGCATCCAACTGCTCGCCTCGACCCGCCTGTGCCCGAACGTCCCCGCCCAGCACGCGGTACAGGCGGCGCTGTCGGGCGTGCAGTCGATCGACGCGCTCATCATGCCCACCGGGCGGCTGCACGAGCAGCGGGATGCCGCGTGGGAGGGCCTCGAGGCCATCCCGGGCGTCTCGTGCCACAAGCCCGCGGGGGCGCTGTACGCCTTCCCGCGGCTGGATCCCGAGGTGTACGAGATCCACGACGACGCGAAGCTCGTCTACGACTTCCTCGTCGCGGAGCACGTGCTGCTCGTGCAGGGCACCGGTTTCAACTGGCCGACACCCGATCACCTGCGGATCGTCACGCTGCCCGAAGCGCGGGTGCTCACCGAGGCCATCGAGCGCCTCGGGAACTTCCTCTCGTCGTACCGGCAGTGATCTCGCCGCGCCGGCCTGCAGGTGCGGTCGGCGCGGTGGTCAGAGCGCCGGGTCAGCGCGCCGCGCTCAGAGTGCCGCGAGCGACGTGGCGCGCCAGCGGCCGTCCCAGCCCTCCAGGCGCACGGCGACGGCGCGCGTGCGGGCGGGACCGGCGGTGATCACGACCCCCTCGACGACGCCGTCGGCGGGGGAGGAGACGTGGGTCGAGACGATCCGGTACGAGGGCCGTGCCGGGGCGACGCCGCGGGCGCTGCGCGCACGGGCGGACAGGTTCGACCGGGTCACGAGCGCGCGGAACGCGTCTTCGCCGAGCCACCGGGCCAGCTGATCGGCCTCGCGCACGCCGGCGAGCACCTCCAGCACGCCGATCGTGAGGTTCGCCAGCAGCGGTTCGGGGTCGGGCAGCGCCTGCGACGGCGTGCGCTGCGGGGCGAAGTACTCCTCGACCTCGAGTGCGGTGCCGGCCCGTGACGGCCGGGGCGCGGAAAGCGACGGCGACGGGACCATGGTGACCTCCTCCAGCGGTTGACGTGGGATCGAGTACAACACAGCCCGTTCACAGCGGAGATGAGAATCCCCTCACCTGTGGATAGTGGCAACGCCGCCGATCGCGGGTCGCGTACTGTCGCGACGTGCGATGGGATCGGTTCTTCGAGGACCTGGAAGATCAGCTCGACTCCGAGTGGGAGGCCGAGCGTGCGGCGCTGGACACCGAGGCCGAGCGGCTGCGGCTCTCGCGTGTCGCGCTGCGGGAACGGCTGGTCGCGCTGTGCCGCGAGCCGCGGGGCGTGGCGCTGCACCTGCAGGACGGTGGCGTGCACTCGGGGCGGCTCGCCCGGGTGGGCGCGGACTGGTGCGCGCTCGTCGGGGATGCTCCCGGCGGGGCCGGCAACGGTGCGGGCGCCGGCGCGGTCGTCGTGCCGCTCTGGGCGGTGACGGACGTTGCGGCGCCGATCGACGCGGTGCTGGCGAGCGTCCGCGACGCCGACCCGGGGCCGGCGCTCGCGCAGCGGATGGGCTTCGGCTTCGTGCTGCGCGATCTCGTGCGCCGCCGCATCCCGGTGGCGCTGCACCTCGAGGGTGGCCGCACCCTCGACGGCACGATCGACCGCGCCGGCGCCGACCACCTCGATGTCGCTCTGCACGAACCCGGAGCGCCGCGGCGGGCGGAGAACGTCACGGGGTATCGCATCGTGCCGTTCGCTGGCGTGCTCGCCGTGCGGCTCGCCTCGGCATCCGATCTCGCCTGACGCCGCTCGCGGGAGGTCGCGCTGGGGACCGCCCTCGCGGTCAGTCGTGCGCACGCGAGATCGCCCTCCGCGGCAGGCTGCAACCGCCGGCAGTCGCCGCCGGTCAGTCGCCGCCGCGGGCGGGGCCGCGGCCCCACAGCTCGGGGAAGCTCGCCGCGTTCGACTCGCGCCACAGCGCCATCCGTCGCGCCTCCTCGGCCTGATCGTCGAGGTAGCCCTCGACGCTGTCGGCCTCGATGCGCCAGCGCGCGGGGGAGCCGACCTTCATGCCCCGAAGCCGCGCGTCGAGCACGAGCGCGATCACCTCGTCGACGGAGAGCTGGAGCATCTCCGCGACTTCGGCGGGCGTGAACAGTCGCGCACCGGCGTCGGGTGTGTCGGGCATGAGGCAATTATGACCGCCGTGGTCTTTGATGCGGCTGAGACGTTCCGGCTGTGGATAACCTCCGCGCCCGTCCCGGCGCGCGGTCACCATGGAACCCATGAGCGATCACACCGCTGCGCGCCCCCGGCCCCGCGCGTTCTGGGCCGACATCCGGTTTCTGCTGGGCATCGCCCTGATCATCGCGTCGGTGGCCGGCGTGTGGCTCGTCGTCTCGGCGGCGCGCCAGACCGCCCCGGTGTTCGCCGCGGCGCGCACGATCGTCGCGGGAGAGGCGGTCGGCGCCGACGATCTCACCGTCGTCGATGTGGCTCTCGGGCACGTCGAGGGGGCCTACGCGTCGCCCGCGTCGCTCACCCCCGGTTCGGTGGCGACCCGCACGATCCCCGAGGGGCAGCTGGTGGCGAAGGATGCCATCGGTGACGCCGCGGGTCTTCGCACCACCACGGTCGTCGTGCACAGCGCGACCGAGCTGCCGGCCGCCGTCGGGCCCGGCTCGACCGTCGAGGTCTGGGCGGCGCCGCAGCTCGAACGGGGCCAGTACGACAAGCCCCGCATGCTCGTCGCCTCGGCGACGGTCGTCTCGGTGACCGCCGACGACACCATGATCGGCTCGGCGGGCTCCGCCGTCGAGCTCGTCATCGAGCGGGCCGAGGTCGCCGACACGCTCGCGGCCATCTCGGGTGGCGCGAGCCTGTCGATCGTGCCCACCTCGGCGGTGCAGCCGTGACCGGCGCGGGCGGGTCGATCGGCGCCTTCCGCCGCCGCGGTGAGGAGGAGCCGCGCGGCGGCCCCGCCGTGGTCGTCGCCGTCGCCGATGAACGTGGCGCGGAGCTCGCCGCCGATCTGCGCGACGCCGGCGCCGAGGTCCGGCTCGTCGTCGCTCCCGACGCCCCCGCCGCCGCGGCGGTCGACGCGATGAGCGGGCGGGAGGCGGCGGAGCTGCTCGGCGAGCTCGCCCGCGCCGACCTGCTGGTGCTCGATGCGGACCGGCGCACCCTGACCGCCCAGCTCGTCGCGGCCTGCGATCGCTTCGGCATCCGGATCGTCGCCCTCTGCGCCGGCGCGGCCGAACGTCGGTTGGCAGGGGTGTTCGGCGTCGACGCCTGCGATGCGCAGGCGGACGCGGCCGAGGCGCTCGCGAGCGGTGCCCGCGCGCAGGATGCCGAGGCGCCCGAGCCCACGCGGGGCCGGGTGATCGCGGTGTGGGGCGCGGCGGGCGCCCCCGGGCGCACGACCACCGCGATCGAGCTGGCCTGCGAGCTCGCCCGCGACGGGCGCCGCGTCGCCCTCATCGACGCCGACGCGCACGCCCCGTCGATCGCGATGGCGACCGGCCTCGCCGACGAGGGACCGGGGTTCGCCGCGGCGTGTCGGCAGGCCGAGCGCGGCACGCTGACGGTCGCGGAGCTCGCCCGCATCGCCGCGCCGCTCGGCACCGTCGAGGTGCTCACCGGCATCAACCGTCCGGGGCGCTGGCCCGAGCTCTCCCACGACCGGGTGCAGGCGGCGCTCGAACGGTGCCGCGAGTGGGCCGACGACATCGTCGTCGACGTCGCCGCCTCACTCGAGCGTGACGAGGAGATCGTCAGCGACCTCGCCGGCCCACGGCGTAACGCCGCGACCCTCGCCGCGCTCGCCTCCGCCGACCTCATCGTCGCGGTGGTCTCGGCGGATCCGGTCGGTGTCGCACGGTTCGTGCGCGCGCACGCCGACCTCCGCTCGGTCGTCGGTGCGACCCCGGTCAAGATCATGGTCAACAAGTCGCGCACCGGCCCGGTCGGCCTCGACGCGCGGGCGCAGGTGCGGCGCACCCTGGAGCGGTACACCGACGCGCGGGACGTGTGGTTCGTGCCGTGGGATCCGAAGGCGACCGACGCGGCGATGCTCGCCGCTCAGCCGGTGGCGCACGTCGCGGCCCGTTCGCCGCTCGCCGGCGCGGTGCGGCGGTTCGTCGGCGAGGCGATCGAACCCCCTGTGCCGGTGCGTCAGGCCGATCGCCGGCGCCGCGGCCGCGCTGGTCGCGGCGAGGCCACCGAGCCCCGCCGCGCCGGCACCGTTCTGTCACGGCGCCGCGCACGCACGGCATGAGCGCGGCCCAATAGGCTGGGGGCGTGTCGACGCTCAGCGATCTCGTGTACGCCCAGGGCCGCTCCACCGATGCCGACGTCGAGTGGTTGCATCGCCTGGCGGGCGACGGCCAACTGCTCGCCGATCTCGCCTTCGCCGACATCGTCATCTGGGTGCCGACGACCGACGACTCGTTCATCGCGGTCGCGCACACCCGCCCGTCGGGGGCGGCGACGCTCTTCTACCGCGACATCGTCGGCGACCTCGTGCGCCCGCAGTGGCGCACGCAGGTGCGGGATGCCTTCACGCGCGCCGAGATCGTCGATTCCGCCTCGCCCGACTGGTTCGAAGAGACGCCCACACGCGTGCGCGCGGTGCCGATCGTGCGCGAGCGCGGCACCGCCGAGCATCCCCCGACCGTCATCGGCGTGCTCACCCGCCACACGAACCTCGGCGAGACCCGCACCCCGTCCCGGCAGCAGATCACGTTCAACGACTGCGCCGACGATCTCTTCGGCATGATCGCGTCGAGCGACTTCCCCGACCTCGCGGCGCCCACTTCGCCCCGCCGCGGCGCGCCCCGGGCATCCGACGGTCTCATCCGCCTCGACGTCGACGGGGTGACGACGTTCGCGAGCCCCAACGCGCTGTCCGCCTTCAACCGGCTCGGCTTCGACGACGAGCTCGAGGGCGAGTCGCTGCTCGAGGTGGCCACGAGCATCCTGCCCAAGGGTCGCGACTTCGACGAGTCGCTGCCGATCGTCATGGCGGGCCGGGCCCCCTGGCGGGCCGACCTGGAGGCGCGCGGGGTGACGGTGTCGCTGCGCACCATCCCGCTGAAGGACAACGGGCACCGCGTGGGCGCCGTGGTGCTCTGCCGCGACGTGACCGAGATCCGCCACCAGGAGCAGGAGCTCATCACGAAGGATGCCACGATCCGTGAGATCCACCACCGCGTGAAGAACAACCTGCAGACCGTCGCGTCGCTGCTACGCATCCAGTCGCGCCGCACGCACTCCGACGAGGCGCGCGACGCGCTCACCCACGCCATGCGGCGGGTGTCGGCGATCGCGGTGGTGCACGACACGCTGTCGCAGGGGCTCGCGCAGAACGTCGACTTCGACGACGTGTTCGACCGGGTGCTCAAGCTCGTCGCCGAGGTCGCCGCCTCACCGAACACGCGGGCGCGCACGATCAAGACGGGCACGTTCGGCACGCTGCCGAGCGAGTACGCGACCCCGCTCGCGCTGGCCCTCACCGAGCTCGTCACCAATGCGGTGGAGCACGGACTCGCCGATCAGGAGGGCGAGGTCGAGATCATCGCCGAGCGCACCGACGACCGACTGGACGTCAAGGTGCGCGACACGGGTGTGGGTCTGCCCGAGGGGCAGGTGGGCCGCGGGCTCGGCACCCAGATCGTGCGGACGCTCATCCAGGGAGAGCTGAGCGGCTCGATCGACTGGCACACGATCGTCGGATCGGGCACCGAGGTGACCATCGACATTCCGATGCGCTACCTCGACCGGGGCTGACGCCCGGCGCGGGTCGGTTCAACGGCGCGGGTCGGCGGAGGCGGCGGGTCAGCTGGCGCGGCGGGCGCGGGCGGCGCGACGCTTGAGGGCGCGACGCTCGTCTTCGGAGAGGCCGCCCCAGACGCCGGAGTCCTGACCGGTCTCGAGCGCGTACTGCAGGCACACCTCGGTGACGGTGCAGCGGGCGCACACGGCCTTGGCCTTCTCGATCTGCTCGACCGCGGGCCCGGTGTTGCCGACCGGGAAGAACAGCTCGGGGTCGACCGTGAGGCAGGCAGACTTGTCGCGCCAGTCCATAGTGAATTGCTCCTTGAGTGGGGAAGTGACCGATGTCAGGGAGGGACTCGGGTGTCCGTTACCCTGGTAGGTGTGCGAGCTCGAGGGCTCGCCCCACTTCGCTGTGGGAGCACACTGATTCTTCAATGGTCCCACGCACATTCGGATGAATCAAGAGTGAACGGCGCATTTCCCGGCGGGGATAGCTGTGCATTGGCTCCACGCGCACCCGCCGCACGTCGATCCCGCCCCGGCAGACGAGGAGCCGCCCGCATGCCGATCACCCCCGTCGAACGGGTCGCCGCGGCCCTGCTGGCCCTCGAGGGCCTCGCCCTGCTGATGGTCGCGGGGTGGGAGGTCGTCGCCCTCGTCGGCGGCGACACCGACGACGTCGGCAGCTCGATCGCGCTGATCGTGCTGACCGTCGTGGGCGCCGCCGCGGTGGTGGCCTTCGCTGTCGGGGTTGCGCGCGGTCAGTCGTGGGGGCGCTCCGGCGGCATCGTCACGCAGCTTCTCGTGCTCGCGGTCGCCCTCGGCGCGCTCACCGGACCGGCTCCCTCGGCCGGGTTCGCGACGGTGCTCGCCGTGCCCGCGATCGTCGGGCTGATCGTGCTGTTCGCCGCCGCGCGTCGTGCGGGGGCGCGACGACGGACGAATGCCCCGGACCGGTAACGGCCTCGGCGGCGTCGGCACGCAGGCTTCGGCCTGGCGCGCTCGGCTCAGCCGACCTCGAGCAGCGCGTGCAGGCGCGCGACGTGGCCGGTGGCCTTGACGTTGTACAGCGCGTGCGTCACGGTGCCGCTCGGGTCGACGACGATGGTGGAGCGGATGACGCCGACCACGGTCTTGCCGTAGTTCGACTTCTCGCCCCACGCGCCGTACGCCTCGTGCACGGCGTGGTCGGGGTCGCTCAGCAGGTCGTAGGTGAGGCCGTCGCGCTCGCGGAAGGCGCGGAGCTTGGCCGGGGCGTCGCGCGAGATGCCGACGACCGCGTAGCCGGCCTCCTGCAGCGGGGCGAGGCTGTCGCGGAAGTCGCACGCCTCCTTCGTGCAGCCCGGCGTCATCGCCGCGGGGTAGAAGAACAGGATGACGCTCCGCCCGCCGTCCGGGGTGTCGGCGCCGCGCAGCTCGCGGAGCGAGACGGAGCGCTCGTCTTGGTCGATCAGCGTGAAATCGGGGGCGGGGGTGCCGGGCTCGAGCTTCGTCATGGCATCCAGCCTACGAGGCGCCGCCGCCTCGTACGCCGCCCAGACGGCATGCAGCGCGCGAAACGGGCGGCCATATGACGCGCTGCATGCCGTTTCGGTGAACGGGGGCGGGGTGGGGCGGGGCGGGGGAGCGCCGGGGCGCGTCAGCCCGAGAACGTCGCGAGCAGGCGCTGCAGCGAGTCGAGTCGAGCCGCGCCGCGCTCGCCGAGCCGGCCCTCCTCGACCGCTTCGATGATCGCGCAGTCGGGTGCGTCGGGCAGGTGCGTGCAGCCGCGCGGGCAGTCCTCGGCAACGACGGCGAGGTCGCTGAACGCTTTCAGGATGTTCGCGGGGTCGACGTGGCCCAGCCCGAACGAGCGGACGCCGGGCGTGTCGATGACCCAGCCGCGTCCGTCCTCGCCGACGTAGCGCAGCGACACCGTCGAGCTCGACGTGTGCCGCCCGCGCCCGGTGACCTCGTTGACGTGGCCCGTCGCGCGCTCCGCGGTGGGCACGAGCGCGTTGACGAGCGTCGACTTGCCGACGCCCGAGTGCCCGACGAACACCGTCGAGTGTCCGACGAGGTGCCGGCCGATCTCATCGACGGGCATGTCGCCCGTACCGCTCGTGAACACCGTCAGGTCGTCGACGCCCTCGAAGTGCGAGAGGAAGTCGGTCGGGTCGGCGAGGTCGGTCTTCGTCACGACGAGCAGGGGGTGGATGCCGGCATCGAGCGCCGCGATCAGGTAGCGGTCGACCAGGCGAGGCCGCGGCTCGGGGTCGGCCGCGGCGACGACGATGAGCATCTGGTCGGCGTTCGCCACGACGACCCGCTCGACCTGGTCGGTGTCGTCGGCGCTCCGGCGGAGGAGCGACGTGCGCTCCTCGATGCCGACGATGCGCGCGAGCGTGCCCTCGTCGCCGCTCGAGTCGCCGACCACCCGCGCGCGGTCGCCCGTGACGATGGGCTGCTTGCGCAGTTCGCGGGCGCGCGAGGCGAGCGCGACGTGCTCGTCCGGGCCGTCCTCGTCGATCAGCACGGTGTAGCGGCCCCGGTCGACGCCGAGCACCCGCGCGATGCGGGCGTCGGCGTGGGCGGGGCGCCGCTTCGTGCGGGGACGATTCGCCTTGGGGTTCGGGCGCACCCGCACATCGGCTTCGTCGAACTCGGGTTCGTCGTCGTCGGCGTCGTCGAGCCAGCTCATCTCATGCCTGCTTCACGCGGCGTCGGAGTCGCCGTCGTCGGTCGCCAGCAGCTGTTCCCAGAGCTGGGGGAACTGCGGCATCGTCTTGGCGGTGGTCGAGATGTCGTCGACCTCGACGCCGGGCACGCGCAGGCCGATCAGGGCACCCGCGGTCGCGATCCGGTGGTCGTGGTGTGCGTGCCACAGACCGCCGTGCAGCGGGCGCGGCGTGATCCGGATGCCGTCGGGCAGTTCCTCGGCCTCGCCGCCGAGGGCGCGGAGATTGCCGATGAGGGCGTCGATGCGGTTCGTCTCGTGCCCGCGGATGTGTCCGATGCCGTGCAGCGTCGTCGGGGCGTCGGCGAACGCCGCGAGGGCGAACAGCGTCGGGGCGAGCTCGCTCGCCGCCGACAGGTCGAGGTCGACGCCGGCGAGCGGGCGCGCGGCGGTGACGGTGAGGGCCCCGCCGCGGCGGCCGGTGCGGGCGCCGAGGAGCGAGAGGATCTCGGGCAGGAGCGCGCCGGGCTGGGTCGAGGTGGGCGGCCAGCCCGGGATCGTGACCGAACCGCCGGTGAGGAGGGCCGCGGCGAGGAACGGCGCCGCGTTGGAGAGATCGGGCTCGATGACCGCGTCGCGCGCGCGCGGCACCCCGGCGGGCACGACCCATTCGTTGGCGTTCGGGCGCTCGACCTGGATGCCGCGCCGCGCGAGGGTCTCGACGGTCATGTCGATGTGCGGCATCGACGGCAGCCGCTCGCCGGAGTGGATGAGGTGCAGTCCCACGGCGAAGCGGGGAGCTGCCAGGAGGAGACCCGAGACGAACTGGCTCGACGCGCTCGCGTCGATCGTCACCTCACCGCCGCGGATGTGGCCGCGGCCGCGCACCGTGAACGGCAGCGCCCAGTGGCCGCCGTCGTCGATGTCGGCGCCGATCTCGCGCAGCGCCTTGATCGTCTCGCCCATCGGGCGGTGCAGGGCACTCGCGTGCGCGGTGATCGTGACGTCGCCGGTCGCGAGTCCCGCGAGCGGCGCGATGAAGCGCATGACGGTGCCGGCCTGTCCGCAGTCGATCGTCACGTCGCCGCGCAGCGCGGCGGGCGGGGTCACGTACAGGTCGGGACCGAACGGTCCCTCGCCGGGCACCTCCTCGATGCCGACGCCGAGTGTGCGCAGCGCCTCGACCATGCGCGCCGAGTCGTCGGAGTGCAGCGGCGAGTTCAGCGTGCTGGGGGCGTCGGCGAGGGCGGCGAGCACCAGCTCGCGGTTGGTGAGCGACTTCGACGAAGGCACCGCGATGGTCGCCTGCACGGGTTCGTCGGCGAGGGGCGCGGCCCACGGCGACGACGAAGCGGGCTGAGTGAGGGAATACCAGGTCGTGGTCATCGGGTTCTACCCTAACGAACCCGCCCGGAACCGGAGAAAGAAGAGGTCACAGTTGACAGCGACCCTCGCACCCGTTATCGCGGACCTGTCAGACGTAGACTGGGCCGCGATGGAAGAGCAGGCGGCCACAGACGCGCAGACGGCCCAGGACCCGCGCACCCAGTTCGAAGACCAGGCGCTGCCGTTCATGGACCAGCTCTACGCGGCCGCGATGCGGATGACGCGGAACCCCGCCGACGCGGCCGACCTCGTGCAGGAGACCTTCGTCAAGGCGTTCGCGTCGTGGGCCTCGTTCACGCAGGGCACGAACCTCAAGGCGTGGCTGTACCGCATCCTCACGAACACCTACATCAACACGTATCGCAAGAAGCAGCGTGAGCCCTACCAGGGCACGATCGACGAGCTCGAGGACTGGCAGCTCGGCGGCGCCGAGTCGACGACGGCGACCAGCTCGCGCTCGGCCGAGGCCGAGGCGATCGACCACATGCCGTCCTCCGTCGTCAAGGATGCGCTGCAGTCGATCCCCGAGGACTTCCGCCTGGCCGTCTACCTCGCCGACGTCGAGGGATTCGCGTACCAGGAGATCGCCGACATCATGAAGACCCCGATCGGCACGGTCATGAGCCGTCTGCACCGTGGCAGACGCATGCTGCGTGACCTATTGGCCGATTATGCGCGGGAGCGCGGCATCGACGTGCCCGTCCCCGCGACCTCGAAGAGCAAGAAATGACCGGGAGCGAGAAATGAGCGACTGCGGCTGCTCCAAGGCGCGCAAAGACCTGGAGGAGTACCTCCGCCACGAAGTCTGCAAGACGCAGCACTCCGACATCACCGAGCACCTCGAGAACTGCCCCGCGTGCCGTGACGAGGCGCTCGTGGCGACGACGCTCACCGCGGTGATCGCGCGGGCGTGCAAGGAGACGGCCCCTGACCAGTTGCGCGACCAGGTGCTCGCGCGCCTGCGCGCCGAGCAGTCCACCCACCACTGACACGGAGCGGGGCATCCACGGATGGATGCCCCGCTCACCTCGTCAGAGGGTCGTGCTCAGACCGTGAGGGCCTGCTCGATGATCGCGGCCTGCTCGCGGGCGTGCACCTTGGGAGACCCGGTGGCCGTCGAGGCCGCCGCTGCGCGCGAGATGCGACGGATCGTCCGCCCGTGCAGGTGCTTGACCACCTCGAGGGCGATGAACGGCCACGCGCCCTGGTTCTCGGGCTCGTCCTGCACCCACACGAGCTCCGCGTTCGGGTAGCTGTCGATGACGGCGTTGAGCTCGTCGATCGGGGCCGGGTAGAGCTGCTCGAGGCGCACGAGCGCGATCTTCGGGTTCGGCTTCTTGTCGAGCTCGGCGACGAGGTCCCAGTGGATCTTGCCCGAGTGCAGCAGCACACGGGTCACGGATGCCTTGTCGACGCCGCGATCGTCGTCGAGCACGGGCTCGAAGCGGCCCGTGGTGAACGCCTCGACCGGGCTCGTCGCGCCGCGCAGGCGCAGCATCGCCTTCGGGGTGAAGACGATCAGCGGCCGGCGGGGGCGCGAGTAGGCCTGACGGCGGAGCAGGTGGAAGTGCGAGGCCGGGGTCGACGGGCGCGCGACGATCATGTTGTCCTGCGCGCACATCTGCAGGTAGCGCTCGATGCGCGCCGACGAGTGGTCGGGCCCCTGGCCCTCGTAGCCGTGCGGCAGCAGCAGCACGACGGACGACTGCTGGCCCCACTTCTGGTCGGCGGCGGAGATGTACTCGTCGACGACCGACTGCGCGCCGTTGGCGAAGTCGCCGAACTGCGCCTCCCACAGGGTCAGCGTGTCGGGGCGCTCGACCGAGTAGCCGTACTCGAACGCCATCGCGGCGTACTCGCTCAGCAGCGAGTCGTACACGTAGAAGCGGCCTTGGTTCTCGCCGAGGTTCGCCAGCGGCAGCCACTCCTGGCCGTTCGCGCGGTCGTGGATGACCGAGTGACGCTGCACGAAGGTTCCGCGGCGCGCGTCCTGCCCGGCGAGGCGCACGTTCGTGCCCTCCATGAGGAGCGAGCCGAAGGCGAGGAGCTCGCCGAAGCCCCAGTCGATCGAGCCGTTGCGGCTCATGTCGAGGCGCTTGTCCAGCAGCTGCTGGATCTTCGGGTGCACCGTGAAGCCGTCGGGCTTGTTGACGAACGCGTCGCCGACCTGCCGCACGACCTCGACGCCGACGCCGGTGGTCTCGGGCTGACCGACGGCCTGCTCGATCGCGCCCGTGCTCGGTGAGACGATGCCGGTGGCCCCGGTCTCGGCGGCGTGGGTCTCGGCGAACGCGATCTCCAGGCGGTTCTGGAAGTCGGCCTTCGCCTTGTCGTATTCCTCTTCGCTGATGTCACCGCGACCGACGAGCGACTCGGTGTACAGGCGGCGCACCGAGCGCTTCGCCTCGATGAGGTTCGTCATGAGCGGCTGCGTCATCGACGGGTCGTCGCCCTCGTTGTGACCGCGGCGGCGGTAGCAGACGAGGTCGATCACGACGTCGCGGGCGAACTCCTGGCGGTAGGCCACCGCGAGCTCGGCGACCCGGACGACGGCCTCGGGGTCGTCGCCGTTGACGTGGAAGATCGGCGCCTGGATCGTCTTGGCGACGTCGGTGGCGTACACCGAGCTGCGGCCGTCCTGGGGGAGCGTGGTGAAGCCCACCTGGTTGTTGACGACGACGTGCACCGTGCCGCCCGTGCGGTAGCCGCGCAGCTGCGACATCTGCAGCGTCTCGACGACGACGCCCTGGCCGGCGAAGGCCGCGTCGCCGTGCACGAGGATCGGCAGCCACGGGAAGGTGCCGATCGGGGAGCGGTCCTGCTTGGCGCGGACGATGCCCTCGAGCACACCGTCGACCGTCTCGAGGTGCGACGGGTTGGCGGCGAGGTAGACGGGCAGCTCCTCCCCGGCATCCGAGACGAACGTCCCCTCGGTGCCGAGGTGGTACTTCACGTCGCCCGAGCCCGACTTCGAGCCGATGGCGACCGATCCCTCGAACTCGCGGAAGATCTGGCTGTAGGTCTTGCCGGCGATGTTGGTGAGCACGTTCAGGCGCCCGCGGTGGGCCATGCCGATCGCGGCGCCGTCGAGGCCCGCGCCCGCCGCGCCCTGCAGGATCTCGTCGAGGAGCGGGATGAGCGACTCGCCGCCTTCGAGCGAGAACCGCTTCTGCCCGACGTACTTGGTCTGCAGGAAGGTCTCGAACGCCTCGGCCTGGTTGAGCTTGTCGAGGATGCGCAGCTGCTCGCCGTGGCTCGGCTTCTGGTACTTGACCTCGACGTTGTCCTGGAACCACTTGCGCTGGGCCGGGTCCTGGATGTGCATGTACTCGACGCCGATCGTGCGGCAGTACGAGTCGCGGAGGACACCGAGGATGTCGCGGAGCTTCATCGTGCGCTTGCCGCCGAACCCGCCGGTGACGAACTCGCGGTCGAGGTCCCAGAAGGTGAGGCCGTGGTTCTCGATCTCGAGGTCGGGGTGGGTGCGCTGCACGTACTCGAGCGGGTCGATGTCGGCCATCAGGTGACCGCGCACGCGGAACGAGTTGATGAGCTCGACGACGCGGGACTGCTTGTCGACGCGCTCGGCGAGGTCGACGTTGATGTCGTTCGACCAGTGGATCGGCGCGTACGGAATGCGCAGCGCCGCGAAGATGCCCTCGTAGAAGCCGCGCTGGCCGATGAGCAGCTCGTGCACGATCTTCAGGAACTCGCCCGAGCCGGCACCCTGGATGACCCGGTGGTCGTAGGTGCTCGTGAGGGTGATCGTCTTGCCGATGCCGAGCTCGACGAGGGTCTTCTCGCTGGAGCCCTGGAACTCGGCGGGGTACTCGAGGGCGCCGGCGCCGACGATGCAGCCCTGGCCCTTCATGAGGCGCGGCACCGAGTGCACCGTGCCGATGCCGCCCGGATTGGTCAGCGACACCGTCGTGCCCTGGAAGTCGGCGGCGGTGAGCTTGTTGGCGCGGGCGCGCTTGACGAGGTCCTCGTACGAGGCGAGGTATTCGTTGAACGTCAGCGACTCGGCCTGCTTGATGCTCGGCACCATGAGCGCGCGGGTGCCGTCGGGCTTGGGCAGGTCGATCGCGATGCCGAGGTTGACGTGCGCCGGCGCGACCACCGACGGCTTGCCGTCGATCTCGGCGTACGACACGTTCTGGCTCGGGAAGGCCTTGAGGGCCTGGATCAGCGCCCAGCCGATCAGGTGCGTGAAGCTCACCTTGCCGCCGCGGGTGCGCGACATGTGGTTGTTGATCACGATGCGGTTGTCGATCATGAGCTTGGCCGGCACGGTGCGCACGCTCGTCGCGGTCGGCACGGTCAGCGACTCGTCCATGTTCGCCGCGAGGGTCTTGGGCAGGCCGCGCAGCGGCGTGACGACGTCATCGCGGGCCTCCGCGGTCGTGCCCGGCTCCGCCTTCGGCGCCTGCGCGGGAACGGGCTGGGGCGCCGCGGGGCGGGTCGTCGTCTTCGCGACCGGCTGCGCGCCGACGACGGGGATGGGCGCGGTCAGCGGACGCGCGTCGGCGGTGGGGGTGGATGCCGCGGGCTTCGCCTGCGACGGCTCGGCGGGCTTCGCCGGCGCGGCGGTCGCCGTGTTCGCCGGCGCGGGCTTCGCCTCTGCCGGGGCGGCGGCCGAGGCATCCTGCTGCGTCTTCTCGTACGCTTCGAGCACCGGCCACCACGACCGGTCGACCGAGTCACGGTCCTTCGCGAACTGGTCGTACATCTCGGCGACGAGCCACTCGTTGGCTCCGAAGTCGCCGTCTGTCGAAGTACCCACGCCGGTCGCCTGACTGGACACGGTTTGCGCCTGCTTTCGTCGATGAAGTTCGTACGGTGCCGGGCCCGGACGGGCGCTCACGCACACATCCATCAAGGGTATCCCAGGTTTGTCGGCGGGTACCGTGGGTACATGCACTTGTCCGGCTCCCCACCGACCGTCGACCTGACCTACTCCGACGTCTTCCTCGTGCCGCGGCGCTCGGGCGTCACGAGCCGGCTCGACGTCGACCTGTCGCCGGGCGACGGCACGAGCGCCACGATCCCGCTCGTCGCCTCGAACATGAACTCCGTCACCGGGCCGCGCCTCGCGGCCGCCCTCGCCCGTCGCGGCGGCCTCGGCGTTCTGCCGCAGGACATGCCGCTGCAGGACATCGACGCGGCCATCCGCTGGGTGAAGGACCAGCCCGTGCGGTGGGACAGCCCCGTCGTGCTGCCCGCGTCGGCGACGGTCGCGGAGGCGGCGGCGCTCCTTCCCGCCACCGCGGGGCACGGCATCGTCGTGGTGAACGAGCCCGCCGAGCGCGTGCACGTCGACGACATCATCGGCGTCGTCGCGGCGACGCGGCTCGGCACGGCGCTCCCCGACGCGCGGCTCGGCGACCTCGCCCGCGGGCGCACCCCTTCGATCGACGCCGACGACGTGACCGACGCCCGGCACGCGTTCGACCTCATCGTCGCCGCCGAGGCCGAGACCGTCTGCGTGCTCCACCACGGCCACCTCGTCGGCACGCTCTCGCAGCGGACGGCGCTCCGCTCGACGCTCTACCGGCCCGCCGTCGACGGCGACGGGCGGCTCATCGTCGCCGTGGCCGTCGGCATCAACGGCGACGTCGCCGCGAAGGCGAAGTCCCTCGCCGCCGCCGGTGTCGACGTGCTCGTCATCGACACCGCGCACGGTCACCAGGAGGGGATGCTGCGGGCGCTCGAGACCGTGGCGGGCCTCGGGCTCGGCATCCCGATCGCGGCGGGCAACATCGTCACCGCCGAGGGTGCGCACGACCTCGTGAACGCGGGGGCGTCGATCCTCAAGGTCGGGGTCGGCCCGGGCGCGATGTGCACGACCCGCATGATGACCGCCGTCGGCCGCCCCCAGTTCTCCGCGGTGCTCGAGACCGCGCAGGCGGCGACCGAGCTCGGCGCGCACGTCTGGGCCGACGGGGGAGTGCGCTACCCGCGCGACGTGGCGCTCGCGCTCGCCGCCGGCGCCGCCTCGGTGATGATCGGCTCGTGGTTCGCGGCCACGATCGAGGCGCCCGGGCAGCTGCAGGTGGACGAGGCGGGCCGCGTCTACAAGGAGTCGTGGGGCATGGCATCCACGAAGGCCGTGCACGGACGCTTCGGCCGGCTGGACGCCTACGACCGCGCCCGCAAGGAGCTGTTCGCCGAGGGCATCTCGTCGTCGAAGATCTACCTCGACCCGCTTCGGCCCTCGGTCGAGGACCTCATCGACATGATCACGTCGGGGGTTCGCTCCTCGTTCACGTACGCCGGGGCATCCACCGTGCCCGAGTTCCACGATCGCGCGACGGTGGGGCTGCAGTCCGCCGCGGGCTACGAGGAGGGCAAGGCGCTGCCCGTCAGCTGGTGACGCGGGGCGGGGCCTGGCCGCCGCGCGGGCTTCGGCATTCGCGGCCGGGCTTCCGCTACAGAAATCGGCATCCGCGCCAGGAGAATCCTGTGGCACCTGCAGGTTGCTGTCGCGCCGGCGGCGGCGCGCGGGGGCGTGGGTCACGGTCGGGGCAGGATGCTGCGCAGGCCGTCGCCGGTGAGGATGTCGTAGACCCGTCGTGGATGCTCGGCATCCAGCGCGTCGAGGCGTGAGAACCCCCGCACGATCCGTCGGATCTCGTTCTCCCGGGCCTTCTCGTCGAGCACGATCTGGGCGGCGTCGCGGCCGCCGGTGTACTCGGGGCTGAGGTACTTGCCCCGGCCGTCGATCTCTACCCAGTGATCCGCGTCGGGAAAGTACAGGTCGCCGAAGGCGACGCGGCCGCTCGGCAGCACGCGCCGCTCCTGCACCGTCGGCAGGCCGAATCCGAGCTCCACGACGAGCACGCGCATCTGCGACTCGCGCACGTTCGCCGCGCCCGTCGAGGCGAAGGCGAGAACCCGGGATGCCCGTGCGTCGCCGCGCGGGGAGGGATGCGCGGCGCGGAGATGCTCGATCTCGGCGAGATCCGTGAGCGCGCCGCCGGGCCGCTCGGTCCAGATCGCCTGATCGAGGGCCGCGACGCCGCGCACGAACGGCAGCGCGCGGGCGAGGTCGAGGGCGGTCTGCGCGGGAGTCGTCACCCGGTGGCGGCCGAACGGGGCGGTCGCGACGTCGTCCACGCCGAGCGGGTAGCGGCGGATCCGCCCGGTCGAGCGTCCGCCGCTCGCGCGCGGCACCCGGACATCCACCCGTTCCGGCCACCTCCCGAGCGTGTCGATGCCCCACGCCGCAGCCGCGGCATGGTGCGAGACGAGCGCGGGAGTCTCGAGGCGATGCGTCACCTCGAGGACACGGACGCGATGCTGCTCGTGCGGACGCAGCGCGCGCCACGCCTCGGCGCGCGCGTAGACACCGGGAATGATCCGCACCCACGCGCCCGCCGCGACGGCCGCGCGCACCCGTCGGTCATCGATCGGGTCGAACCGGCCGCGGCGGCGGAACACCTCGATCGGACTGGAGGTCAGGGGTTCGTGCGTCAGGGTGTCCACGCCGCCAGCATGGCGCCCACGCCGCCCCGGCGGCCGCCGCGGGCAGCGATCTGTGGGATCTCGGCGAGAATCCGTCGCTGGGGAGGAGGCGGCGCGGAGCGGCGGTGCGATGCCTGACGCTACAGAAACCGGCATCCGCGTCAGGAAATGTGTGTGGCGGATGCTGATTCCTGTAGCGCGAGCGGGGAATGGATGCCAGGAGCTGTCGCGGATGCCGCAACCTGTCGCGGATGCCGCAACCTGTCGCGGATGCCGCAACCTGTCGCGGATGCCGGGATCATCCCACCCCGCGCCGGGGCGGGGCGTCGTGCCGTAGAATCGTTCGCACAATGGACGACCCTCCTAGTTGCAGACGATCGCCCCACCGACCCTCCCCGACCACGATCGGGGGTGATGCGTGATGGATTACGTCATGCTGGGCGTGGGGCTGCTGCTCACCATCGGGACCGGTCTGTTCGTCGCGAGCGAGTTCGCGCTCGTCAACCTCGACCGCGCGGACCTCGAAGCCCGCCGCGCTGCGGGCGAGTCCCGGCTGTCGCTGACGATCGACGCCCTGAAGATCACGTCGACGCACCTGTCCAGCGCGCAGCTCGGCATCACCCTGACGACGCTCCTCACCGGTTACACGATGGAGCCCGCGCTGACCAACCTGCTGAGCCCCGTGCTGAAGGCGTGGGGCGTGCCGGATGCCGCGGTGCGCCCCATCGCGACGGTTGTCGCCATTGCCATCGCGACGACGTTCTCGATGATCATCGGCGAACTCGTGCCGAAGAACTTCGCCCTGGCCATCCCGCGCCAGACGGCGAAGCTCGTCATGCCGTTCCAGGTCGCCTTCACGACGGTCTTCCGCCCCGCGATCGCGTTGCTCAACGGCAGCGCCAACGCGATCCTCCGCCGCATGGGCATCGAACCCAAGGAGGAGCTCTCGGGGGCTCGCACCGCCGAAGAGCTGTCGAGTCTCGTGCGCCGCTCGGCGAGCGCGGGCGTGCTCGAACAGGACACCGCCTCCCTCCTCGACCGCACCCTCACCTTCGCGCGGCTGACCGCGGCCGACGTCATGACGCCGCGCCCCTTGATCCATGCGGTCGCCGCGGGCGACAGCGTGGAAGATGTCATCCAGCTCGCCCGCCGCACCGGACACAGCCGCTTTCCCGTCTACGACGACTCGATGGACGACATCATCGGCATCGCGCACCTCAAGCAGGCGGTCAGCGTTCCCCGCGACCGCCGCGGCGAGGTGCCCGCCGCCGCGATTGCCGAAGAGCCGCTGCGGGTGCCCGAGGCGGTGCACCTCGACGCCGTGATGACGGAGCTGCGGTCCAAGGGGTACCAGATGGCGATCGTCGTCGACGAGTACGGCGGCACCGCCGGCGTCGTCACCCTCGAAGACCTCGTCGAAGAGATCGTCGGCGAGGTGCTCGACGAGCACGACCGCAGTCGCGCGGGCGTCGTACGCACCGCCGACGCGACCGTCTTTCCCGCCGAGCTGCGACCCGACGAGGTGCTCGACCGCACCGGCATCCGTGTTCCCGAGGGGGACGTGTACGACACCGTCGGCGGGTTCGTCATGTCGAGTCTCGAGCGGATCCCCGAGGTCGGCGACACCGTCGAGCTCGAAGACGGCACGCTCGAGGTCGCCCGGATGGACGGACGGAGGGTGGACCGGGTGCGGTTCACGCCGCATCCCGTTCCGGAGGTTGCCGAGATCGAAGGGGGTGAGCGTCGATGAACGACTGGGCCGGAATCGCATGGCTGGTCGTGCTGCTCGCCTTCAACGCCTTCTTCGTCGCGTCGGAGTTCGCCGTGATCTCCGCGCGCCGCTCGCAGATCGAGCCGCTCGCGGAGCGCGGGTCGAAGACCGCGAAGACGGCGCTGTACGCCATGGAGCACGCGACGCTCATGCTCGCCACCTCGCAGCTCGGCATCACGATCTGCTCGCTGCTGATCCTGAACGTCGCCGAGCCGGCGATCCACCACCTGCTCGAGGGGCCGCTGAGTCTCACCGGGTGGAGCGAGGCCGTCATCGGCGGCGTCGCGTTCGCCACCGCTCTCATCGTCGTGTCGTACCTGCACGTCGTGTTCGGCGAGATGGTGCCGAAGAACCTCGCGTTCTCGGTGCCCGACCGCGCGGTGCTGCTGCTGGCGACCCCGCTCGTGTGGTTCTCGAAGCTCTTCTACCCGATCATCGCGGCGCTCAACTGGATCGCGAACCACGTCGTGCGCCTGTTCCGGGTTGAGCCGAAGAACGAGGCGGCATCCACCTTCACGCTCGACGAGGTCGCGACGATCGTCGCGCAGTCGCGCATGGAGGGGGTGCTCGACGACGCGTCGGGCGCCGTCACCGCGGCGGTGGAGTTCACCGACAAGAAGGCGAGCGACGTCGCGGTGCCCCTGTCGCAGCTCGTGACCCTCCCCGAGGTGACGACGCCCGACGAGATCGAGCGCGCCGTCGCGAAGCACGGGTTCTCGCGCTATGTGATCGTGGATGCCGCGGGGGCGCCGATCGGCTACGTGCACCTGAAGGACGTGCTGCGCGCCGCCGAGGGCACGGATGCCTCGAACAACGTCGACGCGCCGATCAGGCCCAAGCGCATCCACCACATGGTGCCGGTCGCCGAGACCACCGATCTGGAAGACGCGCTGGCGCTCATGCGGCGCTCGGGCCGTCACCTGGCGGAGGTGCGGAATGCCTCGGGCGAGGTGACGGGGGTGCTGTTCCTCGAGGACATCATCGAAGAGCTCGTCGGCGAGGTGCACGACGCGACCCGTCGCGGACACTGACCCGCGACGGGGTCCTCAGCCGCTCAGCCTGCGGCGAGGATGGCATGACAGCGCTCGAGCCGGTCGAGCCACCAGTCCCGTCGCTCGGCGGATGCCGCGTGCTGCGCGAGCAGTCCGGCATCCGCCTCGACGCGCCCGACCGGCAGCGACCCGCCGGCGGGCTGAAGCGGGGCGGCGACGACGTCGGCGGCGAGCAGCGACGCCGTGCCGAGCCCGCAGTCGTAGGGCAGGTCGGGGAGGGCCGCGGCGAGGGCGAGCCCCATCGACAGCCCGATCGAGGTATCGAGGGCGCTCGAGACGACCGCGGGAAGGCCCGCCGCGCCGACGATCTCCAGGGCGCGGGTGACCCCGCCGAGGGGCTGCGCCTTAACGACGACGAGGTCGGCGGCGCCGACGCGGGCGACGGCGAGCGGGTCGGCGGCCTTCCGCACGCTCTCGTCCGCGGCGATCGGGATGCCCCAGTCGGCGAGGCGCTCCCGGAGCTCGGCGAGCTCGGCGACCTCGGCGCACGGCTGCTCGAGGTACTCGAGGTCGAACTCGGCGAGGGCGTGCACGGCGCGTTCGGCCTCGTCGACATTCCAGCCGCCGTTCGCGTCGAGCCGGACACGGCCCTCGGAGCCCATCGCGGCGCGCACCGCGCGCACGCGGGCGACGTCGTCGGCGAGGGTCTGCCCGCGCTCGGCGACCTTGACCTTCGCCGTACGGCAGCCGTCGAACCGCGCGAGCACCGCGGACACCTCCGCCGCCGTGACGGCGGGCACCGTGGCGTTCACCGGCACACGGTCGCGGAGGGCCGCCGGCTGGGTGCGCCAGCCGAAGTCGATCGCGGCGGCGAGCCAGACGGATGCCTCGTCGTCGCCGTACTCGAGGAAGGGCGAGAACTCGGTCCACCCCTCGGGGCCGCGCAGGAGCAGCGCCTCGCGGTGGTTGACGCCGCGGACCCGGGTGACGAGGGGGAGGGAGACGACGCGCGCCGCGGCGCGCAGGTCGGCGAGGTCGGGCAGGTCCATGGCATCCATCCTGCCGTGCCGGCCCGTTGCCGCGGGGCCTCGGGGCCCGGGCGTCAGCGCGCGTCGTACGCGGTGCGCGCCCGTTCGATCTCGTCGTGGTGCGCGACGGCCCAGTCGGCGATTGCGCGCGCGGGCACGAACAGCGTCTCGCCGAGCTCGGTCAGCTCGTACTCGACGCGCGGGGGCACCTCGGGGAACACCGTGCGGGTCACGATGCCGTCGCGCTCGAGCTGGCGCACGGTGAGGGTGAGCATGCGCTGCGAGATGCCGGGGATGTGGCCCTGCAGCTCACCGAAGCGCAGGCGCCCCTCGTGCAGCGTCGCGATCACCAGCAGCGACCACTTGTCGCCGATCCGGGCGAGGATGTCGCCGATCGCGCGCCCGTCGTTGCCGTGCGCGCGACAGCTGCCCTCGTAGCCGCTGCGCGGCTCGACGAGCTCGATGGTTCCCGCGGGCGTCGCCGTCAGGCGACCTGCTGCCCGCACATGCCGCAGACGCCCGTCGGCGGCACCTGCACGAAGCAGTCGGGGCAGAGCACCACGGCGCGCTCGGGGATCGACGGCGCGGCGGGCTTGCGCGGGCCGGACGACGCGGCGCGGCGCGCGCGCTCGGGCGCGGAGACCGGGGGAGCGAGCTTCGGCGTCGGCTTGTGCTCGGCGCAGTAGTACCGCGCGTAGCCGGCGGGGTTGGTCGGATGCCGGTGCTTCACGACCCACAGGGCTTCGCGCGGCCACGGCTCACTGTCCACGCCGCACCCCGCGCAGCGCGTCGGGTCGCCGGGCACCGCCTCGGCGGCCGCGACGGGCAGCTCGAAGGGGAGGGCGTCGCGCCAGTCCGAGGAGTTCCTGATCTGCACGATGAGCCTTCCCGGCGGCATCCGTTCGGGAGTGGATCTCGCCGTGTCTCATTCTCCCACGGCGTCGGAGCCCGCGGCGTCGGAGGCCGAGTCATCGCCGCGCGCACGGACGACGCAGAAGCGATTGCCCTCGGGGTCTTCCATGATCACGTAGTCGGCGTCGGGCGGCCGCTTGCTCCAGTGCACGCGTCGGGCGCCGAGCGTCTCGAGTCGGGCCACCTCGGCGGCTTGGGCGGAGGTGTACAGGTCGAGGTGGATGCGCGGCGGCAGCATGCGCGGCGAGGCCACCACGTCGAGCGAGAGGCCGACGCCCGCGCCCGTCCGCGGTCCGAGCAGGGCGAAGTCGTCCGCGATCAGCTGGCGTGGCACGTAGTCGAGCGCCGCCGTCCAGAACGCGAGCTGCGCGTCGAGGTCGGTGACCCGGATGACGATCGACCCGACGGTGAGGCTCATCGCACCTCCGTGAAATGCTCGACCACCGGGAACGGCTCGTAGAAGCGGTGCAGCAGGTGCCGCCACCGGTCGTAGGCCGCCGATCCGCGGAAGCCCTCGGTGTGCGCCGCGACGCTGTCCCACTCGACGAGCAGCAGGTACTCGTTCGGCGTCTCGATGCTGCGGCGGAGCGTCACGCCCCGGCAGCCGCCCGCCGCCTCGATGAGCGGCCGCGCCTGCGCGAATGCCGCCTCGAAATCGGCCTCGAGGCCGGGGCGGACGGGAAGCAGGGCGTGCTCGAGGATCATGCGGATGCCTCTCGCGGCGGCATCTCGCACCGGTAGCGGCGGCGGCCCGGCCAGCGGGCGTCGCGCGGGGCGCCGGTCACCGTGAAGCCGAGCGTGCGGTAGAAGTCGACGGCATCATCGTCGGTCTCGGCGCGGAGCGGCAGCGACGGGTCGGCGGCGCGGACGGCGTCGATGAGACGCGAGCCGAGCCCGGCGCCGCGGGCGGTCTCGGACACCGCGAGGTAGAGCAGCTCGAGGTGGTCGCGGTGACGCGCGAACGCCGCGAATCCCACGACGTCGCCCGCGTCGTCGGCGGAGCCGATGACCTCGAGATGCGGGAGCTCGACGTCGCGGATGTGCATCAGGGCGTCCGCATCGACGCTCGCCGCCTCCCACAGCAGCGGTCCGAACGCGGGCGACACGATCTCGGCGCGGGTCAGCGGGCGGATCGGCGTGTCCATGCGTCGACTGTACTCAGGGTGTGCGACAGAGCCCCCGGCACGGCCCGGACACCGCCCCGACATGACCGCGCGCGTAGGCTGGGCGGGTGACCGCGCCCTTCGTCTCCGACCTGTTCGACCCGGCCGAGTGGGTGCCCGCTCCGGGGTCGGTGACCGACGGGGCATCCGTCTACACCGACATCACGGCCCACGTGTCGACCGACGGCCGCATCGCCCGCATCGCGTTCGACCGCCCCGAGGTGCGCAACGCCTTCCGCCCGCACACCGTCGACGAGCTGTACCGCGCGCTCGACATCGCCCGGCAGGACCCGAAGATCGGCGTCGTGCTCCTCACCGGCAACGGCCCGAGCCCGAAGGACGGCGGCTGGGCGTTCTGCTCCGGCGGCGATCAGCGCATCCGCGGCCGCGACGGCTACACCTACGCCGCCGACGACGCGACGGCGCCCGACGCCGCCCGCGCCGGGCGCCTGCACATTCTCGAGGTGCAGCGGCTCATCCGGTTCATGCCGAAGGTCGTGATCGCGGTGATCCCGGGCTGGGCGGCCGGCGGCGGGCACTCGCTGCACATCGTGTGCGACCTCTCCGTGGCCTCCGCCGAGCACGGCCGCTTCAAGCAGACCGACGCCGACGTCGGCTCGTTCGACGCCGGGTACGGCTCGGCGTACATGGCGCGCCAGGTCGGCCAGAAGGTCGCGCGCGAGGTGTTCTTCCTCGCCGAGGAGTACTCCGCCCAGCGCGCCTACGAGATGGGGGCCGTCAACCGCGTCGTGCCGCACGCCGAGCTCGAGCGCGAGGCGCTCGCGATGGCGCGGACGATCCTCGGCAAGTCGCCGACCGCGATCCGGATGCTGAAGTTCGCGTTCAACGCCATCGACGACGGCATGGTCGGTCAGCAGGTGTTCGCCGGCGAGGCGACCCGTCTCGCGTATGGCACCGACGAGGCCGTCGAAGGGCGCGACGCGTTCCTCGAGAAGCGCGATCCCGACTGGTCGCCCTACCCGTACCACTACTGAGGCCGGGCGCGTGAGGCTCGAGCGGGTGGATGCCACCGACGCACGCGCCGTGCTGCGCGGGCTCCGCGGAGCCGTGCTCGGCGCGGGACCGGCGATCGCCTGCGGCGCCCCCGCCGGAACCCTCCCGGACGAGGTGCCGGCGGGCACCGCGGTCGTCGTAACGACGTCGGGCTCGACCGGCTATCCCAAGTCGGTCGCGCTCAGCCGCTCCGCGCTCACCGCGTCGGCGCTCGCGACCGTCGACCGGATCGGCGACGGCGCGTGGCTCCTGGCCCTGCCGGCCGGCTACATCGCCGGGGTGCAGGTGCTCGTGCGCTCGCTCGTCGCCGGGCGTGAGCCGGCGATCCTGGCCGGCTCCTTCTCGGCCCATGCGTTCGCGGCCGCGGCGGCGGCCATGGCCTCCAGCGACGGCGGCGTGCGCGTCCCGACCTACACCTCGCTCGTGCCGGCGCAGCTGCAGACCGTGCTCGACGCGGTCGACGGCGGCGACACCGCCGCCGCGCGGGCACTCGCCGGGTTCGAGGCGATCCTCGTCGGCGGGCAGGCGCTCGCCCCCGCCCTCGCCGAGCGCGCCGCCGCTGCCGGGGCCCGGATCGTCCGCTCGTACGGGTCGAGCGAGACCGCCGGCGGGTGCGTCTACGACGGCGTGCCGCTCGTCGGCGTCGGCGTCCGCATCCAAAACGGCGAGGTGCAGCTGTCGGGGCCGACGCTCGCCGACGGCTACCTCGGCGACCCTGTGCGCACCGCCGCGGCGTTCGAGGTCGACGCCGCGGGTACGCGCTGGTACCGCACCGGCGACCTCGGCGAGTGGGACGGCCGGCGCCTGCGGGTCACCGGCCGGGCCGACAACGTGATCGTCTCGGGGGGTGTCAACGTCTCGCTCGACCGGGTCGAGCGGGCGGTGCGCGCCGTGCCGGGCTTCGAGGGGGCGGTGGTCGTCGCCGTGCCCGACGAGCGGTGGGGCGAGGCATCCGTCGTCGTCTGCGCCGGCGACGCGGCGCGCCACCCGGATGCCACGGCCCGCGTGCGCGCGGCGGTCGAAGCCGCCCTGGGCAAGATCGCCCGCCCGCGCGCCGTGATCGCGGTCGACGCCGTGCCGATGCTGGCGAGCGGCAAGCCCGACCGGGTGGCGCTGCGCGGCCTGCCGGACTGAGCGGATCATGCGCATCGTCATCGCCTCCGACAAGTTCAAGGGCTCGGCCACCGGTGCCGAGGTCGCGACGGCCCTCGCGGCGGGCATCGCCGCGGTGCTGCCGCACGCCGAGGTCGAGGCGGTGCCCGTCGCCGACGGCGGCGAGGGCACGCTGCAGGCCGCGATCGAGGCGGGGTTCGAGCGGCTGACGGTGCGCGCAACCGGCCCCACCGGCGAGCCGGTCGACGCGGCGATCGCGACGCGGGGCGGTGTGGCCATCGTCGAGATGGCGGCGGCAAGCGGGCTCGATCTGCTGCCGGGCGGAGCGCGCGCCGCGCGCACGGCGACCAGCCGCGGCACGGGCGAACTGATCGCCGCGGCCCTCGACCGGGGCGCGACCTCGATCGTGCTCGGGGTCGGCGGCAGCGCGTGCATCGACGGCGGTGCGGGCATGCTGCAGGCGCTCGGCGTGAGGCTGTCGACGGGCGGCGGCCCGGTGGGGCCGGGCGGCGCGGCGCTCGCCGAGCTCGTTGCGGTCGACCTGTCGGGCCTCGACGCGCGCCTCGCGGGAGTCGAGGTGGTGCTCGCGAGCGATGTCGACAACCCGCTCCTCGGCCCGCAGGGAACCGCGGCTGTGTTCGGTCCGCAGAAGGGGGCGGATGTCGATGATGTCGTCGCCCTCGAGCGAGGCCTCGCACGGCTGGCGCACCTCATCGACGCTCATCCGCTCGCCCGCCCCGCGGCGCTCACACCGGGCGCCGGTGCGGCCGGCGGCGTGGGCTACGCCGCCCTCGCCGTGCTGGGCGCGCGGCGCGAGCCGGGCATCGAGGTGGTGCAGCGGCTCACCGGGCTCGCCGAGCGCATCGCCGCGGCAGACCTCGTCGTCACGGGGGAGGAGAGCCTCGACGCGCAGAGCCTCGGCGGCAAGACCCCGCTTGGCATCGCGGCTGCCGCCCGCGCGGCATCCGTTCCGGTGGTCGCCGTGTGCGGCCGGACGACCCTCGAGCCCGCAGCGCTCGCCGCGGCCGGCTTCGCCGCTGTGTATGCGCTCGCCGATCTCGAACCCAATCCGGCCGTGAGCATGGCCGAGGCGCTGCCGCTGCTGCAGCGCGTCGGGCGCCTCATCGCCGAAGACCTCGCCCGGGGTCGCTTCGCGGGAGACGACTCATCCGTCGGATCGGCGGGGCGGGAGTAGCCGGTTGGTGCTCGGGAGGTGACACCTGCACCACCGCTCCGACGGATGGTGGGGGAGCGGGATCGGCATCGGCCCCGGCCCCGGCCCCGGGCAGCGGCGAGGGTGGCAGCCCTGCGGTCCCGACGGGCGGGGAGGCGCCCGTGCTGCCGGTGCGAGCTCATCCGTCGGATCGGTGGGGCGGGAGTAGCCGGTTGGCGCTCGGGAGGTGACACCTGCACCACCGCTCCGACGAATGGTGACGCATCGGCCCAGGCTGGCGGCCCCGGCGCCGCCGCACCCGCCCACGCGGAATAGGATTCTCGGGTGGCAGGCAGCACCCGCAAGAAGAAGCACACCGGACGCCAGAGCGCCGGGGCGCAGAAGCAGAAACCGCACGGCAACCCGCAGCGCGCGCACGTCTCGCGCGACCCCGCGCACGTCGAGCCGGCGACCCTGCGCGACTGGATCGGCGCGGCGCGCCTGCGCACCCTGCCGCTCGCCGTCGCGCCCGTGATCATCGGCACCGGCGCCGCGCTCATCGGGCGAAGCGAGTTCCACTGGGTGATCGCCCTGAGCTGCCTCGTCGTGGCGGTGTCGCTGCAGATCGGCGTCAACTACGCCAACGACTACAGCGACGGCATCCGCGGCACCGACGACGAGCGCGTCGGACCCGCCCGCCTCACCGCCTCGCGCAAGGCGACGCCCCGCACCGTGCTGGCCGTCGCGCTGACCTGGTTCGCCATCGCCGCCGTCACCGGCACCGCGATCGTCGTCCGCACCGGCCACTGGTGGCTGCTCCTCGTCGGGGCGGCGTGCGTGCTCGCCGCCTGGTTCTACACCGGCGGCAAGCGGCCCTACGGCTACGCGGGCCTCGGCGAGCTGTTCGTCTTCGTCTTCTTCGGACTCGTCGCCACGGTCGGCACGACCTACGTGCAGGCGGCCTCCGTGCCGCAGGAGGCCTGGTGGGGCGGCACCGTCGCGGGCCTCCTCGCGTGCGCCGTGCTGCTCGCGAACAACCTCCGCGACATCGACCAGGACCGCCTCGCGGGCAAGAAGACCCTCACCGTGCGCATCGGCAAGCGCGCCACCCAGGTGCTGTACACGGTGCTCGTGGTCGCCGCGTTCCTGATCGTGGCGTTCCTCGCGCAGTTCTACCCGCTCGCGTGGCTCGGCCTTCTCGCCCTCATCCCCGCGGCGTGTGCGATCCTCATCGTCTGGACCTACCGCGCTCCGCGCGAGCTCGTCGTCGCCCTCGGGCTGACGTCGCTGACCTCGCTCGCCGTCGCGGGCTTCCTCTGCTGGGCGTTCGCCGGCTGAGGCATCCGCTTCTCTCAGGCGGCCGGGCTCGACGGCGTCGTCGGGGGCGTGGATGCCTCGTCGTCGCCCGGCTCGTCGGCGGAGATGTCGGTGGCGGCGTCCTCGACCTGCTCGTCGCTGACCCGGCGCGCGCTGCGCTCGCCGCGGCCGGCCGCGAGGTCGGCGGTCATGTCGGCGAGGGGACGGCGCAGGAACAGCGTCGACAGGCTCAGACCGATCAGGGCGGCGAAGATCGCCGACAGCCAGTAGTACTCGCGCATGACGGGGAACAGCATCATGATCCCGAACGGCACCAGAAAGGCCGCCAGGCGCAGCACGGTGTACAGGAGGGCCGAGCGAGCACGCATGGCATCGAGTCTACGTGCGCCCGCGCTGCGCGAGAACGCACGATAGCACCGCTCGCGGGCCTCCGCAGGTGCTGTTGTGCGTTCTCGCGGCGGACGGGCGGCGTCCGTGGCGAGTGCGGCGCGCCTAGGATGGATGCGTGGTGCGCGTGCTTCTGCCGGTGTTGCTGCTGCTGATCGCGTTCTGGGTCTACAGCATCGTCGACTGCGCCCTCCTCTCGCCGACGCGGCACCGCGGGGTGAGCAAGCCGGTGTGGATCCTCATCGTCGTGCTGCTGCCCGTGCTCGGCGGCATCCTCTGGTTCATCGTCGGCCGCGGCCGTCAGCGCACGGCGCCCGTGTCGACCGCCCCCGACGACGATCTCGAGTTCCTCGGCAGCATCGGTTCGATCAGCGATCAGGACGAGCGCATCCGGCGCCTCGAGGCGGAGCTCGCCGCCCTCGACGCCGAGGACGCCGACCCCGATCGGCCGGGGCCGCCGCCCTCGGCCGCCCCCGACGACGACGCCGACGGCCCGTCGCGCGGTGCGCGCGGCTGACATGGCCTCCCGACCCTCCGCGGCGCCGGCGACCGACGCCGCCGCGGCCCTCCTCGGCCGCCTCGTCGAGCTCGGCGTGCGCCACATCGTGGTGAGCCCGGGCTCGCGCTCGCAGGCCCTCGCCCTCGTCGCCGCAGAGCTCGAGGCGCGCGGCGCGGCATCCGTGCACGTCCGCATCGACGAGCGCGTCGCGGGCTTCACCGCGCTCGGCATCGGACGGGAGAGCGGGATGCCCGCGGTCGTGCTGTGCACGTCGGGGACCGCCGTGGCGAACCTCCTCCCCGCGGCGCTCGAGGCGCACCACGCGGGCGTGCCCCTGCTGCTGCTGACCGCCGATCGGCCGCCCGAGTTGCGCGGTGTCGGCGCGAACCAGACCACCCGACAGCCCGGGATGTTCGCCCCGAGCGCGCGGTTCGAGACCGATCTGCCCGTGCCCGACGAGGTCGACGAGGAGGGCACCGGCGAGCAGTCGGCGATGCTCCGCCGCGTCGCCGACGAGGCGATGGCCGCGGCCCTCGGCGCGGGCACCCGCCAGGCCGGGCCCGTGCACCTGAACCTGCCGTACCGCGAGCCCCTCGCGGGGGAGCTGCCCGGCTGGCTCGGGATGCCCACCGTCGAGCTCGCCGCTGCCGCGCCGGGCCCTGATGACGCGCCCGCCGCGCCGGCTCCCGAGCAGGGCCCCTCCGGGGCGCTCTACCAGGGCGGCGGCGGTATCGGCGAGTCCGACCGGCCGAGCGATCCCGACGTCGACCCGCACGTGCTCGAGCGGGGTCCGCGCACCATCGTCGTCGCCGGAGCCGACGCCGGTGCGGGCGCCGAGGCCCTCGCGCACGCCGGCGGCTGGCCGCTCGTGGCCGAGATCGTCTCGGGGGCGCGGTTCGGTCGCAACCTCGTGCACGGCTACCGGACGCTCCTCGCCGACCCCGAGCTCGGCGGGCGCGTCGAGCGGGTGATCGTGTTCGGGCATCCAACGCTCAGTCGTGAAGGGACGGCGCTCCTGTCCCGCCCCGACGTCGAGGTGTTCGCCGTGCGCGGCCCCGGCGAGCCGCTCAACCTCAACGACGCGACGACGGCCGTCGACGCGGTGATCGCCGCGATCGGCGATCAGGACCGGGAGTGGTTCGGGGCATGGATGCGCGCGTCGCGCGCGGCCGCCGTCGACCTCACCCCCGCTGCCCCCGACGCCGACGCCCTGGCATCCACCGTGCCGAGCGAGCGGCTCGGCGCGCTCGCTGCCGAGCTCGACGTGCTGCGTGCGCCGATCGACCGCGCCGCCCTCGTCGACGCGGTGTGGCGGGCGACGTGGCCGCACGACCGGCTGCTGTTCGCGTCGTCGCGGCTCGTGCGGGTGGCCGACCAGCTGCTCGCGGGCAAGAAGGTGCCTGTCCACGCCAACCGCGGCCTCGCCGGCATCGACGGCACGATCGCGACGGGGCTCGGCATCGCCCTGACGAGTCAGGCGGCCGGCGGACCCGGCCTCACGCGGGTCGTGATCGGCGACCTCGCGCTGCTGCACGACGTGGGCGCCCTGCTGCTGCCGGCGGGGGAGCAGGAGCCCCGCATCCAGGTGATCGTCGGTAACGACGGCGGCGGCACGATCTTCGACGGGCTCGAGGTCGCGCAGACGGCGTCGGCGGCGGCGATGGACCGCGTGCTCTACACGCCGCAGAACGTGCGCGTCGACCTGCTGGCTGCGGCCTACGGCTGGGAGTACGTGCGCGCGACGACCCGCACCGAGCTCGATCAGGCGCTCGTCGCCCCGGTCACGGGACGCCAGCTCATCGAGGTGGCACTGGCCCGGTGAGCCCGCCGTCGGCCATCATGGCTGTATGACTGCGAAGAGCCAGATGCACTGGACGGGCGACCCCGCCGACCTGCTGCGCGCGGACGAGGGGTTCCGCCTCGCCGACGTCGCCCCCGACGCCAAGCCGGGCTACACCGAGGGCAAGAAGCGGGGGGCCGAAGACCTCTCCGCCGGCGCCGACGAGCTGGACGAGCTGCAGGAGCGCCTCTACGCCCAATCGCGCGTCGACGACGGCTCGCCCGCGGTGCTCCTCGTGCTGCAGGGGATGGACACCGCCGGCAAGGGCGGCATCGTGCGCCACGTGATCGGCGCGGTCGACCCGCAGGGGGTGTCGCTCGCGGCATTCAAGAAGCCGACCCCCGAAGAGCTCGCGCACGACTTCCTCTGGCGCGTCGAGAAGCGCGTGCCGGAACCGGGGTTCATTGGCGTGTTCGACCGGTCGCACTACGAGGACGTGCTGATCGGGCGCGTGCGCCACCTCGCCGACGACGCCGAGATCGAACGGCGCTACGGCGCGATCGTCGACTTCGAGAAGGGCCTCACCGACCGGGGCATCCGCATCGTCAAGGTCATGCTGCACATCTCGCCCGACGAGCAGAAGGAACGCCTCGGCGAGCGGCTCGACCGCCCCGACAAGTATTGGAAGTACAACCCCGCCGACGTGGACGAGCGGGCGCTGTGGCCGCAGTACATGGATGCCTACCAGACGGTCTTCGAGCGGACGTCGACCCCGAACGCGCCGTGGTACGTCGTGCCGGCGAACGCGAAGTGGTACGCGCGGCTCGCGGTGCAGGCGCTGCTGCTCGACGCGCTCGAGGAGATCGATCCGCAGTGGCCGGCCGCCGACTTCGACGTCGCGCTCGAGAAACGCCGCCTCGCAGCGACCTAGCGCGCCGCATCCGGTCACCGCGCGTGCTGCCCCGTCCCCGCGCTCGCTGCCCGGTCTCCGAACGTGCTGGCCGGTGCCCGAGCGTGCCCGGTCCCCGAGCTTGTCGAGGGGCGTCAGGCGAGCGCGTCGACGATGGGCCGGAACTTCACCCGGGTCTCGAGCAGTTCCGCCTCGGGGTCGCTCCCCGCGACGATTCCCGCGCCGGCGTGCGCCGTGAACGGGATGCCGTTTGCGTTCGCCGCGGCGAGGTCGAACTGCGCTCCGCGCAACGCGATCGCCCACTCGCCGTCGCCGTGCGCGTCGACCCATCCGACCGGCCCCGCATAGCGACCACGGTCGGAGGGCTCGATGCGGGAGATGGCCGCGAGCGCGGCATCCGTCGGTGTTCCCGCCACCGCGGCCGTCGGGTGCAGCACCGCGATGAGGTCGAGCACCGACGTGTCGGCCGTCGTCGTCGCTTCGACGTCGGTCGCGAGGTGCCACACGTTCGGCAGCGCGAGCGTGAACGGCTGCTCGCTCGTCGCGAGGGCCGACGTGTGCGGGGTGAGCGCGTCGACGAGGCTGCGCACGGCGTACCCGTGCTCGTCGAGGTCTTTGACGCTGGATGCCAGGGCGAGCGCCGCCTCGCGATCGGCGTCGGGGTCGGCACCCCGGGCGACGGTGCCGGCGAGCACACGCGCCGTGACGGTGCCGCCCGCGACCGTCACGAGGGTCTCGGGGCTCGCGCCGATGAGCCCGTGCACGGCGTAGACCCACGTGTCGGGGTAGCCCGAGGCGAGCGAGCGCACGAGACGGCGGAGGTCCGACCCGGCGGGCACGGTGCCGGCGAGGTCGCGCGCGAGCACGACCTTGCTGACCTCGCCCGCGGCGATCGCCGCGAGGCCCGCGCGCACGGCGTCTTGATAGCCCTCGGGGATGAGCGCGCCCGGGCCGACCGCCGCCGACCAGTGCGGGCCGAACGGCACGGGGATCGGTTCGGTCGGGTCGGGCGCACCGGCATCCGGCAGCACCCACGTCGCCCACGTGCGATCGCCTGCGTGACCGATCGTGAGCCGCGGCACCGTGAGCACGGCGGGAGATGCCGAGTGCGCGGCGAACGGCAGCGCCCCGAACGCGACGAGGCCCGAGCCGGGCGCCTCGACGTGATCGTCGACGTGCGCGGCGGCGGCGACCTCGCGCCAGCGGTCGGCGAGCGAGGCGGTATCGGTGCCCGCGGCGGTGAGGGTCAGGGCGTCGCCGACGCCGACGAGCCACGCGCCGCGCCGGCTCCAGACGAGCGGATCCGCGGGGTCTGCGTATTCGAGCAGGTCGCCGAGCGGCGCGATCTCGCGGGTCACGACGCGCAGCCCGGTCGTGCTCAGGGTCGGGTCGCTCACACGTTTCAGCCTAATCCGGCGCCCGCGCCGCCCGCTCCGGACCCCGGGATCCCGGGGCGGGGGCCGGGCGGCCGAGCCGTTCGTCCTGCGAAACGGTACGGCGTAGGCTCGCGACATGACCGCCGACGCCGCGACCGCGCCCCACCGCCCCGCCCCCGGCTCGCGGCTCGTCTTCCGCTGGCGCAAGTGGGACGGCTCGCCGCACTGGGAGCACGACTGCGTCTTCCTCGGCAGCGACCGGTGGGGCGACTGGGTGGGTCAGCGCTCGGGCTGGCGCAGCGTGCGGCCCGGACGCGAGGTGACGGCCGACGCCGACAACGTCACGCTCATCGCGCCGTCGGGGGAGTGGGCGGCGACGTTCAACGCCGCTCCCGCCACCTACGCCGTCTACATCGACATCGGCTGGGACGTGCGCTGGCAGGACGGCAGCCCCACCGGTATCGACATGGACCTCGATGTGGTGCGCGCCCGCGACGGTCGCGGCATCTGGATCGACGACCGCGACGAATGGTCCGAGCACCGCGTGCACTACGGCTACCCGCTCGACATCGTCACGCGCCTCGAGCAGGTCGCGCTCGACCTCGAGCGCGAGGTCACGCAAGAGGCGGTGCCGTTCGAGGCCGCGACGGCCGCGCACTGGCTCTCAGAGCTCGACCGGCTCGCCCCGGCCTCCCACTGACACTCGCCTAGGATCGAACGGTGACTCAGCACCGCGCAGACCTCGGCAAGGACCCCTCGCGGGTCAGCGGCATGTTCGACGAGGTGGCGAGCGGCTACGACCGCACCAACACCGTGCTGAGCCTCGGGCAGGACACGCTGTGGCGCGTTGCCACGACCCGCGCCGTCGCGCCGCGCCCCGGTCAGCGCATCCTCGACCTCGCCGCCGGCACCGGGGCGAGCTCGGTGGCCCTCGCCCGGAGCGGCGCGGAGGTCGTCGCGGGCGACTTCTCGCCCGGCATGATCGCCGAGGGGCGCCGCCGGCACGGGCACGTCCCGAACGTCACGTTCGTCGAAGCGGATGCCATGGCACTGCCCTTCGGTGACGGCGAGTTCGACGCGGTCACGATCTCGTTCGGGCTCCGCAACGTCGCCGACCCGCACGCCGCGCTCGCGGAGATGCTGCGCGTGACCGCGCCCGGCGGGCGCATCGTGATATGCGAGTTCTCGCACCCGCAGAACGCCGCGTTCGCGGGCCTCTACGGCTTCTACAACGACCGGGTGCTGCCGCTCGTCGCGAAGGCGGTGAGCTCGAATGCCGACGCGTACGACTACCTCAACGAGTCGATCCGCGACTGGCCCGATCAGAAGACCCTGTCGGGGTGGATGCGCGAGGCCGGGTGGACCGAGGTCGCGCACCGCGACCTCACGTTCGGCATCGTGGCGCTGCACCGCGGCGTCAAGCCGTTCGCGTGAGGCGAGCCGTTCGCGTGCGGGTGCGGGTCGGCGGCGGACCGCGCCCGGGCGGGCCCCGGTAGGCTGGAACCGTGACTGCGAGCCTTCCCGCCTCCGGCGAGCGCCTCTCGGCCCAGCTGGGCCTGACCGAGCGCGTGCTGGCCGGCCCCCGCATGCGCAAGCTGCTGCGGGTCGTCGAAGACGGCCTCGACCGCGTCGAGCAGACCCTCGCGCGCGAGCTGAAGGTCACCGACACCCTCGCCGACGCGACCACCCGCTACCTCTATGAGGCGGGCGGCAAGCGCGTGCGCCCGATGCTGACGCTCCTCACCGCCGAGCTCGGCGAGGGCGCCACCGACGACGTGATCGCCGGCGCCACGGCGCTCGAGATGACCCACCTCGGATCGCTCTACCACGACGACGTCATGGACGGCGCCGACGTCCGCCGCGGGGTGCCGAGCGCGCACGCGGTGTGGGGCAACAACGTCGCGATCCTCACCGGCGACCTCCTCTTCTCCCGGGCCAGCCAGCTGATGGCGCAGATCGGCGAGCGGGCGATCCGCCTGCAGGCCGACACCTTCGAGCGGCTCGTGCTCGGCCAGATGCACGAGACCGTCGGGCCGCAGGCCGGGGAGGACCCGGTGGACTTCTACCTGCAGGTGCTCGCCGACAAGACCGGATCGCTCATCGCGGCATCCGCGCACGCCGGCGCGCTCTTCTCGGATGCCCCGTCGGAGTATCGCCTCCCCGTGCGCCAGTACGGCGAGAAGGTCGGCGTGGCCTTCCAGCTGCTCGACGACGTGATCGATCTGTCTCCCGACGCGGACGAGACCGGCAAGGTGCCCGGCACCGACCTGCGCGCGGGCGTGCCGACCATGCCGTACCTGCTGCTCGGCCGTTCCGGCGACCCCGCCTCCCAGGCGCTCAAGGCGACGATCGACGATGGCGTCCTCCGCATCGCCGACGGCGCCGACCCGGCGATCCTCGACGACGCGATCACCGCGCTGCGCGAGCACCCCGCGACCGAGGCCACCCGGCAGCAGGCGTACGAGTGGGCGGATGCCGCGGTCGAAGCCATCGACCCGCTGCCGGCCGGCGTCGTGCGCGACGCGCTGGTGAAGCTCTCGCACGTCATCGTCGACCGCTCCCACTGATCGCGTGTCGGCGCGGGCCGCTCCGCTCGCGCGTCACGACCGGATGAACACGAAGGAAAACACCCCATGACCAAGCTGAGGCTGGCCATCGTCGGCGCGGGCCCCGCCGGCATCTACGCGGCGGACATCCTGCTGAAGGCCGAGCGCAAGTTCGACGTCTCGATCGACCTGTTCGACCACCTGCCCGCGCCGTACGGCCTCGTCCGCTACGGGGTAGCTCCCGACCACCCGCGCATCAAGGGCATCATCACGGCGCTGCGCGACGTGCTCGACCGCGGGGACATCCGCATCTTCGGCAACGTGCGCTTCGGCGAGGACCTCACCCTCGAGGACCTCAAGCAGCACTACAACGCCGTCATCTTCGCGACCGGCGCGATCCGCGACGCCGACCTCGACATCCCCGGCGTCGACGCGACCGGCTCGTACGGCGCCGCGAACTTCGTCAGCTGGTACGACGGCCACCCCGACTTCCCGCGCGAATGGCCGCTCGATGCGGCCTCGGTGGGCGTCGTCGGCGTCGGCAACGTCGCCCTCGACGTGGCCCGCGTGCTCGCGAAGCACGCCGAAGACCTGCTGCCCACCGAGATTCCGGCGAACGTGCAGGCGGGGCTCGAGGCATCCGCTGTCACCGATGTGCACGTGTTCGGCCGTCGCGGCCCGGCGCAGGTGAAGTTCACGCCGCTCGAGCTGCGGGAGCTCGGTGAGCTGCGCGACGTCGACATGATCGTCTACGACGAAGACTTCGACTACGACGAGGCCTCGCGCGAGGCCATCGCGAGCAACAAGCAGGTGATGGTCATCGACCGTGTGCTGCAGTCGTGGCGGCAGCGCCCGGGCGTCAACGACTACGCCGGTGCCGACGCCGAGACCCCGCGCGCGTCGCGGCGCCTGCACCTGCACTTCTGGGCCAAGCCCGTCGAGGTGAAGACCGAAGACGGGCGCGTGAGCGCGCTCGTCTACGAGCGCACACGCCCCGACGGCGAGGGCGGCGTGGTCGGCACCGGCGAGCTGCGCGAGGTTCCGCTGCAGCAGCTGTACCGGGCCGTCGGCTACTTCGGGTCGCCCCTGCCCGGCGTGCCCTTCGACAAGAAGCACGGCGTGATCCCGAACCACGAGGGTCAGGTCCTGCGCAAGGACTCGAACGAGCGCGTGCCGGGCGTCTACGCGACCGGCTGGATCAAGCGCGGCCCGGTGGGGCTCATCGGCCACACGAAGTCGGATGCCATGGAGACGGTCAGCCACCTGATCAACGACCAGGGTTCGTGGTGGACCCCGGCCGACCCGTCGCCCGAGGCGATTCCGGCGCTTCTCGCCGAGCGCGGCGTGGCCTGGACCGACCTCGACGGCTGGCACCGCCTCGACGAACACGAGATCGCCCTCGGCGCTCCCCAAGAGCGCGCGCGCATCAAGGTCGTCGACCGCGACGAGATGGTGCGAGTCTCGCGCGGGGAGTGAACGCGACAGCGCTCGCGCGCCGGTGCTGGCTAGGCTGACGTCATGCCTGACCCGCCGGAGCCGACCTGGGTCCCCGACATCCTCGGTGAGCCATACGAACAGCTGACGCTCGACCTCGGTCACGACGACGAGGGGCCCGTCGTGGCGACCCTCGTGCGGGCGGGTGCCCCGGCATCCACCGATAGTGCCCTCGAAGACGTCGATGTGCTCTACGTGCACGGCTGGTCGGACTACTTCTTCCAGACCGAGCTGGCCGACTTCTGGACGGGCCTGGGCGCACGGTTCTTCGCGCTCGATCTGCGCAAGTACGGGCGCAGCCAGCGCGCCGGGCAGACGCCCGGCTATGTCGCGTCGCTCGACGAATACGACGCCGACATCGCCGCAGCGCTGGATGCCATGGGCACGAGCGACGAGGGGCGCAGGCTCGTCGTGATGGGCCATTCGACGGGCGGCCTGACGCTGAGCCTCTGGGCGGGGCGGCACCCCGGTGTTGCTGCGGCTCTCGTGCTGAACAGCCCCTGGCTCGAACTGCAGACGGGCGCCATCGGGCGCCAGGCGCTTTCGCCGCTCGTGTCGGCGCGGGCGAAGTTCGATCCGCTCGGCTCGTACCCCGTCGTCGATCTGGGGTTCTACACGCGCGCCCAGCGCGAACTGGGCACGTTGCCCGAGAGCCCGGAAGGCTGGCGGCCCGAGCGGGGATTCCCGACCCATCCGGGGTGGTTGGCGGCGGTGATGAAAGGTCATGCCGCGGTCACGGCCGGGCTCGACATCGATTGCCCCGTGCTCGTGCTGCTGTCGAAGGGGTCGAGCTCGCCGATCCAGTGGTCCGACGCGATGACCAGCACCGACAGCGTGCTCGTCGTCGACGACATCGCGCGCACCGCCACTCGGCTCGGCGATCGGGTGACGGTTGTCCGCATCCGCGGCGCGATCCACGACGTCGTGCTGTCGAGTGCCGAGCCTCGTGCGCACGCGTTCGCGGCGCTGCGCGCGTGGCTCACGGCGGGAGCCCTCGCGTGAGCGGCGACGTGTCCGGGGGCGCCGGGGGCGTCGGACCCGCCGGAGCCGGCGAACCCGCCCGCCCGAGCGAGTTCGACCAGGCGGTCACGTGGCTGCAGCGGCTCACCGGCGACCCGCTCGCCGATGCCGTGCCCGGTCGCCTGCGCATCGACGCGGTGTCAGAAGCCTCGCCCCGACCGCGCTACCAGGAGTGCTGTGTCGAGGGCACCGCCGAGGCGCCGGGTGTGCCGACGACGCCCGTGGTGCTCGAGGTCGTGTTCGACCGCAGGTTCTGGCCTCGCGTGGGCCAGGTGCTCCCCGCGCGGGTCTCGCGCTCTCAGCCGGGCGCCGTCGAAGTCTCGTGGGAGGCCCTGCGCAAGGCCTGAACCACTGCAGCGCTCGGTGGTCGCGGGTCGCCCTGCGCCGGCTCACTGCGCGCCCGCCCCCGCGCGCTCAGCCCAGCAGCTCGCCCGGGTGGGTGAGGCGCCACCAATCGGTGGGCGGCTCGATCGTGCCGCGCACGCGCAGCGGTGAGCTCGCCGTGGCGGGGCCGGCGGTCCAGGTGACCGACCCGACCTGCTCGCCGTCGCGGAACTCCGTCGGATTCGAGATGTCGGTCGTGAGAGTGATCGGCGTGTCCGACCAGGTGCGGATGGATGCGGCATCCGCCACGACGAGCTGCGCCGAAGCGCCCCACGCGGTCGTGTACGAGCCGACGAGCGTGTCGGCCTCGACGAGCGGCACATCGTGGAACCCGGCGCGGATGCTGTCGAGCAGGCGCAGCACCGCGGCATCCTGCGACGCCCTCGACTGCCCGCCGAGGGTGACCCCCGTGACGGCGAGCGGCTCGCCGATGCCGCCGTCGAGGGTGGCGGTGAAGAGCAGGCTGAACGTGCCTTCGCCGAGGTTGCCGGTCTTCAGGCCCGTCACGCCGCCCTCGCCGAGCAGCGTGTTGGTGTTGGTGAGCGTCCCCGGGCCCGGCAGGGTGAGGTCGGTCGTCGCGGCGATGTGGGCGATCGTGGGATTCGCGGCGGCGAGCTGACCGATACGCAGCAGGTCGGTGGGCGTGCTGACGTTTCGCGGGCTGATGCCGGTCGGCTCGACGATGGTCGTTCCGGTGAGGCCCTCGCGGGCGAGGTAGTCGTCGGTCGCTGACAGAAAGGCGCTGCGCGAACCGAACGCCCAGGTCGAGACGGCGTCGGCGTAGTTGCTCGCCGAGGGGATGAGCATGGTCGCGAGGGCGTCGCGCAGCGACATGGTGCTGCCGGTGGGCATTTCGGCGACCGCGGCGTCTTGCACGTAGTACTGGTCGTACAGGTCGTGGTCGGCTTTGCTGAAGGTGAGGGTGGGGCCGACGTCGCCGTCGGCGATCGGGTGCGCGTCGAGCACGACGAGCGCCGTGATGACCTTGCTGATGCTCGCAATGGAGTGTGCCCCGTCGTCACCGGCCGTGAGGCGCACCCCCTCTGCGCCGAGGTAGTCGGGGGCGCCCGTCACGGCGACGGCGGTCGCCCCCTCGGCCGGCAGCGCGAAGGTGGCGGCTTGGGTCGTCGGCGCCTCGAGGCTGCGGGTGTTCGCGACGGGGGAGGGGAGCGGCGCGTTCAGCGCCCAGAAGACGTAGCCGACGATGGATGCCAGGGCCACCGTCATCACGACGGTGACGGTGATCAGGGCGGGACGCACGAGGCGACGGCGCGCCGCGATCAGAGCCGGGTCGGGACCGTCCTGCTCATCGACCTCGAAGAGGTCGGAGAACTCGGACTGCAGGTGGGGGTCGCTCACGCCTCAGCGGTAGTTGACGAACTGCAGGTCGACGTCGAGGTCGGCGGCCTTCAGCAGGCGCTGGACTTCTTGCAGGTCGTCGCGCGACTTCGACTGCACGCGAAGTTCGTCGCCCTGGATCTGCGACTTCACCGACTTCGGGCCCTCGTCGCGAATGAGTTTGCCGATCTTCTTGGCATCCTCCGACGAGATCCCCTCTTTGAGCGTCGACGTGATGCGGTACTCCTTGCCGGATGCCTGCGGGTCACCCGACTCGAGCGACTTCAGCGAGATACCGCGCTTGATGAGCTTCGACTGGAACACGTCGAGGATCGCCTTCGCGCGCTCTTCGCTGTTCGCCTTGATGAGGATCGCATCGCCCGACCAGTCGATCGAGGCATCCGTGCCCTTGAAGTCGTAGCGCTGCTCGACCTCTTTGCGGGCCTGGTTCAGGGCGTTGTCCGCCTCCTGCCGGTCGATCTTGGAGACGATGTCGAAACTTGAGTCAGCCATGGCGATCACCCTACCCCGGCCCGTCGGCAGGCACCTCGACGAGGTGAAACCACCGGCCGTCGGGCGAAAGCCTCGTCCAGACGGGAAGGAAGTGCGGGTCGCTGACGTGCCCGTCGAACTCGGCCACGTCCGTGCCGCGATCGGCCAGCACCTCGAGCGAGCGGCGCACGCACCCTTCCACGAGCAGCTCGCCGTCGGGCGTCGTGCGAGCTACCGTCTCGGCGGTCACGACGGGCGGCGTGGAATCGCGGTAGACGAGACAGGCCGCTGCGATCCGGCCGTCCACGACCGCGATCGAGCTCGCCTCGGCATCCAGCTCTTCGGCGAGGTCTTCGTTCAGCGCGAGTGAGAAGTCGGGCCCCACCGGGCTCCAGTCGGCGTGCGTCCACTCGTAGGTCGCCGCGTTCGCCGCTCGCAGCTCGTCCCAGCTCGCGCTCGTCGCCTCGCGGACGGCGCCGTGAGACCGCAGCACGTCGCGCGCGCTCACCGCTACGGCGGCGGGCGGTACGACCTGGATGGTGCGTGCGCCCAGCGCACGGGCGAACGCGAGTCGATCCTCATCGACGTAGCCGCGCGCGATGAACGGGATCGGGCGGGCCCGACGGGCGCTGAGCGCCGCGAACACGGCGCGTGCGACGCCACGACGGCGATGCTCGGGAGCGACCGCGATCTCGAACCAGTAGCGGTCGCCGTGCACGCGCGAGGTCCACATGATCCCCGCGGCGACCGGCACCCCGGATGCCGTGGCGACGAGCGATCGGGTGTCGTCGCCTCGCCAACGGTCGGCGCGGAGGGGGATGCCTCTCATCCACGCCGCGGCGCCGTCGATGTCGGCCTGCGTCAGGGGCGAGAGCTCCACGACGTCGGCACCTCCTCCTGCGCGACCTCGGCCTCCGGCCAGCCGTCCTTCTCCGAGCGGTCGTCGGTGCGCAGCAGCTCGCCCGTCCACGCGTGGATCGGCCTGCCGTCGCGGTTCGGCAGAAGCCCGGTCTGCGCCCCGGTGAAGCGGAATCCGGTCTTGGCCGCGACGCGCATCGACGCGACGTTGCCGAACGTGCACTCCCAACGCACCCGGTCGAGATCGGTGCGGGCGAAGACGGCGACGATGACCGCCGCGAGCGCTTCGGGCAGGATGCCGCGACCCCGGAACTCCGCGCCGAGCCAGTAGCCGACCATGCCGCCCTTCCTGCGCACCCCGACGACCCCGAGAAGGGGAGCCGTGCCGCGCCCGCGGATCGCCCACGTCCACTCCGAGTCATCCGCCCAGCCGTCGGGCACATACCCGTTCACGAACCCCACGGCATCCTCGCGGCCGTACGGCCACGGCGTCAGCATGAACCGCTCGAACACCGGTTCGACGCAGTACCGCGCGATCGCGTCGACATCGGCATCCGTCGGCTGGTCGAGCGTCAGGCGAGCGGTTTCGAGAACGAACGGCGACATCCCCCGATCGTAAGCGTGCGCCGACTGCGGCGAGAACGCACGACAGCACGCGTCCCGTTGGGTGAGCGGTGCTGTTGTGCGTTCTCGCGCGGGGGCGCGGTGCCGGGGCGCCTCGCACGGGGCCGCTCGCGCCGGGCCCTCGTGCGGGGCGCCCCGCGCCGGCCCAGCCGCCCCGCGCCGCTCGTAGACTGAAGCGATGCAGGCGCTGACCGAAGACCAGGTCCGCGCGGCGCTCGTCAACGCGTCGCCCGATGAGCGCGACCGGCTCGTCGTCCCGATGTCGTTCGTGCTCGCCGACTGGGACCACCTCGATTTCTTCGCGTGGCCCGACCCCGACAACCGGGGTCGTGGCTACGTCATCGTCGAGCGCGACGGCGTGCCCACCGGCATCGTGCTTCGCGCCGCGTCGGGCAGCCGGCCGCGGGCGGCGATGTGCAACCTCTGTCACACGATGCAGCCGGGCAACCAGGTCGCCCTGTTCACCGCACGCCGCGCGGGCGATGCGGGGGAGCGGGGCGACAGCGTCGGCACCTATATGTGTGCAGATCTCGGATGCCACGACAACGTGCGCCTCGCCGCACCGCTCGCGCCCAGCGAGATGCGGGCGAGCGTCGACCGCCGCATCGACGGCACGCGGCACCGCGTCGAGGCGTTCGTCGAGCGGGTCGTCTCTCCGGCTTGAGGCATCGGTTTTTCTCATCGCCCGCGGACGGGTAAGATAGGTGATCGCGCCTCCGCTCGACTGAACAAGCCGGTCGGGTGCGCACTTGGCAGGTTACCCAAGCGGCCAAAGGGATCTGACTGTAAATCAGCCGTCTTAGACTTCGGGGGTTCGAATCCCTCACCTGCCACCCGGAAAAACCCCGGTGAGATGATGAGTCTCGCCGGGGTTTCGGCGTTCGGGAAGGCGCGCTCGCACGCTCGACCGCGATCATGACGGCGCGTAGCATGCGGGCATGCGGATCACGCCCGACCTCGTCACCTCGCTCGAGCCCGACGACGTCTTCGTCTTCGGCTCGAACGCGGCCGGCGCTCACGGCGGCGGGGCCGCGCGGATCGCGCACCAGCGATTCGGCGCGGTGTGGGGTGAGGGCCGCGGCCATCACGGCCAGAGCTACGCGATCGACTCGATGAGCGGGCTCGACGCGCTCGCCGCCGACGCGGACGTGTTCGTCGCCTACGCGACCGCGCACCCTGAGCTGCGCTTCCTGCTCACGCCGGTCGGCTGCGGCATCGCGGGCTACGCACCCGCCGAGGTGGCCCCGCTGTTCCGCGGCGTCCCCGACAACGTCAGCGTCCCGGCGTCCTTCGTGCCCTTCCTCTGACATTCAGGCGGCGCCCCTGGCGGCGGCGGCCATTCGTGTCAGGATGGGAGCGACGCCCGCCGGATGCTCCGGCCGCCCCACCGAAGGGACCGATATGAGCCAACCGATCACCTCACCCGAGTCGAACAAGATCCTGCGCGCGTCGATCTGGGTCGCGATCGGCGCCCTGATCGCGGCCGCCCTGGTCTGCGTCGTCTGGGTGCTCATCGGCGACGAGAACGGCATCGTCGGCAAGGCGTTCCTGACGGTGCTGCTGCTCGCGGCCTTCGCGGGGGTCGCGATCCTTGAGACGAACCTCGCCGTCCGGCGCCCCGCGTGGCTCGCCCTCGCGAGCATGCTCGCGTGGGTGCTGATCCTGCTGATCGGCGCATTCCTGATCTGGATGCCGACGAGCGGGCACTTCGGCGTCGGAGCCGAGCGGTTCTTCCGCTTCATCCTCATCGCGCTCATCATCCAGGGCGCGCTGCTGCACGCCCGACTCCTGCTGCAGGCGTACTCGCGGCACCAGACCGGGTTCACGACGGCGGTCACCTCCGTGACGATCGGCCTCGTCGTGATCCTCGGGGTGATGCTCGTGCTGCCGCTCATGACCGACGAGTTCGTCCGCTACCGCCCGCTGTACTGGCGCGTCGTGGTCGCGCTCGCCATCCTCGCGGCCGTGGGCACCGCCATCGTGCCGCTCGTCAACGCCCTCTTCGCCCCGAAGGCGCCCCGCGCGGCGGCGCCCGCTCCCTACAACGGCGTCCCTCCCGCGTACGGACGAGTTCCCGCGGCAGCGCTGACGCCCGCGCCTCTGCCCTGGCCGACCTTCGCCGACGGCGCGACCCCGCTCCCGGCACTGCCCGACGGCACTCCCGACTGGAACGCCTACTACACGGGCCGTCCGACGTACGCACCCGCGGCCTCGGCCGCGCAGGCGTCGCAGCCCATGTCGGCCGCCGCGGCTGCGCCCACCGCCGCCGCCCCCGCGGCCCCTCCCACCGGCGCCCCGGCATCCGATCCCGCCGCCGCGCCCTGGTACCGCGGATACCCGCCGCCCCCGCCCGTACCGACGCAGCCTCCGGTCGCCCCGCGGGATTGACGGAGCCATGGTGGATGCGTCCGACCTGCTGCTCCTGGCCGAGCAGATCGCCCGTGAGGCGGGGGAGCTGGCACGTCGCCGCCGCGACGAGGGAGTGCGGATCGCCGCGACAAAGTCGGCGCTCGCCGACATCGTCACCGAGGCCGATCGCGAGGTCGAGACCCTGATCCGCGCGCGGCTGGCCGCCGCGCGTCCCGGCGACGGCTTCCTCGGGGAGGAATCCGGGGCGGAGCGCGGCTCGACGGAGATCACGTGGGTCGTCGACCCGATCGACGGCACGGTCAACTACGCCTATGGCATCCCGCACTACGCCGTCTCCATCGCTGCGGTCGCCGGCGACCCCGATCCCGAGCTGTGGTCGGCGCAGGCCGGCGTCGTCTTCGCGCCCGTGACCGGTGACCTCTTCCGCGCGGCGCGGGGGAGCGGCGCCTGGCTCGGCGCCGACCGCCTCGCGGTGTCGCGGCCGACGGATGCCGGGGCGCTCCTCGCGACCGGATTCGGCTACGACCCGGCCACCCACGCCGGAGACCTCGAGCGCGTGCGCACCGTCATGCCGCTCGCCCGCGACCTGCGTCGCGCGGGCGCCGCGTCGCTCGACCTCGCGTACGTCGCGGCGGGGCGGCTCGACGGTTACTTCGAACGCGGCCTGGCGCCGTGGGATCACGCCGCCGGTGCGCTCCTGGTCGAGGAGGCGGGCGGCGTCGTCGGCGGTGCGCCCGGCGGTCGCCCTGGCCGGCAGATGACGATCGCCGCGGGGCCGGACCTCTACGCCGCGCTCGACGCGGCGATATACCGCTGACCATTCATGGCATTCCCAGCCGTGCGGCGGTAGTGTTTACCCGATCGTTACCTTTGCCGCCCGAACGGCAACGGTGATCAGAAGCCCGATTCACGACGCCGCTACCCCCGGAGCGGCCGGACGAGAGCCCCGCATTTGACGTTCGACACCCCCCTGGCTGACGCCGCGCCGACGCGCCGCTCCAGCCGCCGACCCTCCGCGCCCGCCGCGCCGGAGGAGACGGGCGTTCCGCTCACCCGCGCGGAGCTGCGACGCCGAGCCGCGGCGCAGGCCGCGTCCGCCGCGCAGGCGTCGACCGACGCCCCCTCCGGGGACGCGCCCGTCGAGATCGCCCCCGAGCCGTCCGTCGCCGAGACGATCGTCGCCGACGTGGCCGCCGCCATCATCGGCGAGACCGTCGGCGCCGCGCCCGACGCAGCTTCCCGGCGCCGCCTGCGCGAAGCCGCCGACGCCGTGTTCGCCCACGTCGCCGGCGACGACGTCGCCCCCGCCACGCTTCCGGCCGACCCCACCCTTCCGGTCGACGGGGCCCATGAGGCATCCTCCTCGGCTTTCACGACCCCCGAGCCGTGCCACCTCGACGAGTTCGAGTTCGCTGCACGGCTCTTCTCTTTCACGGCCGAGACGCCGGTGCAGCGCCCCGCCGCCGCATCCACACCCGACGAGGCATCCGCGCCCGTCGCAGCGTCGTCCGTGCACGTCGCCACCGGGCGCCCGCGTCGCGGTCGCGTCGTCTTCCAGCGCGTCGCCGCCGCCTCGTTCTCCGTCGGCGTCATGACGATCGTCGGCATGCTGGCCGTCGGCACCACGACCCCCGCCGCAGCCGTCGCCGCCGGGTCGTCCCTCACCTCCGACATCTCCGCGCCGTCAGCATCGTCGTCCAAGACCGGCGATGACAAGATCCAGGCGTTCGTGACGACGGGGGCGAAGGATGCCACGGCGCTCGATCGCCCCGAAGGCTACAACGTCGCCTCGATGTCCGAGATCGCGGCCGATTCCGGCGTGACGATCTTCGCGGGCGCGGGTCAGGGCACCTGGGTCAACAACCCGTCCGCCCCCATTCAATGGCCCTTCCCGGTGGGCGTGCCGGTCTCGGCCGCGTACGGCTCGTCGTCGTACCTCGCTGAGTTCTCGTCCGCGCACAGTGGCGTCGACCTGACCCCGGGTGCGGGAGCCGAGATCCACGCGGTCGCCGCCGGCACGGTGCGCATCGCGACCGAGTCGGGCGGCGACTACGGCGTGACGGTCGTCATCGACCACGTCATCGACGGTCAGGTCGTCTCGACCCGGTACGGGCACATGCAGTACGGCTCGCTCCAGGTCACGCAGGGGCAGAGGGTCACCGCCGGGCAGATCATCGGCAAGGTCGGTCAGACCGGCAAGGCGACGGGCCCCCACCTGCACCTCGAGGTGCTGCTGGGCGGCACGACGACCACCGACCCGATGCCGTGGCTCGCCGAGCACACGACGGGCACGCACACCGTCGGCTGACGGTTCGGCACAGCGCTTCGGCTCTGATATTCTTTTCTGGTTGCCCGCTCGCGGGCAGCACGCCCCGATAGCTCAGTGGCAGAGCACTTCCATGGTAAGGAAGGGGTCGTCAGTTCAATCCTGACTCGGGGCTCGCAGCATCCACATCTCGCCGTGTGGGTGCAGCGCGGCGGGGTAGCTCAGTTGGTGAGAGCGCACGACTCATAATCGTGAGGTCGCGGGTTCAAGCCCCGCTCCCGCTACCGAATCAGCCCCCGGGACACGCGGAATACCGCGGAGGTCCGGGGGTTTTCTTCATGTCTGAGCGCGACGTCGCGGAGCACAAGCGTGTGCCTCCGTCGCTGCGGTCGGCCATGGCGTGTCGGAGCCCGGCGATAGCATGTAGCGTCCCCTCCTCGCCGCATCGTACGGAGATCGCGCATGCTTGGAAAGCTCCTCGTCCGGTACCTCCGGACCTACAAGTGGTGGCTCGTGGGGGTGCTCGTCTTCCAGTTCGCCTCGGCCATGGCGTCCCTCTACCTGCCGCGCCTCAACGCCGACATCATCGACAAGGGCGTCGCCGCCGGCGACACCGCGTACATCTGGTCGCGCGGCGTTCTCATGCTCGCGATCGCCCTCGGGCAGATCGTCGCCTCGATCATCGCGACCTATTTCGCCGCCCGAACCGCCATGAGCGTCGGCCGCGACATCCGCCGCGACGTCTACGAGAAGGTGAGCGGATTCTCCGAGCGCGAGGTGTCGTCCTTCGGCGCGGGCACGCTCATCACCCGCAACACCAACGACGTGCAGCAGGTGCAGATGCTCGCGATGATGGGCGCCACCATGCTCGTCACGGCACCGCTGCTCGCCATCGGCGGCATCATCATGGCGCTGCAGCAGGACGTCGGGCTCAGCTGGCTCATCGCGGTGGCCGTGCCACTCCTCCTCATCATCGCCGGGTTCATCGTCAGCCGCATGGTGCCGCTGTTCCGCAGCTACCAGGAGCGCCTCGACGGGGTGAACCGCATCATGCGCGAGCAGCTCACCGGCGTCCGCGTCGTGCGCGCGTTCGTGCGCGAGCGCATCGAAGAGGCGCGCTTCCGGGTCGCCAACACCGGCATCCTCGTCGTCGGGCGCAAGGTCGGATCGCTCTTCGTCATCATGTTCCCGCTGGCGATGCTCGTGCTGAACGTCACCGTCGTCGGCGTGATCTGGTTCGGCGGCATCCAGGTCGACGCCGGCCACGTGCAGATCGGCACGCTCTTCGCGTTCATGCAGTACGTCGGTCAGATCCTCATGGGCGTGCTCATGGCGACCTTCATGACGATCATGATCCCGCGCGCCGCCGTCTCCGCCGACCGCATCGGCGAGGTGCTCACCTCGAACGACGCCCTCGAGCGGCCGGAGAACCCCGTCGCGACCTTCCCCGAGCGCGGCGTCGTCGAGTTCGACGACGTCTCGTTCACCTACCCGGGCGCGGAAGCGCCGGTGCTCGAGGGCATCACCTTCCGCGCGGATGCCGGGGAGACGGTCGCGATCGTCGGTTCGACCGGCTCGGGCAAGACGACCCTCGTCTCCCTCATCCCGCGCCTGTTCGACGTCACCGGCGGCACGGTCCGCGTCGGCGGCGTCGACGTGCGCGCCGCCGACCTCGACCTCATGTGGCAGGGCATCGGCTACGTGCCGCAGAAGGCGTTCCTGTTCACCGGCACCGTGGCATCCAATCTGCGCTTCGGCCGCGAAGAGGCCACGGACGACGAGCTCTGGCATGCCCTCGACATCGCCCAGGGGCGGGACTTCGTCGCGGAGATGGAGGGCGGGCTCGGCGCCCGCATCGCGCAGGGCGGCACGAACGTGTCGGGCGGCCAGCGCCAGCGCCTCTCGATCGCACGCGCGATCACGCACCGCCCCGAGATCCTCGTGTTCGACGATTCGTTCTCGGCGCTCGACGTGGCCACGGATGCCAGGCTCCGCCAGGCCCTCTGGCGAGAGCTACCGGAGGTGACCAAGATCGTCGTCGCCCAGCGCATCTCGACCGTCGTCGACGCCGACCGCATCATCGTGCTCGACGACGGCCGCATGGTGGGCGCCGGAACGCACGCCGAACTGCTCGAGTCCAACGAGACGTATCGCGAGATCGTCCAGTCGCAGCTGGGAGTCGACGCATGAGCGCGCCCACCGGAACACCGCAAGCGGGCGCCGAGCTCTCCGAAGAAGAGCGCTACGAGCTCGAGCTCGCCGAGCAGGCGCGGCTGAACTCCGGCGACTGGGATTCGGTCGCCCCGGGCAAGGCATCGAACTTCCGACAGAGCTTCTTCCGCATGATCGGGCTGCTCGCACCCTACAAGTGGGCGTTCGCGTTCGTCTCGCTCCTCGGCGCGATCGGCGTCGTGCTCGCCGTCATCGCGCCGAAGGTGCTCGGCGAGGCGACCAACGTCATCTTCGAGGGCGTCGTCTCGGCCGCCCTCGGCGACCAGTTCCCGCAGGGCACGTCGCAGGCCGACGTCGTCGCGGCCCTCCGCGCGGCCGGTCAGACCGACATCGCCAACATCGTCTCGGCGATGCAGAACTTCCAGGTCGGCGCGGGCGTCGACTTCGACCGCCTCCGCGGCGTCGTGGTCGCGGTGCTCGCGATCTACATCGCCTCGGCGTTCCTCACCTGGGTGCAGGGCTACGTCATCAACGTGATCATGGTGCGCACGATGTGGCGGCTGCGCGAAGAGGTCGAGGCGAAGATCAACCGCCTGCCGCTGGCCTACTTCGACCGCGTACAGCGCGGTGAGCTGATCTCGCGCGTCACGAACGACATCGACAACATCACCCAGACGATGCAGCAGTCGCTCTCCACGGCGGTCACGAACGTGCTCACCGTCGTCGGTGTGCTCGTCATGATGTTCTCCATCTCGTGGCAGCTCGCCATCGTCGCCCTGATCGCGCTGCCGCTCATGGCCGTCGTGTTCGGCGTGATCGGCCCGAAGTCGCAGAAGGCGTTCAACACCCAGTGGCGCAAGGTCGGCCGCCTGAACGCACGCGTCGAGGAGTCGTTCTCCGGCCACGCCCTCGTGCGCGTGTACGGGCGCGAGAAGGACTCGCGGGAGAAGTTCCAGGAGGAGAACGAGGAGCTCTACGAGGCCGCGTTCAAGGCGCAGTTCCTCTCCGGCCTCATGATGCCCGCGATGATGTTCATCGGCAGCCTGAGCTACGTCGGCGTCGCCGTGCTCGGCGGTCTCATGGTGGCATCCGGTCAGCTGCGCCTCGGCGACGTGCAGGCGTTCATCCAGTACTCGCAGCAGTTCACCCAGCCCCTCTCCGAGCTCGGCGGCATGGCCGCGGTGGTGCAGTCGGGCACGGCGTCGGCCGAGCGCGTGTTCGAGCTGCTCGACGAAGACGAGCAGGAGCCGGATGCCCCGGCCGCGCCCGCGCTCGTCGAAGGCCCGGGCGTCATCGAGTTCGAGCACGTCGCCTTCAGCTACAGCCCCGACAAGCCGCTCATCCGCGACCTGTCGTTCCGCGTCGAGCCGGGACAGACGGTCGCGATCGTCGGCCCCACCGGCGCCGGCAAGACGACCCTCGTCAACCTGCTGATGCGCTTCTACGAGCTGGACGGCGGGCGGATCCTGCTCGACGGGCAGGACATCGCCGCGCTCACCCGCGACGACGTGCGCTCGCGCACCGGCATGGTGCTGCAGGATCCGTGGCTGTTCGCCGGGTCGATCCGCGACAACATCCGCTACGGCAACGAGGATGCCTCGGACGAGCAGATCGTCGAGGCCGCGGTCGCGACCCGAGTCGACCGGTTCGTCCACTCGCTGCCCGACGGCTACGACACGATTCTCGACGAGGACGCGGCGAACGTCTCGGCGGGGGAGAAGCAGCTCATCACGATCGCCCGCGCGTTCGTCGCCTCGCCCGGCGTGCTCATCCTCGACGAGGCGACCAGCTCCGTCGACACCCGCACCGAGCTGCTGCTGCAGCACGCGATGGCGGCCCTGCGCGAAGGACGCACGTCGTTCGTGATCGCGCACCGGCTCTCGACCATCCGCGACGCCGACCTCATCCTCGTGATGGAGCACGGCGACATCGTCGAGAAGGGCACCCACGACGAGCTGATCGCCGCCGAGGGCGCCTACTGGCGGCTGTACCGCTCGCAGTTCGAGCAGGCCGCGACGAGCGACGACACCGTGGCCGACGAGGCGACCGCGTGAGCGCGGTCGCCTCCCGGCGGAGCCCCCGCTTCGTGCTGTCGTGCATCGGCATCGGGCTCGCCGCGGGACTGTTGTCGGGCCTGTTCGGCGTCGGCGGCGGCACCGTCATCGTGCCGATGCTCGTGCTGCTGCTGCATTTCGACCAGCGGCTGGCCGCCGGCACGTCGCTCGCGGCGATCGTGCCGACGGCGACGGTCGGGGTGATCTCCTATGCGATGCACGGCTCGGTGGCGTGGATCCCCGCGCTCATCCTCGCCGCCTTCGCCGTGATCGGCGCGCAGATCGGCACCTGGCTGCTCGCGCGGCTGCCGCAGAATGCGCTGCGCTGGGGCTTCGTGGTCTTCCTCGCCTTCGTCATCGTGATGATGTTCGTCGTCGTCCCCTCCCGTGACGCCGAACTGGTGCTCACGTGGGGGACGGGCATCGCCCTCGCCGCGCTCGGTCTGATCACGGGCATTCTCGCGGGCCTGCTCGGTGTCGGCGGCGGCGTCGTCGTGGTGCCGGCGCTCATGATCTTCTTCGGCACGAGCGACCTCATCGCCAAGGGCACGTCGCTGCTGATGATGATCCCGACCGCCATCTCGGGCACGATCGGCAACCTCCGGCGCGGCAACGTCGACCTGCTCGCCGCGGCGCTGATCGGGGGAGCAGCCTGCACCACGACGGCGCTCGGCGCGTGGTTCGCGGCCCTCTTCGATCCGGCGGTCGCGAACATCCTCTTCGCGGTGTTCCTCGTCTTCATCGCCGTGCAGATGGCGTTGCGTGCCCTGCGCTCGCGCCGTGCCCGCTGATCGGGTGTCCAGGCATCCTCGGTAGAATCGACGGGTGTCCGTGAATCCTGAGCTGGTGGGTCGTGCCTTCCCGCCGACCGCCCCCTACCTCGTCGGGCGTGAGAAGGTGCGCGAGTTCGCGCGCGCCGTCTTCGCCACCGACCCGCAGCACACCGACCCGGCCGCCGCCCGCGCCCTCGGCTACGACGACGTCGTCGCGCCGCCGACCTTCGCGATGGTGATCCAGGACCTCACGCTGCAGCAGCTGCTCGCGCAGGAGGACTCCGGCATCGCGCTCGAGCGCACCGTCCACGCCGAGCAGCGCTTCCACTACACCCGCCCCATCGTCGCGGGCGACGAGCTGGTCGCGCAGCTGCGCATCACCAACGTCCGCCCGTTCGGAAAGGGCGGGATGGTCACGAGCGAAGCGGAGATCGCGGATGCCACGGGCGCGCACGTCGTCACGGCCACCTCGGTGCTGCTGATCGGAGGAGAGGTCGCATGAGTTCTTCGACGAACCCGAACACCGCAGCCGCCGCGAACGCCGTCGCGGTGGGCGACGTCGTCGCCGAGCGCACCGTGCACCTCACCCGTGAGTCGCTGGTGCGCTACGCCGGGGCATCCGGAGACTTCAACCCCATCCACTATCGCGACGACGTCGCCGAGCGGGTGGGCCTGCCCGGTGTGCTCGCGCACGGGATGCTCACGATGGGCCTCGCCGTCGAGACGGTCGTGCCGTGGCTCGGCGACGCGGGTCGCATCGTCGACTACGGCGTGCGCTTCACCCGCCCCGTCGTCGTCGACGCCGAGTCGGGCGCCGACGTCGTCGTCGCCGCCACCGTCGGCCAGGTCGACGACGAGTTCCTGCGCATCGACCTGACGGTGTCGGCCGGTGAGACGACCGTGCTCGGCAAGGCCCAGGTGCGCGTGCGCCGGGACGGCTGAGAGATGCCCGAGATCGAACCGGTCGCGCTCGCGGACCTCACGACGCTCCGCGTGGGCGGGATGCCGGAGCGCATGATCGAGGCGCAGACCCGCGACGAGCTCGTCGCGGCGCTGCGCGACGTGTGGGCGAGCGGCGAGCCATGGCTCGTCGTCGGCGGCGGGTCGAACCTGCTCGTCGGAGACGACCCGTTCGAGGGCACCGTGGTGCTCGTGCGCACGAGCGGGATCGAACGCCTCCCGTCGCCCCGCGAGGGCCACACGCGAGTGCGCGTCGAAGCCGGGCACGATTGGGACGACCTCGTCGAGTACGCGACGCGGGAGGGGCTGTCGGGCATCGTCGCGATGTCGGGCATCCCGGGCACGGTCGGTGCGGCTCCCGTGCAAAACATCGGGGCGTACGGCCAGGAGATCGTCGAGACCCTCGTCGAGGTCGAGCTGATCGACGAGGCGACGGGGGAGGTCTCCACCGTGCCCGCCGCCGATCTCGCGCTGGGGTTCCGCACGTCGGTGCTGAAGAACCACTACGGCTCGGTCGCGCCGCGGCCCGCGGTTGTGCTCTCCGTCACGCTCGAACTGCGCGACGTCGGCGACGAGGCGTTCGAGCTCTCCGGCGCGCAGCTTCGGCAGGCGCTGGGCGTCGCCGAGGGGGAGCGGGTGACCCTCCGCTGGGTGCGCGAGACCGTGCTCGCGACGCGGGCGCGCAAGGGCATGGTGCTCGACGACGCCGACCCCGACACCCGGAGCGCCGGCTCGTTCTTCCAGAACGCCATCGTCTCGGCATCCTTCGCCCGCACCCTCCCCGACGAGTGCCCGCGGTGGCCGATCTCGACAACGGCGGCGCCGCTCGCCGCGCCGGACCGGGTCATCCCGCTCGACGACTACGCCGGCCTGTACCCCGTGCCGGCGCCCTCGCTCCCCGACGTTAAGGTGAGCGCCGCGTGGCTCATCGAGCACGCCGGTCTGCGCAAGGGATTCCACCTGCCGCGGTCGCGGGCGGGGCTGTCGACCAAGCACGCGCTCGCGCTGACGAACCGCGGGGATGCCTCGGCGGGCGAGCTCGCCGAGCTGGCGCGCTACATCCAGAGCCGTGTGCAGAGCGAGTTCGGCCTCATCCTGCAGCCCGAACCCGTGCTCGTCGGCGTCGAGCTCTGACGCGGGCGCGCGGCGCGCGGCGCACCAGAATCGGAGATCAGCAACAGAATCGGATGCCACGGTCGTGATCGTCCGATTCTGTTGCGATTCTCCGAATCCGCTGCGCCCGCGCCCGCGCGACGCGGGCCGTGCTCAGGCGAACAGGCGCTGCAGGCGCTGCACGCCCTCGAGCAGCTGGTCGTCGCCGAGCGCGTACGACAGGCGGAGGTATCCCGACGGGCCGAAGGCCTCGCCCGGCACCACGGCGACCTCGGCCTCGTCGAGGATGAAGTCGGCGAGCTCGAGCGAGGTGTCGATGCGAGTGCCCCGCCACTCGCGGCCGAGCAGGCCGCGGACGTCCGGGTACACGTAGAACGCGCCGAGCGGCACCGGCACCGTGACCCCGGGGATCTTCGCGAGTTCGGCGACGATCACCTCGCGGCGGCGGTCGAAGGCCTGGCGCATCTCCTCCGCCTCGGTCTGCGGCCCGGTGAGGGCCGCGAGCGCGGCGCGCTGGGCGATGTTGTTGACGTTGGAGCTCAGGTGCGATTGCAGGTTGCCGGCGATCTTGATGGCGTCGGCGGGCCCGACCATCCAGCCCACCCGCCAGCCCGTCATGGCGTACGTCTTCGCCACCCCGTTGACGAGGATCGTCTGGCCGGCGAGCCCGGGGACCGCCTCGACGATCGAGACGGCGCGCACGCCCTCGTAGACGAGGTTCTGATAGATCTCGTCGCTGATCACCCAGATGCCGTGCTCGAGGGCCCACTGCCCGATCGCGGCGGTCTCCTCGGGCGTGTACACCGATCCGGTGGGGTTCGACGGCGAGACGAACACGAGCGCGGTGGTGCGATCGGTGCGCGCCGCCTCGAGCTGCTCGACGGTCACCTTGTAGTCCTGATCGGCGCCGGCGAACACCTCGACCGGAACGCCGTCGGCGAGGGCGATCGCCTCGGGATAGGTCGTCCAGTACGGCGCGGGCAGCAGCACCTCGTCGCCCGGGTTCACCACGGCCTGGAAGGCCTGATAGACCGCCTGCTTGCCGCCGTTGGTGACGATCACCTGCGACGGGGAGACCTCGAGACCCGAGTCGCGGAGGGTCTTCGCGGCGATCGCCTCGCGCAGCACCGGCAGGCCGGCGGCGGGCGTGTAGCGGAAGTTCGCCGGGTCGCGCAGCGCCTCGGCCGCGGCATCCACGATGAACTGCGGTGTCGCGAAGTCTGGCTCGCCGGCGGCGTACGAGATCACCGGCTTGCCCTCGGCCTTGAGGGCCTTCGCCTTCGCGTCGACCTTGAGGGTCGCCGATTCGGCGATGGACGACAGCTTGCGGGAGACGGGGGCGCGTTCGGTCACGGCACCCAGCGTAGTCGGCGGGGTCAGGCCGCGAGCGCGCGCCGCTTGCCGTTCACGTGCGCACGCCACACGAGCGCGGCCGACAGCGCCGCGATGACGGCGCCCGCGACGAACAGGGTCGGGTAGCCGATCACGGGACTGATCGCCGCGAGGACGGCGGGCACGAAGAAGCCCACGTAGCTCAGCGAGTAGAACACCGCGGTCAGGCCCGCGAGATCGTCGGGGCCCGCGATCCGCTGCACCTCCATGAGCCCGCCCACGAGCAGCAGCCCGTAGCCGATGCCGAGGGCCGCTGCGGCGACGAGGGCGAGGGCGACCGACCGGGTCAGCGCCGTCGCGGCCGCCAGCAGCATGCCCGGCACGACGGCCGCGAGGGCCGCGGTGACGCCGCGGCATCCGCCCGGCAGGTCGATGCGGCGCGCGAGCGTCTGGGCCCCGACGCCGCAGCCGAGGCTCACGAGGCACATGAGTCCCGCGAAGCCGACCTCGAACCCGGCGACCCGGTCGACCAGCAGCGCCGGGAGGATCGCGTAGGCGGATGCCGCGGTGCCGAACACCCACGGCGACATTGGCGCGACGACGCCGAGGAAGCGCCGGTGGCTCGCCGACGGGATGCGCAGATCGTCGCGCAGCCGCCCGCCGCGGGCCGGGTCGCGCGGGTGCGACTCGGGGGTGCGCAGCGCGAAGGCGAACGACGCCGCGCACAGCGCCACGTTGACGAGATAGGGCAGCACCTCGGGGAGCGGGGCGAACTGCGCGAGCGCCGCCGCGACGGCCGCGCCGAGCGCGAACCCCGTCGTGAGCGAAAGGGCCGCACGCCGCGCGCCCGACCCCGATGCGGAAGCGTCGAAGGGGGCCTCGGAGAGCTCTTTGATCCAGGCCGTCCCGACGGCCATCACGAGGCCGAGCGCGACGCCGGAGAGCACCCGGCCCGCGAACAGAAGCACGGGCTCGCCCGCCGCGGCGGCGAGCACGGCCGAGCCCGCGAGCGCGATCAGGGGGGCGGGCAGCAGGAGGGGGCGACGGCCGAAGCGGTCCGACAGGGGCCCGCCAAGCAGGAGCGCGGGGACGATGCCGATGACGTAGGCGCCGAGCAGGACGTTCACCGTGAGCGCGCCGAGGTTGTCGTGCAGCCGGTAGGTGACCAGCAGCGGCGTGAACTCGTTGCCGCCCCATGCGACCGCGAACAGCGCGGCGGCGGCGCGCAGCCACGGCTTCGTGCGGTGCCGACCTGCGTCGGCGATCGCGATCGGCGTCGTCGCGGCGCTCATCGGGCCGCTCCCGCCGTCTGATCGGCGGGCGATGTGCCCGCGCGCACGCCGTGGGCGGCCTCGAAGTGGGCGTCGAGCGTCGTGCGGAACGCGTCCGCGTCGCCCGCGGCGATCGCGGCGGCAAGGCGCTCGTGTCGGGCGACGACGGCCGTCATCCGCTCGGGGGTGCGGATGGAGGTCGCGGTGACGCGCTGCTGCCGCTGGCGCAACCCCTCGGCGAAGGTCGTGAGGAGGGTGTTGCCGGCGGAGCGGATGATCGCGTTGTGGAAGTCCGCGTCGGCCGAGACGAAGGCCTCGGTGTCATCGGCCTGCGCCGCGCGGCGCTGCGCGTCGACGGCGCGAGCGAGCTCCGCCGCGAGGTCCTGCCGGGTGTGCTCGTCGCGGACCGTGCGCTGCACCGCATAGTTCTCCAGTAGGCGCCGCGCCTCGAGCACCTGCGCGATCTCGCCGGGCGTGGATTCGACCACGAGCGCGCCACGCTTCGGGTACAGCCGCATCCAGCCCTCGGCCTGCAGCCGGAGGAACGCCTCGCGCACGGGCGTGCGGCTCACGCCGTGCTCGGCGGCGAGTTCGCCCTCGCTGAGCATGCGGCCCCCTTCGAAGTCGCCCTGCAGGATGCGCTGCTTGACGCGCGCGTAGACGAGGTCGGCGGCATTCGGGGTCGTCTCGTTCACAACATAGATACTAGTCGTATTCAAGGCGAGATGCAGAGGGGGCGGATGCCTCGGCATCCGCCCCCTGGCCCCCGTCCCCCAGGGGGGTCTGTCAGCCGAACTGGTTCATCGTGTTGTCCTTGCCGCCGGCCTTCAGGGCCGCGTCACCGGCGAAGTACTCCTTGTGGTTGTCGCCGATGTCGGAGCCGGCCATGTTCTGGTGCTTCACCGTTGCGATGCCCTCGCGGATCTCGCGGCGCTGTACGCCCTTGACGTAGGCGAGCATGCCCTCGTCGCCGAAGTAGCCCTTCGCCAGGTCATCGGTCGACAGCGCGGCCGTGTGGTAGGTCGGCAGCGTGATGAGGTGGTGGAAGATGCCGGCGCGGGCCGACCCGTCCTTCTGGAACGAGCGGATCTTCTCGTCGGCGAGCGTCGCGAGCTCGGTGTCGTCGTACGCGACGTTCATGAGGTCGGCCCGGTCGTACGCCGAGACATCCGCGCCCTGCGCCGCGAGCGCGTCGTAGGCCTGCTGGCGGAAGTTCAGCGTCCAGTTGAACGACGGGCTGTTGTTGTAGACGAGCTTCGCGTTCGGGATCTCCTCACGGATGGCATCCACCATCCCCGCGATCTGCTCGACGTGCGGCTTCTCGGTCTCGATCCAGAGGAGGTCGGCGCCGTTGCGCAGCGACGTGATGCAGTCGAGCACGCAGCGCTCCTCACCGGTGCCGGAGCGGAACTGGTACAGGTTGGATGCCAGGCGCTTGGGGCGCAGGAGCTTGCCCTCACGGCGGATGATGACGTCGCCGTCGCTCAGCTCGGCGGCGTCGATCTCCTCGACGTCGAGGAACGCGTTGTACTGGTCGCCGAGGTCGCCCGGCTCCTGCGAGACGGCGATCTTCTGCGTGAGACCGGCGCCCAGCGAGTCGGTGCGGGCGACGATCACGCCATTGTCGATGCCGAGCTCGAGGAACGCGTAACGGACCGCGTTGATCTTCGCGAGGAAGTCCTCGTGCGGCACGGTGACCTTGCCGTCCTGGTGGCCGCACTGCTTCTCATCCGAGACCTGGTTCTCGATCTGGATGGCGCACGCGCCGGCCTCGATCATCTTCTTGGCGAGCAGGTACGTCGCCTCGGGGTTGCCGAAGCCGGCGTCGATGTCGGCGATGATCGGCACGACGTGGGTCTCGTAGTTGTCGATCTGCGACTGGATGAACTCCACCGCCGTGTCGTCGCCCGCCGCGCGCGCCGCGTCGAGCTTCGTGAACAGCAGGTCGAGCTCGCGGGCGTCGGCCTGACGGAGGAAGGTGTAGAGCTCCTCGATCAGCGCGGGAACGGCGGTCTTCTCGTGCATCGACTGGTCGGGGAGGGGCCCGAACTCGCTGCGCAGCGCTGCGACCATCCACCCCGAGAGGTAGAGGTAGCGCTTGTTGGTCGACTTCAGGTGCTTCTTGATCGAGATCAGCTTCTGCTGCCCGATGAAGCCGTGCCAGACGCCGAGCGACTGCGTGTAGACCGACGAGTCGGCGTCGTACTCGGCCATGTCGGCGCGCATGATGTCGGCGGTGTACTGCGCGATCTCGAGGCCCGTGCGGAAGCGGTTCTGGGCCCGCATTCGGGCGACGGCCTCGGGGTCGATGGCGTGCCAGCTCGGCCCGTTCTCGTCCTTGAGGGCCTGGATGGCGTCGATGTCGTCCTGGTAACTGGTCATGGTGTGTCCTTCGTTGCGGTGTCTGTCACTGCGGAGGCGGATCGGGTCACGCGGACTCGACGAGGAAGCGGTTGTAGGCGGGAATGGTCAGGAAGGCGGGGAAGTCGTCGCCGAGCGCGACCTCTTCGAAGATCGCCGCGGCGTCGTCGAACCGGTCGCCATCGAAGCGGGTGACCTCCTCGAGCACCCGGGTGATGAGGCCCTCGACGTACTCGCGGGTGATCTTCGTGCCGTCCTCCGTGGAGCGGTCCTGGTGGATCCACTGCCAGACCTGCGAGCGCGAGATCTCGGCGGTCGCGGCATCCTCCATCAGGTTGTCGATCGCAACGGCGCCGAGCCCGCGCAGCCACGCCTCGATGTAGCGGATCGCCACCGACACGTTCGCGTAGACGCCGGCGGCCGAGATCGGCAGTCCGATGTGCACGTCGATGAGCTGGGATGCCTTGATGTCCACCTCGGGGCGCTGGCGGTCGACCTGGTTCGGGCGCTCGCCGAGCACGGCGTCGAACTCGGCGCGGGCCACGGGGATCAGGTCGGGGTGGGCGACCCACGTGCCGTCGAAGCCGTCGCCGGCCTCGCGCTTCTTGTCGGCCGACACCTTCTCGAACGCCTGCGCCGTGACCTCGGGGTCGCGCCGGTTCGGGATGAACGCGCTCATGCCGCCGATCGCGAAGGCGCCGCGCTTGTGGCAGGTCTTGACGAGCAGCTCGGTGTAAGCGCGCATGAACGGCACCGTCATCGTCACCTGGCTGCGGTCGGGCAGGACGAACCGGGCGCCGCGGCCGCGGTAGTTCTTGATCATCGAGAAGATGTAGTCCCACCGGCCGGCGTTCAGGCCCGCGATGTGGTCGCGCAGCTCGAAGAGGATCTCGTCCATCTCGAACGCGGCCGGCAGCGTCTCGATCAGCACGGTCGCGCGGATCGTGCCGTGCGGGATGCCGATGTAGTCCTCGCTGAACGTGAACACGTCGTCCCACAGCTTCGCCTCTTCGGACGACTCGATCTTCGGCAGGTAGAAGTACGGGCCGACGCCGTTCTCGATCAGGCGCTTGGCGTTGTGGAAGAAGTAGAGCCCGTAGTCCACGAGCGACCCCGACGCGGCCAGCTGGCGCCCGGCGCGGTCGGTGAACGTGATGTGATTCTCGGTCAGGTGCCAGCCGCGCGGTCGCATCACGATCGTCGGCGTCTGCTCGGCGGTGACCTCGTACACCTTGCCCTCGGGCGACGTGTACGACAGCTGCCCGCGGATCGCGTCGTAAAGCGACAGCTGGCCCTCGATGACGTTCTTCCAGGTGGGGCTCGTGGCGTCTTCCTGGTCGGCGAGCCACACCTTCGCGCCCGAGTTGAGCGCGTTGATGGTCATCTTGGGGTCGGTCGGGCCGGTGATCTCGACGCGGCGGTCTTCGAGGCCGGGGCCGGCACCGGCGACGCGCCAGTCGGCGTCGTCGCGGATGTGCGCCGTGTCGGCACGGAACTGCGGGTCGTGCCCGTTGCCGATCTCGAACCGGCGGCGCAGACGGTCGGCCAGCCGGTCGTGGCGGCGCCCCGCGAAGCGCGCGTGCAGCTCGCTGAGGAACGCGAGCGCGTCGGGGGTGAGGATCTCGTCGTACCGCTCGCGGATCGGGCCCGTGACGACGATCGCCGACGTCGGGATGGGCCCCGTCGTGGGGCGGGTGGTCTCATCAGGCGCGATGCCCGTGGCGGTCGGAATCATGGCCTTGCCTTTCGTGTTGGTCCGCCTGTCCCCGAACTTCGAGGTCCCCGAGCTCGTCGAGGGGCGGTGAGACCACTCTGGGTGAAGATTCGAGGCCGACTTGACCAAATCGGCTGTGAAGTTTGCTCGTTCTTCTGGATCTGTGACACACTTCCGGACATGACGAACGTCGATGTTCCTTCCGCCACCGCCGCGACGGACGCCGCGATGGATGCCTCGGGAGACGCGGACGCCCTGACGATCGGACGCCGGATCCGTCAGCTGCGGACCGCTCGCGGCATGACCCTCGATGAGCTCGCCGCCGCGGTCGAGCGGGCGCCCAGTCAGCTGTCGATGATCGAGACCGGCAAGCGCGAGCCGAAGCTCACCCTGCTCCGCGCGATCGCGCGCGCACTCGGCGCGACCGTCGACCAGCTGCTCGAGGCGGAGACCCTCGACGAACGCGCGACGCTCGAGATCGCCCTCGAGCGCGCGATGAAGGGGCAGACCTTCCGCGCGCTCGGCATCGAACCGTTCCGCATCGGAAAGTCGGTGCCCGACGAGGCGCTCCGCGCCCTGCTCGCGCTGCAGGGCGAGATCCAGCGCCTCGGCGACGAGCGGTCGGCGACCCCCGAGGAGGCGCGTCGGGCGAACGTGGAGCTCCGTCACCTCATGCGGCGGCAGGACAACTACTTCGCCGACCTCGAGGAGCACGCGCGGACGATCCTGCGCGCCGTCGACCACCCGGGGGGTCCGCTCACCCAGCGCACGGCGTCGGATATCGCCGCTCACCTGGGATTCTCGCTGCACTACGTGGCCGACCTGCCGGCATCCACACGCTCCGTCGCCGACATCCGGCACGGCCGGCTGTACCTCTCGAGCACGGTGCCGATGAAGGGCGACTCGCGCACCGCGGTGCTGCAGGCGCTCGCCAGCCGCATCCTCGGGCACAGCGAGCCGCGGTCGTACGCCGAGTTCCTGCGCCAGCGCGTCGAGACCAACTACCTCACCGGCGCGCTCCTCATCCCCGAAGAGCATGCGGTGCCGGTGCTGCGCGACGCCAAGGAGCGGCGCGCGATCTCGATCGAAGACCTCCGCGACGCGTACTCGGTCTCGTACGAGACCGCCGCGCACCGGTTCACGAACCTCGCGACCGAGCACCTCGGCATCCCGGTGCACTTCCTCAAGGTGCACGAGTCGGGCACCATCACGAAGGCGTACGAGAACGACGACGTCAACTTCCCCGCCGACCGGATCGGGTCGATCGAGGGGCAGCTGTGCTGCCGGCGGTGGACGAGCCGCACGGTGTTCGATATCCCCGACAAGTTCAACCCGTACTACCAGTACACCGACACCGGGAACGGCACGTACTGGTGCACGGCGCGCGTCGAGGCATCCAGCGAAGGCGCCCACTCCGTCTCGGTCGGCGTGCGCTTCGACGACACGAAATGGTTCCTCGGACGCGAGACGACCAACCGCGGGGTGTCCCGGCATGCCGTCGAGGTGTGCTGCCGGCGGGCCCCCGCCGAGCTGGAGTCGCAGTGGCGCGACCAGGCCTGGCCGAACGTGCGCACGCCGCGGACGCTCCTCGCCACGCTGCCGTCGGGCTCGTTCCCGGGCGTCGACACGACCGACCTGTACGAGTTCCTCGAGGCGCACGCCCCGCGCGGCTGACGCCGCCTGCCTCCGTAAGGCGGGCCGGGGGGTGGCGGAAGGGCGGGTCAGCGCAGCGCGACGAGCGCGGCCCACAGCTCCGCGCGGGCGGGGAAGGAGCCGAGGTCGACGCCGAGCAGGCGCTGAGCCTGCGCCACCCGGGCGCGGACGGTGTGCCGATGGATGCCGAGGGCCTGCGCCGTCTGGTCGATGCGGGCGTCGCTCTCGAGCCACGTGCGCACCGTGTCGACGAGGGCGGTCGCGTGCGCGTCGTCGTGCTCGCGCAGGGGCGCGAGCCGCGCCTCGGCCAGGGCGCGCGCGGCGGGGGAGTCGAGGGCGCCGAGGAGCCCCCGCGCCGCGTCGTCGGCGAAGCGGGCCGGGATGCCGGCAGCCGCCCGGCGGCGCGCGGCGACCGCCTGGACGTGCCCGGTCGCGAAGCCGGTGTAGTCGACGGGCTCCGACACGCCGCAGGCGGCGTCGAACAGCGCCGCGAAGGCGGGGATCGTCGCGGAGTCGGCGGCGGGCACCACGAGCACGACCCCCTCGGGGCCGCGACCGTGGAAGAGCGCGCCCCGCGCCTCGGCGGCCCGCAGCTCGAGCCAGTCGACGGCCGCGTCGAGCCGCGCTGGGGTGACGGTCGCGACGGCCACGATGACGGGGGCGGCGGGCAGCGGCCCCCACAGCTCCCGCGACACGCGCCGGGCGAGCCCCGCATCCCCCTCGAGCAGTGCGTGCACGAGGCCCGCGCGCAGCGCCGACCGCGCCCGCCCGAGGCCGACGTTCTGCTCCAGCGCCAGGCCCGCCATCGCGATCACCGAGGTGACGACGCTCCGGCCCTCGAGGTCGAGTTCGGCGCCGGCGATCGCGATCAGCCCGCGCAGGTGGCCGCCCCGGCCGAGCGTCTGCATCGTCACGCGCGCCCCGTCGATCTCGAACTGCGACGCGGCGCGGCTGCCCCGCCGCAGTACGGCGCCCGCCTCGGCATCCAGCGCCGCGCGCGCCGCCGCGCCCGGCCCCTCGTGCGGATGGCTCTGGGTGAGCACGCCCGCCGCGTCGTAGAGTCCGACCCACGCGCCCAGCTGCTTCGCCAGCTCGGCGACCGTCGCGGCGAGCCCGTCGGGGCGGAGGGCGGCGAGCGAGATCGCGCGCTGCGCCGACAGCGCCCACGTGCGCCGCGCGTACGCCTGCGCGGCGATCGCCTCGGCGTTGGCCCGGGCGAGCGCGATGAACGGCGTGCGGTAGGGCACCTCGAACAGCGGCATGCCCGCGGCGCGGCACGCGCGCTCGAGGGTCGGCGGGATGCCGTCGCGCACGACCTCGGTGCCGAACCCCAGGCCCCGCACGCCCCGGGCGCGCAGGCGCGCCACGTACGCCTCGGCCGTCGTGGGCGCCGTGCCGGTCCGGGCGTCGAGCGCGAACTGGGTGCCGGTGGTCAGCAGCAGCAGATCGTCGGCGAGGAACGGCGTCGGGTCGGCGAGATCGGAGGAGTGCACCCACCGCAGCGGTGCGTCGAGCGCGTCGCCCGGCAGGTCGCCCTCGCGCGAGGCGAGCCGCAGCGCCAGCTCGGTGCGGGCGAGGAGAGCCCGCAGCGTCGGCTGCGTCTCGGTCGTGGGCATCGTCGCTCATCTCGGGTCGGTGGTGCTGTCCGCGACGTACGCGTCTCGCAGCAGAATGTACACGACGGCGAGTGTGAGCGGCGCGCGCGCCGCCCTACGCTCCCAGGCATGAGCACTCCCACCACGACCCTCCTCGGCGGACCCACCCTCCCGCAGCAGCGTTCCCTCGTCACCGCGATCCCCGGTCCGCGCTCCCAGGAACTGCTCGCGCGCAAGGCGTCGGCCGTCGCGGCCGGCGTCGGACACACCGTGCCGATCGCGGCCGTCGCCGCCGGTGGCGGTGTCGTCGTCGACGCCGACGGCAACTCGCTCATCGACCTCGGCTCGGGCATCGCCGTCACGAGCGTCGGCAACGCGCACCCCGCCGTCGTCGCGGCCGTGCAGAACGCCGTCGCCCAGATGACCCACACCTGCTTCATGATCTCGCCGTACGAGTCGTACGTCGCCGTCGCCGAGCGCCTCAACCGGCTCACCCCCGGCGACCACGCCAAGAAGTCGGCGCTGTTCAACTCGGGCGCCGAGGCGGTCGAGAACGCCGTCAAGATCGCGCGCAGGTTCACCGGCCGGCAGGCGGTCGTCGCGTTCGACCACGCCTACCACGGCCGCACGAACCTCACGATGGCCCTCACCGCGAAGTCGATGCCGTACAAGAGCGGCTTCGGCCCGTTCGCTTCCGAGGTCTACCGCGCTCCCGCCTCCTACCCGTTCCGCGACGGCCTCTCCGGCGCCGAGGCCGCGGCTAAGGCGATCTCGCTGATCGAGAAGCAGATCGGCGCCGACAACCTCGCCGCCGTCATCATCGAGCCGATCCAGGGCGAGGGCGGGTTCATCGTGCCCGCCGACGGGTTCCTCCCGGCGGTTGTGGACTGGTGCCGCGCGAACGGCGTCGTCTTCATCGCCGACGAGGTGCAGACCGGCTTCGCCCGCACCGGCGCGATGTTCGCGAGCGAGCTGTTCGGCATCGTGCCCGACCTCATCACCACGGCCAAGGGCATCGCCGGAGGCATGCCGCTCGCGGCCGTCACGGGCCGCGCCGAGATCGTGGATGCCACGCACGCCGGGGGCCTCGGCGGCACCTACGGCGGCAACCCCGTCGCATGCGCGGCCGCGCTCGCGGCGATGGACGCCTTCGAGAACGACGGCCTCATCGAGCGCGCGCAGCAGATCGAGGCGCTCCTCCTCACGCGCCTGCGCGCCATGGCAGAGGCCGACCCGCGCATCGGCGACGTCCGCGGACGCGGCGCCATGATCGCCGCCGAGTTCGTCGACCCGGCCACCGGCGCCCCCGATGCCGCGCTCACGTCGGCCGTCGCGAAGGCGGCCATCGCCGAGGGCGTCATCGTCCTCACCTGCGGCACCTACGGCAACGTGATCCGCTTCCTGCCGCCGCTGTCGATCAGCGACGAGCTGCTGAGCGAGGGCCTGGACGTCGTGGCATCCGCTCTGCAGGCCAACTGACCGCTCCGGCCCTACCCCCGCACGCGAAGGAGACAAGGCATGACCGAGATCACCCGAGACGTCGTCATCGTCGGCGCCGGCGCCGCAGGACTGACCGCCGCCAACGAGCTGAAGAAGGCGGGCCTGTCGGTCGCCGTCCTCGAGGCGCGCGACCGCGTCGGCGGACGGCTGTGGACCGACGTCATCGACGGCGCGATGCTCGAGATCGGCGGGCAGTGGATCTCGCCGGACCAGACCGCGCTCATCGAGACGGTCGCAGACCTCGGCCTCGACACCTTCAGCCGGTACCGCGAGGGCGACAGCGTGTACGTCGGTCCGGACGGGACGGCGCACCGCTTCACCGGCGAGATGTTCCCGGTCTCTCCCGAGACCGAGGCGGTCATCGCCCGCCTGACCGAACGACTTGACGCGATGGTCGCCGAGATCGACCCCGACCGGCCCTGGGCGCACGAGAAGGCCGCCGAGTGGGACAGCGTGTCATGGGATGCGTGGCTGCGCGCCCAGACCGACGACGACGAGGCGGTGCGAAACCTCGCCTTCGCCACCGGCTCGGCCATGCTCACGAAGCCCACGCACGCGATCTCGCTGCTCGAATCGCTCCTGATGGCCGCCTCCGCGGGCAGCTACTCGAACCTCGTCGACGCCGACTTCATCCTCGACAAACGGGTCGTGGGCGGCCTGCAGCAGGTGCCGCTGCTGCTCGCCGAGCGCCTCGGCGAGGACGTCTTCCTGAACCAGCCCGTCCGCACGCTGGAGTGGTCCGACGAGGGCGTCACCGCCGTCGCCGACGGGATGACGGTGCGCGCGCGCCAGGCGATCCTCGCGCTCGCGCCCGTGCTCTACAGCCGCATCTCGTTCGTGCCGGCGCTGCCGCGCCTGCAGCACCAGATGCACCAGCATCTGTCGATGGGCTTCGTCATCAAGGTGCACGCCGTGTACGAGACGCCGTTCTGGCGCGAGAAGGGCCTGTCGGGCACCGCGTTCAGCCCGTACGAGCTCTCGCACGAGGCGTACGACAACTCCAACCACGGCGAGGAGCGCGGCACGCTCGTCGGCTTCGTCAGCGACCTGAACGCCGACGGCGTGTTCGAGCTGTCCGCCGACGAGCGCAAGCAGCGCATCCTCACCTCGCTCAGCCACTATTACGGCCCGGAGGCGCTCGACCCGGTGGTCTACTACGAGAGCGACTGGGGGAGCGAGGAGTGGACCCGCGGCGCGTACGCTGCGAGCTTCGACCTCGGCGGGCTCTCGCGCTACGGCAAGCACCTGCGCGAGGCCGTCGGCCCGATCCACTTCGCGTGCAGCGATCTGGCCGGCGCCGGCTATCAGCACGTCGACGGCGCGATCCGCATGGGGCGCCTGGTCGCCGCGCAGATCATCGACGAGGTGCGCGCATGACGAGCCACGTCGTCGTCGGCTACACCGCGACGAAGACGGGACGGGATGCCGTGGCGTTCGCCGCGCGTCTCGCCCGCGCCACCGGGGCGTTGCTCGACGTCTCGATCGTGCTGCCGAGCGCCGACCGCAGTGTCATCACCCCGCCGGCGGACGGCTACAGCCGGGTGCTGAAGGAGCAGGCCCAGCAGTGGATCGCCGAGGCGATCGACCGCATCCCCGACGACGTCGTCGCGCACGCCCAGATCCGCGCGGCCGAGTCGTTCGCCGCCGGTCTCGTGCAGATCGCCGACGAGCTCGACGCGGCGTGCATCGTCGTCGGCGCCGCGGACGGGGCGACCCGCGGTCGGCACCGCCTCGGCAGCACGACGACGGAGCTGCTGCACTCGTCCGACGTGCCGGTCGCGCTCGTGCCGCGCGGCGCGCGCAAGGTCGCGCCCGAGACGGGTATCACCCGCCTCACGGTCGCCGTCGGCACCCGGCCCGGTGCCGATGCCCTGCTCGAGGTGACGGCGCGGTTCGCGCAGTCCGCCCATGTGCCGGTGCGACTGCTGTCTCTGCTGCCGGTTGATCTGCCGGCCACCGCCGACACCGCCACGATCCGGGTGGCCTCCTCGACCGAGACGGACCACGTGCTCGCCGTCGCGAAGGCCGAGCTGCCCGCGGAGGTCTCCGCCGACGTGGTGGTCGCCGCGGGCGAGAGCATCGAAGACGCCGTGTCGCATCTCGACTGGCAGGACGGCGAGGTCGTGCTCGTCGGATCGAGCCGGCTCGCCCAGCCGCGGCGCCTGTTCCTCGGATCGACGGCCGCGAAGATGCTCAAAGAGATCACGGTTCCCGTGATCGTCGTGCCCCGCGCCACCCGCACTGAGGAGACGACGAAATGACCGCATCGGAACCCGGCGCCCCGGCCGGTGGCACGTCCGCCACCGGGGCGAGCGCCGCGGGCGCCGCGACCACGGGCGGCCTGTCCGCCAAGGGCCTGTCCGCCGGCACGATCGGACTCATCGGCGCCATCGTCATCGGCATCTCGTGCATCGCCCCGGCGTACACGTTCACGGCGGCGGTCGGCCCCACGGCCTCGGTCGTGGGTGCGCAGATCCCTGCGATCGTACTCGTCGGCTTCATCCCCATGCTCCTCGTCGCCTTCGGCTATCGCGAGCTCAACAACCGCATGCCCGACGCAGGCACGTCGTTCACGTGGGCGTCTCGCGCATTCGGCCCGTGGGTCGGCTGGATGGCTGGCTGGGGTCTCGTCGTCGCGACGATCCTCGTGCTCTCGAACCTCGCTGGCGTCGCCGTCGACTTCCTGTTCCTGCTCATCTCGCAGATCAGCGGCAATCCCGACATCGCGGACCTGGCATCCAACACCGTCATCAACATCGCCGTCTGCCTGCTGTTCATGCTCGCCGCCACGTGGATCTCGTACCGCGACATGCAGACGACGCAGAAGCTGCAGTACTTCCTCGTCGGCTTCCAGGTGCTCGTGCTCGTCTTCTTCGCCGTCGCGGCGATCGTCGAGGCGGTGAACGGCCAGGGCTTCGACTACCGGCCGTTCGACATCGGCTGGTTCAACCCGTTCGCGGTGACCTCGTTCTCCGCCTTCGCGGCCGGGCTGTCGCTGTCGATCTTCATCTTCTGGGGGTGGGATGTCACCCTCACGATGAACGAGGAGACGAAGGACCCCGAGAAGACGCCGGGGCGTGCCGCGACCCTCACGGTCATTACGATCGTGTCGCTCTATCTGCTGCTCGCCGTCGCGATGATCATGTTCGCCGGTGTCGGCACGGGCAGGCTGGGACTCGGCAACGAAGACATCCAGGAGAACGTGTTCTTCCACCTGTCCGGGCCGATCCTCGGCCCGCTCGCCTTCCTCGTCTCGCTCGCCGTGCTGACGAGCTCGGCCTCGTCGCTGCAGTCGACGTTCGTGGGCCCCGCCCGCACGCTCCTGTCGATGGGACACTACGGGGCGCTGCCGCCCGCGTTCGCGAAGGTCAGCCCGCGGTTCTTCACGCCGGGCTACGCCACGATCGTCTCGGCGGTCGTCGCCTCGGCCTTCTACGCCGTCATGCGGGTCGTCAGCGAGAACACCCTATGGGACACGATCCTGACCCTCGGCATGATGATCTGCTTCTACTACGGCATCACGGCGTTCGCGTGCGTGTGGTACTTCCGTCACCAGTGGTTCGACTCGGTGCGGGACGTCTTCTTCACGTTCCTGTTCCCGCTCGTGGGCGGCGTCATCCTCGCGATCCTCTTCTTCACGACCCTCCTCGACTCGATGGACCCGGCCTACGGCTCGGGCGCAGAGGTCGGGGGAGTGGGGATCGTCTTCGTCCTCGGCGTGCTGATCATCGTCATCGGCATCGTCCTCATGATCTGGCAGTCCATCAAGCGCCCCGCCTTCTTCAAGGGTGAGACGCTGGGTATGGATGCCCCTGCCAGCACCCGTCGTCTGAAGGAGGCCGCACGTTGATCACCGAATCCGCACTACTCGAGAAGGTCCCGCGCGGGCTGTTCATCAGAGGGGAGTGGGTCGAGGGCTCCCGCGGCACGTTCCCGGTGCACGACCCGGCCACCGGCGACGTGCTCGTCGAGATCGCCGACGCGTCGCCCGAAGACGGCATCCGCGCCCTCGACGCGGCCGTCGAGGCGCAGGATGACTGGGCGGCCACGCCCCCGCGCACGCGCAGCGACATCCTCCGGCGCGCGTTCGACCTGCTGATGGAACGCGCCGACGAGTTCGCGCTGCTCATGACCCTCGAGATGGGCAAGCCGCTCGCCGAGGCCCGCGGCGAGGTCACCTACGGGGGTGAGTTCCTGCGCTGGTTCAGCGAGGAGGCGGTGCGGGTCGCCGGTCGTTACGGGCAGAACCCCGAGGGCACCGGCCGGATGGTGATCAGCCAGCATCCCGTCGGGCCGTGCTTCTTCATCACACCGTGGAACTTCCCCCTCGCGATGGCGACCCGCAAGATCGCGCCCGCGCTCGCTGCGGGGTGCACCGTCGTCATCAAGCCCGCCGAACTGACGCCGCTCACGACCCTCGCGTTCGTGCAGCTGCTTGTCGAGGCGGGTCTTCCCGCCGGCGTCGTCAACGTCGTGACCACCACGACCTCGGGGGCGGTGTCGGGCCCGATCATCGCCGACCCGCGGCTGCGCAAGCTCTCGTTCACGGGGTCCACGCCGGTCGGCAAGAAGCTCATCGCGCAGGCCGCCGAGGGCGTGCTGCGGGTGTCGATGGAGCTCGGCGGCAACGCCCCGTTCGTCGTGTTCGACGACGCCGACCTCGACAAGGCGGTCGACGGCGCGATGGCCGCGAAGTTCCGCAACATCGGGCAGGCCTGCACGGCGGCGAACCGATTCATCGTGCATTCGTCTGTCGCGGAGGAGTTCGCCGATCGTGTCTCGGAGCGCGTCAAGGCGATGAAGATCGGCCGCGGCACCGAGGAGGGCGTGCAGATCGGCCCGCTCATCGACCGCAAGGCCGTCGAGGCCACGGCGGCGCTCGTCAAGGATGCCGTGGATCGCGGCGCGACCGTCCGCGCCGGCGGATCGGCGATCGACGGCCCCGGCACGTTCTTCGAGCCGACCGTCATCACCGAGGTTGCGGCGGGCAGCGACATCCTGCGTGAGGAGATCTTCGGGCCGGTGCTCGCGATCGCGACCTTCGCCGACGAAGACGAGGCCGTGCGCCTGGCCAACGACACCGAGTACGGACTCGTCTCGTATGTCTTCACGCAGGACCTCGCCCGCGGACACCGCATGATCGACCGGCTGGAGACCGGGATGATGGGCCTGAACGTCGGCGTCGTCTCGAATGCCGCTGCACCGTTCGGCGGCGTCAAGCAGTCCGGATTGGGCCGCGAGGGCGGGCTCGAGGGCATCCACGAGTACCTGTCCACGAAGTACACGCTGATCCCGGCATCCTGACCGGACCGCACGATCGATATCGAGAAGAGGACACCATGAGCGACTACGCCGTCACGAATCCCGCCACGGGGGAGACCCTCGCCACGTATCCGACCGCGACTGACGCCGAGGTGGAGTCGGCGATCGCCTCCGCCGACGGGGCGTTCCGCTCGTTCGGGCGCACCTCCGCCCCCGCCGAGCGGGCGGCGCTGCTGAAGCGGGTCGCCGAGCTTCACCGCGAGCGGCGCGACGAGCTCGCCGCGATCATCGTCCGCGAGATGGGCAAGCCCCTCGCCGCGGCCGAGGGCGAGGTCGACTTCGCGGCCGACATCACCGAGTACTACGCCGACAACATCGACAAGATCACGGGCGACACCCCGATCGACCTCCTCGGCGAGGGCTCGGCGGTCATCCGCCGGGCCCCGCTCGGGGTGCTGCTGGGCATCATGCCGTGGAACTTCCCGTACTACCAGGTGGCCCGTTTCGCCGCGCCCAACATCGCGGTGGGCAACACGATCCTGCTGAAGCATGCGCCGCAGTGCCCCGAGTCGGCGGCGGCGATCGCACAGATGTACCTCGATGCCGGGTTCCCCGAGGGTGCCTATGTCGACGTCCGCCTGACGAACGAGCAGTCGGCGACCGTCATCGCCGACCCGCGCGTGCAGGGTGTGTCGGTCACCGGTTCCGAGCGTGCGGGGGCGGCGGTCGCCGAGATCGCGGGCCGCAACCTCAAGAAGGTCGCACTCGAGCTCGGCGGGTCGGACCCGTTCATCCTGCTCTCCACCGACGATCTCGACGGCGCGGTGCAGATGGCCGTCGAGGCGCGTCTCGACAACAACGGTCAGTCCTGCAACGCTGCGAAGCGGTTCATCGTCGCCGAAGACCTCTACGACCCGTTCGTCGAGAAGTTCACGGAGGCGATGGCGGATGCCAAGGTCGGCGACCCGTTCGCGGAGGACACGGTCCTCGGGCCGCTCTCGTCGCTCGCGGCGGCGGAGCGCCTTGCCGAGCAGGTCGATCGCGCGGTGGCGCAGGGCGCGACCGTGGTGACCGGAGGCGTCCGGGACGGGGCGTACTACCCCGGCACCGTGATCACGGGCGTGACGCCCGAGATGGACGCCTACCGCGAGGAGTTCTTCGGACCGGTCGGCATGGTCTTCAAGGTCTCGGGAGAGAAGGAGGCGGTCGAGGTTGCGAACGGCACGTCGTTCGGACTCGGCTCGTACGTGTTCACGACCGACCCCGCGCAGGCGGAGCGCATCGCAGACAAGATCGACGCCGGCATGGTCTACGTCAACATCGTCCTCGCCGATTCTCCCGAGCTTCCCTTCGGCGGGGTGAAACGCTCCGGCACGGGTCGTGAGATGGGCCTCCTGGCCGCCGACGAGTTCGTCAACAAGAAGCTCATCCGCGTCGGCTGACACCGCAACCCGCCGCGAGCGGCGTTTTCCCTGCGGGGACGCCTTCCCTTGCGATGCGCCCGGAGGCAGGATGGGGGCATGAGCAACGAGTCCGATGCCGTCGTCTTCCTCACCGATCGCGAGTGCTGGGACCGCCTCGCCGAGCAGCAGCTCGGCAGGCTCGTGACGCACGTGGGCGACGTGCTCGACGTCTTCCCGGTGAACTACATCGTCGACGGGCAGAGCCTCGTCTTCCGCACCGCGGAGGGCTCGAAGCTCACCGAGGTGACGATCAACGACGACGTGCTGTTCGAGGTCGACGAGTACACCGACACGGATGCCTGGAGCGTCGTCGTCCGCGGGCGTGCGCACCGCCTCGAGACGACCGAGGAGGTCGACGCCGCCGACCGGCTCGCCCTCACGCCGTGGGTGCCGACGCTGAAGTACAACTACGTGCGGATCGTGCCGACCTCGCTCTCGGGCCGCGACATCCACCGCGGCGACGAACCCGACCGGTACGGGGTGCAGCAGTACTGACCGGGCCCGTGCGTTCGCGTGCCCCTGGGCCATGACGTACACTGGACAGTGCAGTGGAAGTCTGCATTCTTTCGCCGTGCCTGCCGGGCACGGCCGGGGAGATGGCAGACTCTCCTGAGACCGGAACGGTCTCTAGGGCGGTAGCTCAATTGGCAGAGCAGCGGTCTCCAAAACCGCAGGTTGCAGGTTCGATTCCTGTCCGCCCTGCGCGTCAGCGCTGAGTTGACACAGAAGGCGTGTCGGCTGATGCCGGCACGGAATGCAAGTCCGAGCAATTCACACGGGTGGGTACATGGTCCAGGAAGAGGCGCACGGCGAGGTCGTCGCAGCAGGCGGCGCGCCCCGCGACAAGAAGCTGAACTTCTTCCAGCGGATCGCCCTCTTCATCCGTCAGGTGTTCGGCGAACTTCGCAAGGTCGTCACGCCGACCCGGCAGGAGCTCGTCAAGTACACCCTGGTCGTGCTGGGGTTCGTCGTCGTCATGATGGCGATCGTGTACGGCCTCGATCTGCTCTTCACCTGGGTGGTCAACGTCGTCTTCGGTGTTCCCGCCTGACGCGGACACCAGACCGACAGCCGCCCCCGATGGAAGTGAACACACGTGTCTGAAAAGTATGTCGACGACGCCGACTGGGCCACCGCCGCCGAGCAGTCCAGTGAGGACGACGAAGCCCAGGAGGGCAACATCCTCGCCGCCGAAGAGCCATCCTCGGCTCCCGCCGAGCACCTCGCCGTGCACGTCGTCGACGACGACGAAGACGACGACAGCCAGGACGACGACGAAGAGATCGACATCGACGACCCGGAGGCAGACGCCATCGTGAACGACGCACTCGAGATCGACCAGGCCGCCGAGGCCGAGGCCGCCGCTGAGGTGCTCACCGACGCGCTCGCCGAAGAAGAGGCCGAAGCCGCCGCTGCGGCCGCCGACGACGTGACCCCGTACGACGGTCCCGACGTCAACGGCGAGCCCGACGAGCCCGTGCTCGACGAGGATGCCGTCGCCGAGGTGGCCGCGGCCGCCGAGATCGTCGACGCCGCCGAGGTCGAGGCGGAGACCGAGCCGGCCGAGCCGGAAGACCCCTACGAGGCGTTCCGCGCCGAGCTGCGGTCGCTGCCGGGCAAGTGGTACGTCATCCACTCCTACGCCGGCTTCGAGCGCAAGGTGAAGGCGAACATCGAGCAGCGCAAGAACACGCTCGAGGTGGAAGAGGACATCTACCAGGTCGAGGTCCCCATGGAGGACGTCGTCGAGATCAAGAACGGTCAGCGCAAGATGGTCACGCGCGTCCGGATCCCCGGCTACGTGCTCGTGCGCATGGAGCTGAACGAGGACACCTGGTCGGTCGTGCGTCACACGCCCGGCGTCACGGGCTTCGTCGGCAACGCGCACAACCCGACGCCGCTGCGCTTCGAAGAGGCGTTCAACATGCTGCGCTCGCTCGTGCAGGTCGCCGAGACGGCGCCCGCGAAGGGTGCGGCCAAGGGCTCGGCCACGCAGGCGCGTTCGGTCGTCACCGAGGTCGACTTCGAGATCGGCGAGACCATCACGATCAAGGAGGGCTCGTTCGCGGGCCTGCCCGGCTCGATCAGCGAGATCAAGCCGGAGAGCGGCAAGCTCACCGTGCTCGTCTCGCTCTTCGAGCGCGAGACCCCGGTCGAGCTGTCGTTCGACCAGGTCACCAAGCAGTAATACAGACTCCTGTCGTAGAATAGGCAGGTTGTCCGCGTGCACGCGGACGTACCGCTGTCCGGAGAGGCCGGATTCGCGGGAGAACGGATGCCTCGGCATCCGTTCGAGGAAAGGACAAGGAAATGGCACCCAAGAAGAAGGTGACCGGCCTGATCAAGCTTCAGATCAACGCCGGTGCCGCCAACCCGGCGCCGCCGATCGGGCCCGCGCTCGGTCAGCACGGCGTCAACATCATGGAGTTCTGCAAGGCGTACAACGCCGCGACCGAGTCGCAGCGCGGCAACGTCATCCCCGTCGAGATCACCGTCTACGAGGACCGCAGCTTCACGTTCATCCTGAAGACCCCGCCCGCGGCGGAACTCATCAAGAAGGCCGCCGGCGTGCAGAAGGGCTCGAAGACCCCGCACACCGTCAAGGTCGCGAAGCTCACCAAGGACCAGGTGCGCCAGATCGCCGAGACGAAGATGCCCGACCTGAACGCGAACGACATCGAGGCCGCCTCGCTGATCATCGCCGGCACCGCCCGTTCCATGGGCATCACGGTCGAGGACTGAGGGGGAGACGACAATGGCTAAGTCCAAGGTTTACGAAGCAGCCGCGGCGAAGATCGACCGCGACAAGTTCTACACGTCCACCGAGGCGGTGAACCTCGCGAAGGAGACCGGTTCGAAGAACACCGACTCCACCGTCGAGGTCGCCCTCAAGCTCGCGGTCGACCCGCGCAAGGCCGACCAGATGGTGCGCGGCACGGTCATCCTGCCGCACGGCACCGGCAAGACCGCCCGCGTCATCGTGTTCGCCACCGGCCCCGCGGCCGAGGCCGCGATCGCCGCAGGCGCCGACGAGGTCGGCGGCGCGGAGCTCATCGAGAAGGTCGCCGGCGGCTGGACCGCGTTCGACGCGGCCGTCTCGACGCCCGAGCTCATGGGCCAGGTCGGTCGCCTCGGCAAGGTGCTCGGCCCCCGTGGCCTCATGCCGAACCCGAAGACCGGCACCGTGACCCCCAACCCGGCCAAGGCCGTTGAGGAGATCAAGGGCGGCAAGATCGAGTTCCGCGTCGACAAGCACGCCAACGTGCACTTCGTCGTCGGCAAGGCCTCGTTCACGGCCGAGCAGCTCGACGAGAACTTCAAGGCCGCGGTCGAGGAGATCGTGCGCCTCAAGCCCTCGAGCTCGAAGGGCCGCTACATCCAGAAGGGCGCCGTGTCGACCACGTTCGGCCCCGGTATCCCGCTGGACGTCGCTTCGCTCGCCTGAGCATCCGCTCGCACCGAGCAGACGGAAAGGCCTCACCTTCGGGTGGGGCCTTTCCCGTTCCCGCGCTAGCGTTGCGACATGGCTCCCCGGGCTCTCCGCGACGTCCTTAGCACAGACTCTCCGATCGTCGTGGGGCCGTTCGGCGGACTCTCCTCCATCGATCTGACCGCCGCGGTGAGCGAGGCCGGCGGCCTCGGCTCCTACGGGCTGTACGGCTACGACGGCGCGCGCATCGCCGAGACCGCCGCGCAGCTGCGGGCCGCGACGACGCGACCCTTCGCCCTGAACCTGTGGCTGCCCACCGGCGACGAAGCGGCTGTGGATGACGGGGACCTCGAGCGGGTGCGAAGCGCGCTCGCGCCGCAGTTCGCCGAGCTCGGCCTCCCGCTGCCCGAGGCGCCGGCCCGGTTCCTGCCGCCGGTCGAGGAGCAGCTCGACGCGGTGCTCGCGGCGCGGCCCGCCGCGCTCAGCGTCGTCTACGGTGTGCCCGCCCCCGACGTCGTCGCGGCGGCGCGGGAGCGCGGCATCGCCCTGATCGGCACGGCGACCACCGTGGCGGAGGCGCAGGCGCTCGCGGCGGGCGGCGTGGATGCCGTCGTCGCCACCGGTGCCGAGGCCGCCGGGCACCGGGTGTCGTTCCTCGCCCCGCCGGAGGACTCCCTGGTCGGCACGTTCGCGCTGGTGCCCCAGGTCGTCGACGCGGTCGACGTGCCGGTCATCGCCGCCGGCGGCATCGCCGACCGGCGCGGTGTCGCCGCTGCCTTCGCGCTCGGAGCGAGCGGCGTCCAGGTGGGCACGGCGTTTCTGCGCACCCGTCAATCGGCCGCGACGGCCGGGCACCGCCGCGCGATCACCCACGCGCACGACACGAGCGCCGTCCTCACGCGGGCGATGAGCGGGCGCCTGGCCCGGGGCATCCCGAACGCGGCGATGCGCCTGCTGGAGCAGCACGAGATCCTGCCGTTCCCGGCGCAGAACTGGCTCACCGGGCAGTTCCGCGCGGCGGCCGCACAGCAGGGTCGCGCCGACCTCGTGAGCCTGTGGGCAGGGCAGGCGGCGGCGCTGAGCGTCTACGACGACGCGGCTGACGTGTTCGCGGAGCTCGCGGCGGGACTGCCCGCCTGAGTCAGCCGTCCCGGCGCACCTCGAACCCGGTGCCGCCGGTGGGGGAGAGCTCGGCGACCTCGACGCCGGTCACGTCGCCGCCGCGCGGGCCTTCCCGCATCCAATCGAGCACGGCCTCCACCGCGGCATCCTCGCCCTCGATCTCCGCCTCCACGCTCCCGTCGCGGAGGTTCCGCACCCACCCGGTGGCATGGGCGCGCTCGACGACGTGCTGCAGCGTGAAGCGGTAGCCCACGCCTTGCACGGTTCCGGTCACGATCGCGTGCACTCGTCTCATGCTCCCATCCTGGCGCGGACCTTCCGCCGGCGCACCGGAGCGGGAAGGATGCCCCTATGGGAACCATCGACGACTACCTCGCGACCCTCGACCCGGCCGACAGCGCGGTCATCTCGCACACGTACGACCTCGCGCTCGAAGTGGTGCGGGAGGCGGAGCAGGGCCTCGGCTACGGCATGCCCGCGCTCGTCTACCGCGGTTCGCCGCTGCTGTCGGTGATGCGCGCGAAGAAGCATTTCGGCATCTTCCCGTTCAGCCCCGGGGCGATCAACGCGGTGCTGCCGCTGCTCGAAGGCGTCGATCATGCGAAGGGCACCATCCGGTTCACCGAGCCGCTCCCCGACGACACCGTCCGTGCGCTCGTCGCGGCGCGGAAGGCCGAGATCGACGGCTGATCCCGCCGGGGAGCCGCCCTGGTCTCAGCGCGGCCAGACGAGGCTCACCGCGAGGGCCATCATGACGACGGCGATCACACCGTCGAGCACCCGCCATGCCCGCGGGGTGGCCAGCCAGCGGGCGAGGTAGCGCGCGCCCAGCGCGAGGGCCGAGAACCACAGCAGAGACGCCGCCATCGCGCCGGCGGCGAACCACCACCGGTGCGCGCCGTGCGTGTTCGCGACCGAGCCGAGCAGGAACACCGTGTCGAGGTAGACATGCGGGTTCAGCCAGGTGAGGGCGAGGCAGGTGAGCAGCACCGGCAGCAGCGGCGCGCCGCGGCGGCCTGCGGCGCGTGCGGCGCCCGCGTCGAGCACCTCCGCGCCGGGGCGGAGCGACCGCCGGGCAGCGAGGACGGCGTAGACGGCGAGGAAGACGGCACCGGCCCACCGCACCGCGTCGATCAGCCACGGCACGGCGTGCAGCACCGCGCCGAGACCCGACACCCCCACGGCGATCAGGATCGCGTCGGAGGCGGCGCAGACGAGCGCGACGGCGAGGGCATGCTCGCGGCGGATGCCCTGGCGCAGCACGAACAGGTTCTGCGCCCCGATCGCGACGATGAGGGAGAGCCCCAGGGCGAGACCGGAGGCGGTGGAGGCGAGCATGGCTCGAACATACGGGCAGCCGCTGATACAGTCCAGCTCAGGATTCTTATGTCGATGAAGGAGCGCTTATTCATGCCGATTCCCGCCCTGGGAGCCGCGACCCTCGCCGCCGTGCTCGACGCGGGCAGCATGGAGGGCGCCGCCCGTGCACTGCACATCACGCCGTCCGCGGTCAGCCAGCGCATCCGGGCCCTCGAGGACGAGGTGGGCCGCGTGCTCCTCGTGCGGACGAAGCCGCTTCGGCCGACCGCCGAAGCGCACGCCGTCGTCCGCTTCGCGCGGCAGGTCGCGCTGCTCGAGCACGATGCCGCCGTCGAGCTCGGTCAGGGCGCGGGCCCCGTCGCCCTGCCGCTCGCGGTCAACGCCGACTCGCTCGCCACGTGGTTCCTCGCGCCGCTCGCGCGGCTGAGCGCGCGGCATCCGGTGGTCTTCGACCTGCACCGCGACGATCAGGACTTCACGGCGGGCATGCTCGAAGACGGCACGGTGACTGGCGCGGTCACCTCGCGCGCGGTGCCGGTGGGCGGATGCCGCGTGCAGCCCCTCGGCGTGCTGCGCTACGAAGCCGTCGCCACGCCTGCGTTCGTCGGCACCTGGTTGCCGGGGGCGGGCGGAGGTGGCGCAGACCCCGCCGATTCCGCCGCGCTCGCCGAGGCGCTGACGCGGGCGCCGCTCATCGACTTCGACCGTCGCGACGATCTGCAGACCCGATGGCTCGCCTCCCGTGGCGTCGACCCCGCGCTGCCGCCGCGGCACCGGGTGCCCGCCTCGCACGACTTCGCCGAGGCGACCGTGCGGGGGCTCGGCTGGGCGCTCCTGCCGACGCTGCAGTCGGCGGATCACCTGGCCGACGGGCGGCTCGTGCGGCTCGGCGGCGCGCCCGTCGACGTGCCGCTGTACTGGCAGCAGTGGAACCTGCGGTCCGCCCTGCTCGACGCCGTCGCAGTCGAGGTCGTCGCCGAGGGGCGGCGCGTCCTCGCGGTGTGAGACCGCCCGGCCGGTGCCGGCCGCGACGCCGGCCGCGCGCGATCAGCCCTCGCTGACCGCCAGCACGATCTTGCCCCGCGTGCGACCCTGCTCGAGCGCCTCGTGCGCGGCGGCCGCCTCGTCGAGGGGGAACACCCGGTCGACGTACACCTGGATGGCGCCGGAGGTCAGCAGGCGGCCGATCGTCGCGAGCGCGCCGCCGTCGGGGATCACGGTGTACGCGGTGGCGCGCACCCCGGCATCCGTCGCCGCCTGCGCGTAGCCGGGCCACGACCCGGTCGGCACGACGATGTACAGGCCGCCCGGTCGCAGCACCGTGAGCGAACGGGTGCCGGTGTCGTCGTGCACGTTCCCGACGAGGTCGATCACGACATCGACGTCGCCGACGACGTCTTCGAAGGCCATCGCGGTGTGGTCGATGACGACGGATGCCCCGAGTTCGCGCAGCCATGCGAGGTTGCGCGGCGAGCAGGTGGCGCTCACGTGCGCGCCGAAGTAGGCGGCGAGCTGCACCGCGAAGTGCCCCACTCCGCCCGAGGCGCCGTGGATGAGGATCCGCTGCCCCTCGTGCGCGTGGGCCGTCTCGACGACGAGGCCCCACGCGGTGAGCGCGGCGAGCGGCACGCCGGCCGCCTCGACGTGGGAGAGCGCGCTGGGCTTGCGCGCCACCGAGAGCGTCGGCACGACGGCGTACTGCGCGTACGTCCCGCCCGAGCGGGGGAAGGGCACCATTCCGAACACCTCGGTGCCCGCGGGGAACGGATGCGTCTCGTAGGGGGCGCGCACGACCACCCCGCTGAAGTCGTAGCCGAGCGTCGAGGGGAACTGCTCGATCGCGCCCGAGACCCCGCGGCCGGCACGTGTCTTCGCGTCGATCGGGTTGACGCCCGCGGCGACGACCCGCACGAGCAGTTCGCTCAGCACCGGCGCGGGTGTGGGGGCGGCGGTCTCGCGGAGCGATTCTGCGGGCCCGGGCGCGTCGAACACGACCGCGCGCATCTCTTCGGGGACCTCGTGCGCACCCGGCTCGCGGTCGGTGGCGTTGCTCGGCAGCGTTCCGGCCGTGGCCGGTGCGGCGAGGGCCGCCGCACGGGGCGAGCGGAAGCGGCGCAGGCGATCAGGAGACATGGTCGTCCTTCCGGTAGCGAGTCGACGGCGCCGGCGGGATGCCCGGGTGCCCCCAGTCAACCCTGCGATTGTCTCCGCCGTGTTACGCCGGTGCTACCGGGTCGAGAAGGCTCCGCGCCGCCGGGTCGTCACCGGGCAGCGGGGGAGCGTCGCCGCCGGGAAGAGCTCCGCTCGCGAGCGCGTGCAGCAGCCGGGTGAGGTTGTGGATGTCATCGAGCGGCCAGTCGCGGAGAGTCCCGATCAGGGTCTGCTCCTGCGGGGCGCGCGCCGCGGCGAGGCGTTCGATGCCGAGCGGCGTGGGGGAGAGGATGCTCGCGCGCCCGTCGTCGGGGTCGGGCTCGCGCTGGATGAGTCCCAGCTGCTCGAGCTCGCGCACGGTGCGGCTGAGCTGGCCCTTGTCGACCATGAGCACATCGCCGAGCGTCGATTGCGCGATACGGCCGCGCCCCGCGATCGTGCTGAACACCTTGTATGCCCCGGGGAGCATGCCGGGGCTCACCCGCTGGGCGTTCTCGTTCAGGTGCCGGCGCATGCGGTTGATCAGCTCGCCGAACTGGGCCTCCAGGGCCCGCACCGCGTCGGTGCGGGCCTGGAGTTCATCGGAGGTCATGACGAACGCGTGGAGTGCGTCTCGGAGGCGGGCGCGTCACCGGCATTCATCGTGCGCACCGCGCCCGTCGCGGTGAGGGTCGCCATGCCCTCGGGGACCGACACCGTGGCGAGGTCCGCTTCGCCGGCCTGCAGGCGCTCGGTCGTGGTCATCGTGGTCAGCGGCTTGTTGGGCAGGAACACGATCGCCAGCAGCGAGATCACGGCGAACGGCACGGCGATGAGGAACGAGTGCGAGATGCCGTTCGCGTAGATGTCTTCGAAGATCACCCGCAGCGCCTCGGGCATGTCGGCGACGCGCGGCAGCGCACCCGACTGCAGCTGGTCAGCCCAGTACTGCGCCTTGTCCCCGAGGCTCATGAGCGCCGCGGTGATGTCGTCCTTGCGCTCGGCGACGAGGTCGATGACGCGCGCCGACAGCGCCGCGCCCATCACCGAGACGCCGATCGTGCCGCCGAGGCTGCGGAAGAAGGTCACACCCGAGCTGGCGACGCCGATCTGGTCGGGGCGCGCCTGGTTCTGCACCACGAGCACCAGGTTCTGCATCGTCATGCCGACGCCCGCACCGAGGAGGAACATGTAGACCGACACGAGGAAGAAGTCGGTGTCGTAGTGGATCGTTGACAGCAGGAACGAGCCGGCGACCAGCAGCACCGAGCCGACGATGAGGTACGGCTTCCAGCTGCCGTACTTCGTCACGAGCGCCCCGACGCCGATCGACGAGATCAGCAGGCCGCCGATCATCGGGATCGTCATGAGGCCGGCCTCGGTGGGCGTCGCGCCCCGGGCGAGCTGCATGTACTGGCTGAGGAACACCGACGCGCCGAACATCGCGATGCCGGTGGCGATCGAGGCGATGACCGACAGGGTGAAGGTGCGGTTGCGGAAGAGCGTCAGGGGGATGAGGGGCTCTTTCGAGCGCAGCTCGACGATGACGAAGAGGATCGCGGCGAGCAGCGAGCCGCCCACCATCAGCACCGTCGACAGGCTCCACCAGTCGTTGTTGTTCGCGACGTCTCCCCAGTCGCCGCCCTTCGTGGTGCCGGCGTTCGTGACCCAGATGAGCAGCAGCGACACCGACACCGAGAGCAGCACGATGCCGAGGTAGTCGATCGTCGTCTTCTTCTTCGGGCGGGCGGGCACGTGCAGCGTCGCCTGCACGAGGATCAGCGCGACGATCGCGACGGGGAGGGCCACGAAGAAGTTCCAGCGCCAGCCCCACGCGTCGGTGATGACGCCGCCGAGGAGCGGCCCGCCGATCGTCGCGAGCGCCATGACGCCGCCGAACAGGCCCATGTACCGGCCGCGTTCGCGCGGGCTGATGATGTCGGCCATGAGCACCTGGCTGAGCGCGGCGAGGCCGCCCGCGCCGATGCCCTGCACCGCGCGGCATGCGATCAGCCATTCCGGGTTCTGCGCGAAGCCCGCCGCGGCGGTGGCGAGCACGAAGATCACGATCGCGAGCTGGTAGAGCACCTTGCGGTTCGTGAGGTCGGCGAGCTTGCCCCAGATGGGCGTCGAGATCGCGGTGGTGAGGAGCGTCGCCGTGACGACCCACGTGAACGCGGTCTGGTTGCCGCCGAGGTCGTGGATGATGACGGGGAGCGAAGTGGACACGACGGTCGAGGCGAGCATCGACACGAACATGCCGAGGATGAGGCCGGAGAGGGCCTCGAGCACCTGGCGGTGGTTCATGCGCGGCTTCGCCGCGGTGTCGGGAGGCGTGACGGACATGGGTGTTCCTTTGCGAGGAGGGCTGCAGTGCCGACGGGCGGGTCGTTGATCGACGTCAATGGTTGAGATCGGTCAACTGTAAGCCCGTGGTTGATCTGTGTCAACCATCCCCGGTGGCGGAGTGTCAGTCGCCGAGTGCGAGGGCGCGGTAGGGCTCGCGCGGGCGAACAGGGCGGCTCGCGTCCTGCGCCTGGCGCAGCACCGTTCGCCGGTACAGCTCGTCGATCAGTTCGGTCGCGAGGCGCAGGAGCTGGCCGATCTCGCGCTCGTCGCGGTCGACCCAGGCGCAGCGGGGCTCGTCGCCGACCGGGACGAACCCATCGTGCTCCTCCCACACGACGAGCGTGCGCTCGGCGCCCAGCACGTGCTGCTGCCACCACACCTGGCGCAGGTAAGTGCGGGGGATCGAGCGCCACGTCTTGTTCGTGGTCTTGATCTCCGCGAGGCTCACGCGCCCCGCGGCATCCACCGCGATGCCGTCGGGGGTCGCGAGGTGACGCTTCTCGACGACGGCGTGGAAGAGCGCCGACGAGGGGTGGATGCCATGGGTCGCGGCCACCCAGGCCGCGATCTCGGGTTCGCGCCGGCGGCCGTGATCGGTGTAGGCATTGCCCGAGAAGCCGCGGCCGGCGCCGAGCTTCGCGTCGGCGGCGCGCGCGATCGACGTGTGGCTCGTCAGCTGGGCGACGTCGGTGGCGGTGATGCCGCGCGAGCGGGCCCGCATCCAGCCGACGCGGTCGCGCGAGTCGGCGACGATCCGAGCGGCGAGTTCGGGGGCGACGCTCGCGATGACCTCCGGACTCATGTCTTCGAGGCTAACCCCGAGTCGGGTCAGCCACGCGCGCGGCGCGCGAACGTCCAGGGATCGCGCGCGGTGTAGCCGTTCTGGATGCGCTGGACTCCGCCGAACTGGCCGACGCACACGGAGACGAGCAGCGCGGAGAGGGCGACGGATGCGGCGACGCCTCCGGCCGACGGGGCGACGGCGATCGAGTAGTACACGCTCGACACCGTGAAGACGGCCGCGAGGCCCGCGAGCGCCGAGGTCAGCACGCGCAGGAAGAGGTCACCGGAGAAGGCGAGGAAGCGCACGGAGAACCAGTCGCCCCGCGTCGCCGCGCGGCGGCCCTGACGGTAGGGGAGACCGGCCCAGAAGCCCGCCGCGCGGGCGAGGCGACGACCCGAACGGTGCAGCGCGACGAGCAGCCAGACCGACGGGACGAGGGCGAGCGCGGCGACGATCGCCACCACGACGGCCGTGATCCCCGCGGAGACCGGCTCGCGGGCCGCCTCGGCGTCTGTCCAGGCGGCGCCGGGGTAGGAGCCGGGGCGTCCCCCGGGGCGGGGAGCCGGGTGGAGTCCAGGGCGAGGGCGGCGTAGGGGCCCAGCTCCTCGAGCCGGCGGGGTCGAGGCTCAGCGCGAGGACGAAGACCGTCCCCCGCTCAGCGTCCGGGAGTGGGATCTCGCCCGTGATCGCCCCGACGATCGTGCCGTCTTCCAGCGTCGCGCGCCCGAGCGAGGCCGAGCTGACGCGCCCGTCGAGCGCGACGAACGACTCGGTGCGCATGTCGTCGCCGAAGCGGACGAGTCCGACCAGGCTCGCAACCGTCCGGGCCGCGTCTCGGTCGTCGGGGGCCGGAAGGATCGTCGTGCCGAGGAAGAACACCGTCGGCTCGCCGTCGAGGTAGGGGAAGATGCCGGCGACGGCATACGGGATCGTGCGGAGCGTCTCGCGTGCTGTGTCGAAGGCGCGGGTCATCGCCGCAGCCGTCCCGGCGTCGAGCCACTCGCGGGCGGGCGACAGATAGGCCTCCCACCACGCGGCGGCGACGGTGTCATCGTCGAACGCGACGAGCTCGATCCAGCCCTGGGGCACCCGCTGCCAGACGATCGGCGCGTCAGCCTCCGTCACGGTCGGCGATCTCCTGGTCGGTGCGCGGGCCCTGGCCCTGGATGAGGTTGCGGCCGCGCTCGACGAGGTTCACCGCCGGCTGAGCGAGTGCGCCGGCGAGGTCGTTGCCCGACATCCGCGCCTCGCGGTCATCAGGCGATCGCGCGGGCGTCGGCTTCGGCCTCGAGGGCGCGGGCGCGCCGACGGATGCCATCGAGTGTCGCCTCTGCGGCGCGGGCGCGCCGATCGGCGTCGGCCAGGTCGGTGCTGCCGGCGGCGGCGATCGGGTCGGCCAGCGCGTCGCTGCGCGCCTGTGCGCGTTCGCGGTGCCGCCGGTCGAGTGCTCCTGCGGCGAGGCTCGCCTCGTTCTCGAGGTCGCGGGCACGGCTCCGGAATCCGTCGAGTTCGTTCGCCCAGGCGGAGAGAGCGTCGCGCGACGACCCGAAGGCCTCGTGCACGTCGCTCAGCTGCGGTCGGAAGCCGTCGTCGAGCGAGGCGCGGAACGCCCGCGCCGCGTCACCCGCCCACGTCCCGTCGTCGCCGTCCATCAGAGACAGCCTCGCCGGTGCTCTGCGCGCCGCGGTCGAGCTGCGAGGCGAAGGCGCGCAGCTGCGAGACCTCGCCGGGTGCGGGGTCGAACCCGAGCGCGGGGTAGGAACTCATCGTGCGCTCCCGGCTCCGGGCGCCGAGCGCTCTTCGAGCGCCTGGGCGAGCTCGTCGTCGACGCGGTCGAACGCATCCAGCCTGTCGCGGATGTCGCTGAACGTCGCCTGACTGCGCCGGATCGCGCCCGTGTCCACTCTGAGATCGACCATGTCCCCTCCGCGTCGGCTCGACCCTAGGTGGGCTCGGTTCCGGACGCGTATGGGGAGAACTGCCCATGCCCCGAGCGGTGCGCCGGTGATTTTGTGCGGGGCATCCGACTCGCGTACAGTGGAGGGAGCCAAAGACCGCTGGTCTCGGCGTGCGCGCAAGCGAACGTCGACGAAGCCTTGCATCGCAGGGGCCCGCGCAGGTGTCACAGAATTCCCGGGAAACCGGATCAGAAGCTCCGTGCGCTTGCGCCGGAGCTTTTTCGCGTTGTGGGGGAGCAGCATCGATGGCGACGTCCCGCCTCCGCGGGGCGTCTCGTAGACATGTCTGTCAAGACATAAGGAGTGGCCATGGCGCAGAAGGAAGCATCGGTCGCCGAGCTCACGAAGAATTTCGAGGACTCGACCGCCGTTCTGCTGACCGAGTACCGCGGTCTGACGGTTGCCCAGCTCAAGGAGCTGCGCAACAGCATCCGTCAGGACGCGGAGTACGCCGTGGTGAAGAACACGCTGACCAAGATCGCGGCGCAGCGCGCCGGGGTCGAGGGGCTGGACGACGAGCTCAAGGGCCCGTCTGCCATCGCGTTCGTGCACGGCGACCCGGTCGCCGTCGCGAAGGGCCTGCGTGCCTTCGCCAAGGCGAATCCTCTGCTGGTGATCAAGGGCGGGTACTTCGACGGTGCCGCCCTGACCGCCGACGAGGTGAACAAGCTCGCCGATCTCGAGAGCCGTGAAGTCCTGCTGGCGAAGCTCGCCGGTGCGATGAAGGCCTCGCTGACCAAGGCGGCATACGTCTTCAACGCGCTTCCGTCGAAGGCCGTTCGCACGGTCGACGCGCTGCGCGAGAAGAAGGAGTCCGAGGCCTGAACCCCGGCCTCGGCATAGAAGAACCCCAATCAAGGAGAAAATCATGGCAAAGCTCAGCACTGAGGAGCTGCTCGACCAGTTCAAGGAGCTCACCCTCATCGAGCTCAGCGAGTTCGTGAAGGCGTTCGAGGAGACCTTCGACGTCACCGCCGCCGCGCCCGTCGCGGTCGCCGCCGCGGGTGCCCCCGCCGGTGGTGCCGGCGACGCCGCCGCCGAGGAGGAGAAGGACTCGTTCGACGTCATCCTCGAGGCTGCCGGCGACAAGAAGATCCAGGTCATCAAGGTCGTCCGCGAGCTCACCTCGCTCGGCCTCGGCGAGGCCAAGGCCGTCGTCGACGGTGCCCCCAAGGCCGTCCTCGAGGGCGCCAACAAGGAGACCGCCGAGAAGGCCAAGGCTTCCCTCGAAGAGGCCGGCGCGACCGTCACCCTCAAGTAATCGAGTCTCTTCGGAGAATCGCAGCGAAGACCCCCGGGCGGTGCCCGGGGGTCTTCCGCGTTCCACGGGGCGTGAGGTTGTCCCTCAGAGACCGAACGCGTCGTCCTGGAGGGCCGCCGTCGAACTGCGGACGACCAGGCGCGCCGGCATCCGGAGCTCCGTGCGCTCGCGCGCCGGATCGGCGATCTCCGCGAGGAGCACGGCGACCGCGCTGCGCCCCTGATCTCGCGGCACCTGCTGCAGGGTGGTCAGCGCGAACATCTCGGCGAACTCGTGGTCGTCGATCCCCACGACGCTGAGCCCCGACGGCACCTGGATGCCGAGCCGCCGCGCGGCGATGATCGCGCCGATCGCTACCTCGTCGCACACCCCCACGATCGCCGTGGGGCGGTGGCGCGTGTCGCTGAGCAGGTCGGCGGCCGCCGCGTAGCCGCCGGGCAGGGTGACCTCGGAGTGCACGTGGCGCACCTGCGCCCCGAGCCCGGCCTGCTCCATGGCGAGCGTGTAGCCCGCAAGCCGGCGCTGGTCGACGTGCGCCCAGTGCGAGGCCGGCGCTCCGCCCACGAAGGCGATCTCACGATGGCCGAGAGCGATGAGGTGCTCGGTCGCACGGCGGGCCGCATAGTCGTCGTCGACGGCGACGACGCTCGTGAGGTCGCTCGTGCCGACCACGCTGACGATCGGCCGGTCGATGCGGGTGAGCATCTCGAGCTCGCGATCGACGGGTTCGAGACCGACCGCGATGAGCCCGTCGAAGCGCTTGCGCGCGAGAAAGTCGTCGAAGATCCGAGCGCGCCCCGCCGTTCCCGGCTTCGCGTCGTAGAGCGTCAGGTCGAGCCCCTCTTCGAGGAGCGCCTGCTGGATGCCCTCGAGCACCTCCGCGAAGAACCATCGGTTGACGTAGGGCATGACTACGCCGATGTTCTGCGTGCGCCCCGTGGCGAGCCCCACCGCGCCGGCCGAGGGCACGTAGCCGAGCTCCTCGGCGGCGCGACGGACGCGCCTCTGCGTCTCGGTGGAGACGTAGCCGATGCCACTGAGGGCGCGACTGGCCGTCGCCTTGGAGACGCCGGCGCGAGCAGCGACATCGGCGATGCCTGCCATCTTCGCTCCTCCTCGAGCGGATCGTGCGTGCGGGGTGGGGGGACCGATCTGGAACCGGTTGCTGACAGTATCACGCGTTCTCCCGTGCGGCGGTGCACGTGTTATCCAGTTGTGATCTGAGCGTTCTTGAATGAGACGAGAGCCTCCAGTAGCTTGGCCTGGAACCGGTTCCCCACGGGGCCGGTGTGCATCAGGAATCATCCGACGCACTCAATGAGGAGGAATCACATGGGGATGTCACGGCGGCGCTGGATCGCGCCTCTGGCCATCATGGGCGTGGCGGGGCTCGCCCTGGCGGGCTGCGCGGAAGGCGGCGGTTCGAGCGGGGGTGACAGCAGCGGCGACGCGGGCGGCACCGTCCGGATCGCCGGCGGCATCACGGGCTCCGAGGCCGACGCGCTGCAGAAGGTCTTCGACGACTGGAGCAAGGACAGCGGGGTCAAGGTCACGTACAGCGGTGACAAGGGCTTCGAGGGCAACATCGTCACCAAGGTGACCGGTGGAGACGCGCCCGACATCGCGATCGTGCCGCAGCCGGGTCTGCTCAAGAGCCTGGTCGACACGGGCGAAGTCAAGCCGGCGCCCGAAGAGGTCGAAAAGAACGTGGATGCCAACTGGTCGCCCGAATGGAAGAAGTACGGCACGTTCGACGACACGTTCTACGCCGCACCGATGCTCGCGAACATCAAGGGCTACGTCTGGTACTCGCCGGCGAACTTCAAGGAGTGGGGTGTCGAGGTCCCGAAGACGTGGGACGAGCTGCTCACCCTCACCAAGACCATCCAGGAGAAGACCGGCGCCGCCCCGTGGTGCGCCGGGTTCGAATCGGGTGACGCGTCGGGGTGGCCCGGCACCGACTGGATCGAGGACCTCGTGCTTCGCCAGTCCGGCCCCGACGTCTACGACCAGTGGGTCGCCGGTGACGTCAAGTTCACCGACAAGCCGATCGCCGACGCGTTCACCGCGGTCGGAGACATCCTGCTGAACCCGTCGTACGTCAACGCCGGCTTCGGCGACGTGAAGAGCATCAACGACACGGCGTTCGGCGACGTCGCCGCGAAGGTGGCCGACGGTACGTGCCCCATGACGCACCAGGCGTCGTTCCTCACCGCCAACTTCCTGACGGTGAAGACGGCCGCGGGCGAGGCCCCCAAGGTCGCTCCCGACGGTGACGTTTACGCGTTCGTGCTGCCCGGCTACGAGGAGGGCTCGGCGACCATCGAGGTCGGCGGCGAGTTCGTCGCGGGCTTCTCCGACAGCGACGCCACGAAGAAGGTGCTCGTGTTCATGTCGTCGCCGGAGTTCGCCGACGCACGCGTCAGCGAGGGTGGCGCGATCTCGGCCAACCTCAAGGCCGACCCGAACAAGGCATCCAGCGAGTTCCTCGTCGAGGCGATGAAGCTCCTGCAGGATCCCAACACGACCGTCCGCTTCGACGCGTCCGACCTCATGCCGGCCACCGTCGGCTCGGGCTCGTTCTGGAAGGGCATGGTCGACTGGATCGACGGCAAGGACCAGGCCACGGTCCTCTCCGACATCCAGGCCGGCTACAACAACTGATCCGCCCGGATCGCGTGAGCACTGCGGGCGGGATGCCGACACCGGCGCCCCGCCCGCAGTACGCTCGCCTCACGTTCCGCGTCCGCTGCCGTACCGGAGAGTCTCGATGACCGACACCACCACCGCGCCACCCGCCCGCCTGGCCGATGCCACCCCGCCGACCGGCGGCACGCGCCGGCGCTACTCCACGCGCACGACGGCGATCGTCGCCACCGTGATGCTCGCCCTCATGCTCGCCCTTCTGGTGCTGCTGATCCTCAGCACCCCGGTCGAAGACCCCGCGAAGATCGTCATCCCGGGCTTCTCGCTCACGGCACTGTTCCAGTGGCTCGGGGCGATGAACCCGCTCGTGCAGATCCCGATCATCCTCGTGATCTTCGCGGCGGTCGTCGGGATCATCCTCGTGCTGATCGAGTTCGCGCCGCGGCCGGGCCGGGTCTACTTCTGGATCCGACTGGTCGCCTGCTTCGCGATCCCGGTGCTCGCGCTCATGCTGCTGCGCCCGTACCAGAACGCCTTCATCTACGTCTTCGGCATCGCCGTGCTCGCCGGGGCGGTGCTCTTCTGGCTCGACTACCGCTCCCGACAGGGCGCGGGCTACCTCTTCCAGCTGGTGCTGTTCGCCGCTCCCGCCGTCGTGCTGTTGCTGATCGGTCTCATCTACCCGTTCATCGCGACGTTCTTCCAGTCGTTCTACGACAAGACCGGCGACCAGTTCGTCGGCATGGAGAACTACGTCTGGGTCTTCACCCAGCCCGAGGGTCTCTGGTCGGTCGTCAACACGCTGATCTGGGTGCTCGTGTGCCCGACGATCGCGACGGTCGTGGGGCTCGCCTACGCGGCGTTCATCGACCGGGCGCGCGGTGAGAAGTTCCTGAAGGTGCTGATCTTCATGCCCTTCGCGATCTCGTTCGTCGGCGCCGGCATCATCTGGAAGTTCGTCTACGACTACCGGCAGGGCGACCAGCTGGGCATCCTGAACGCGATCGTCACCGCCTTCGGCGGCGACCCGGTCGCCTGGCTGAGCGTCACGCCGCTCGTGAACAGCTTCCTGCTCATGGTCGTCTTCATCTGGAGCCAGACCGGCCTCGCGATGGTGATCCTCTCCGCCGCGATCAAGGCGGTGCCGGCCGAGCAGATCGAGGCGGCAGAGCTCGACGGTGCGAACGCGTGGGAGAGATTCCGCAACGTCACCGTCCCGGGCATCCGCTCGTCGATCGTCGTGGTCGTCACCACCATCGCCATCGCGTCGCTGAAGATCTACGACATCGTCGCGGTGATGACCGGCGGCCGGGCGAACACCTCGGTGCTCGCCTTCGAGATGGTCAACCAGCAGCAGCGGTTCCAGAGCTACGGACACTCGGCGGCGCTCGCCGTGGTGCTGTTCATCTTCGTGACGCCGCTGATCGTCTTCAACATCATCCAGATCCGCAAGCAGAGGGAGATCCGATGAGCACCGGAGTGGATGTCATCGAAGCACCCGGACCGACCTTCGACGGTCGCTCCGCGCGCCAGGTCGCGCGCGACACGCGCAAGCACGAGGCGATGGCGCGCAAGCGCCTCACCTCCAAGGGCGCGACCATCGCGGCGCTCATCATCGCGTTCTTCTGGACGATCCCGACCTTCGGCCTGTTCGTCACGTCGTTCCGTCCCGGTTCCGACGTGCAGAGCACAGGCTGGTGGACGGTGTTCACCGACCCGTCGTTCACGCTCGAGAACTACCAGAAGGCGCTCACCTCGGGCGGTACGGCTCTCACCCTCGGGCAGTCGTTCATCAACTCGCTCGCGATCACGATCCCGGTCGTCTTCTTCGCCCTCGCGATCGCCGCGATGCTCGCCTACGCGTTCGCGTGGATCGACTTCCCCGGGCGCAACATCGCGTTCATCGCGGTGTTCGCGCTGCAGATCGTGCCGCTGCAGATGGCGCTCGTGCCGCTGCTGAGCCTCTTCTCCCGCGGCCTGTCGATCGGCGAGGTCACCGTGTTCCCGCCGCTCGAGCTGCGCGGTCTCGAGCACAGCTTCGCGACGGTGTGGATCGCGCACGTGATCTTCGCGCTGCCGCTGGCGGTGTTCCTCCTGCACAACTTCATCGCCGAGATCCCGAGCGAGGTCATCGAGGCGGCGCGGGTCGACGGCGCCGGACACGGGCAGATCTTCCTGCGGATGATCCTGCCGCTGGCCGCGCCCGCCCTCGCCTCGTTCGCGGTGCTGGAGTTCATCTGGGTGTGGAACGACCTGCTCGTGGCGACGATCTTCGCCCCGTCGACGTCGCTGCCGATCACCCAGTCGCTCAACTCCCTGTCGGGCACGTGGGGCGACCAGTGGTTCTTGCAGGCGGCAGGCACGTTCATCTCGATCCTCGTGCCGCTGATCGTGTTCTTCCTGCTGCAGCGCTTCTTCGTGCGCGGCCTCCTCGCGGGGGCGACGAAGGGCTGATGCCGAGCCTCGAGGCGCCCGTCGACCCCGTCGTCGGGCTGACGGGCGCCGAGGCCGCGCGCCGCGCCGTCGCGGGGCAGGGCAACGCGTATCGGGCCGAGACGAGCCGCAGCGCGTGGAGCATCATCCGCGCGAACGTCTAGCTGTTCAACGGGATCGTCTTCGCCTGCTTCGGCGTGCTGTTCGTCATCGGCCGCTGGCAGGACGCCCTGTTCGGCTTCGCCGCGATCGGCAACGCGCTCATCGGCTCGCTGCAGGAGTTCCGAGCGAAGGCCGCCCTCGACAAGCTGGCCCTGCTGAACGCCTCGACGGCGCGTGTGCGTCGCGACGGGGCGGAGGCCGAGATCCCGCCCGGCGACGTCGTGCTCGGAGACGTCCTCGTCCTGCGCGCGGGCGACCAGCTGCCCGCCGACGCGCAGGTCGTGGGCGCGGATGCCTACGCCAACGCGTTCGCCGGCGAGGCGAAGCGGTTCTCGCTCGTCGGGTCGGAGCTCCGCGACTCGATCAACCGCGTGCTCGGCTGGGTGGGCTGGGCGATCGGTCCCGTGGGGCTCCTCGTCCTCAACGCCCAGATGCAGGTCCTCGGCGGGTGGCGGCAGGCGTGCCGGACCGGCGCGTGGGTCGACGCGCCGACCGCGACGATCGCGTCGGTGACGGCGATGATCCCGCACGGGCTCGCGCTCATGACATCCATCGCCTTCGCCGTCGGCGCCGCGCGCCTCGCCTCGCGGCAGGTGCTCGTCAACGAACTGCCCGCCGTCGAGGGGCTCGCCCGGGTCGACGTCGTCTGCCTCGACAAGACGGGCACCCTCACCGAGGGCGACATCGTCTACGGCGACGCGTTCGTCCTGGCTCAGGCACCGGGCTGGCAGCGCACGCTCGGCTGGTACGGCACGGCACCGGATGCCAACGCCACCGCCCGCACGCTCGCCGCGCCCTTCGGGGATGAGCCGCCGCGTCGCGCGGCGCTGACGATCGCGTTCTCGTCGGCGCGCAAGTGGAGCGCGGTGTCGTTCGACGACGCGCCGGGCACGTGGGTGCTCGGGGCGCCGGAGATGGTCTTCGGCGCGCCCGCCGGCGACGAGGCCGACCCTCTCGGCGCGGCCGTGATCGAGCGCGCGTCGAGCGGACGGCGCACGCTCGTGCTCGGGTTCAGCGCGCACTCGCTGACCGACCAGAGCGCCGACGCGGAAGAGCTCCCCGCGGGGCTGTTGGCCGTCGCGGTGCTCACGTTCCGTGAGAAGGGGCGCAGCGATGCCGCGCAGACCCTCGAGTACTTCCGCGAGCAGGGCGTCGGCATCCGCATCATCTCAGGTGATCGCGAACATCGAACGCATCTCGATGCTCTTCCTCACCAAGACCGTCTACGCGACGCTTCTGGCGGTGCTCTTCGGAATCCTGGTGCTGGAGTTCCCGTTCCTGCCGCGGCAGCTGTCTATCACCGACGGGCTGACGATCGGCATCCCCGCGTTCTTCCTCGCGCTGATGCCGAACGCCCAGCGCTACACCCCGGGGTTCCTCCGCCGCTCGCCTGGTGGCGGTGTGCCTGATCGAGATCGTGCGGCTCGTGCAGCGCCGCTACGTCGCCCGCACGCTCGTCGACGCCTCCGCGCACCCGACGGTGCCGCATCCGCAGGCGGTATCCCGTCCGGTTCCGGTGACCCTCGCGGTCGTGGCGGTCTACCTCGGCGGGCTCGCGAGCGCGATGTTCGGCGTGCTGTTCCTGCTGAGCCGCTATGAGGTGCCCGCCGACCTCGTCGTGATCGTCTCGCTCGGCGGCGCCGGGATCATCCTGTTCGGACTGCTCTCGGTCGCCGCCGCGGCGGGGCTGTCGCGGGGGAGCGGACTGTCCCGCCTGTTCGTCACGCTCCTCGCCGCCGCGCTGATCGTGCTGCAGGCGTGGACCCTCGCCCTCGCGCGGGAGTGGAGCTGGTGGGCGGCGGCGCAGATCGTGGTCTACCTGCTCGTGCTCATCGCGCTGTGGGCGCCCCCGCCCGGTGCTGCACGCCGGGTGAGGGTGGCCCCGGGTGAGGGCTGCACGCCGGGTGAGGGCGGCGCCGGTGCGAGGGCGGCGCGTCAGTCGGTGCAGGCGAGGCCCGCGCGCAGGCTCGTCATCAGGTCGATCTCGGCCGACTGGGTGGCGCGGATCGATTCGGCGACCTGCAGCGTGCGCGGCTCGCTGCCGAGGTCGAGGAGGGCCTCCGCCATCGGCACCGCGCCCTCGTGGTGGCGGATCATCAGCCGCAGGAACGTGCAGTCGGCGGCGGTGCCCGACTCGGCGCGCAGCTGGGCGAGGTCGGCGGCGCTCGCCATCCCCATCTGGGTCATGAGCTCGGCCTCGGATGCCGGCGCGGACCCGCCGCCGTGCTCGTGATCGGAGCCCGAGGCATCCGTCCACCCCTGCATCCAGGACATGAGTGGGGCGCCGCGCTGGGGCAGGTTCCACTTCACGAGCCAGTCGTAGAACTCGCCCTTCTGCGCCGACTGGGTGGTCGCGATGTCGTAGGCCAGCACCCGCACGTCGTCGTTCTCGGTGGTGCGGTAGATGTCCATCGCCATCTCGACCGCCTGGCCGTGGTGCACCTGCATGTCGCGGGCGAACCCCGCCTCGGGCGAGTCGGTGCCGGGCGTGGCCGGGGCGGCGGCGAACGTCGTGAACCGGCCGATTGCGAAGGCGACCCCCGCCACGGCGATCGCCACGAGCAGCACCGCCCACCACGGCGGCAGGCTGCGGCCGGTGCGTTCTGCGGGCGCGGCCCCGGGCGCCGAGGTCACGACGTCTTGCCGGGCCCGTCGATGGCGCCGGTGCACGCGGCGCCGGGCTCGGGCACGTTCTGGCTGCGCCAGTACTCCTCGAAGAACTCGCCGATGCGCGGGTCGGAGGCGCTGTCGAGCTTCAGCTGTGCGTTCCACGCGGACAGCACGATCGGGCTCGGCAGGCCCTCGTACGGCGAGAGGATCGCGTAGCTCGACGGCAGGTGCGAGGTCAGGGTGGCCAGCTCGTCGCCGCTCACCCGCGACGCGTCGTAGGTGACCCAGACGGCGCCGTGCTCGAGCGAGTGCACCGCGTTCTCGTTCTGCTGCGGCTGGTCGTAGACGCCGCAGTTCAGCCAGTACTGGTTGTGCGGGCCGCCCGCGGGCGGGTTCTGCGGGTAGTCGACGGTGCCCTCGACGTGCTGAGTCTCGTTCGTGAACGTCTCGACGCCCTCGATCTCGGCGCCTGTGCCGCCGGCGTCGTAGGTCGCGGGCTTCGGCGTGAAGATGATGGATGCCGCGATCAGCGCGATCACGACGAGGCCGGCGGCGGAGCCGACGATCCACCAGGTGAGGCGGCCGCGGCGGCGCCGGGCGAGCTGACGCTCGTATTCGGCGAGCTTCTGCTGCTTCTGCTGCTCGCGCTGCTGCTTGACGGTGAGGTCGATCGCGGCCTGCGTGGCGGGGTTGCCGCTCTGACGCTTGCCGGAGGAGGTCGGGGTCATGTGCGTGATCTCGGCTCGGGTGCAGCCCGCGGAGCGGGAGGACAGCACGATTCTATGTGCTCGGATACGACCCCGGCCGGGGAGAAGGCTGGGAGCGATACGATGGACGGGTTTTGCCGAATCGTTTCGAACGACGGGACCCCGTTCGCGACACCGCTTCGCCCTCCACCTCCTCCACGCCCGCTGCCCAGACCGGCGCGATCCGCACGCTCGGCGCGAACCCCGCGACGGCGCCGATCGTGCTGCACCCGGGCGACGCCATCGGCACCGGCCGCCGGGTCGTCTACATCATCCTGCTCGGCGCGCTCACGGCGCTCGGCCCCTTCACGATCGATCTGTACCTGCCCGCGTTCCCGGTGCTGCAGCAGGACTTCCAGACGACGGCTGCGGCGATCCAGCTCACCCTCACCGGCACGATGATCGGCTTCGCGCTCGGCCAGCTCATCGTCGGCCCGCTGAGCGACAAGGTCGGCCGTCGCCGGCCGCTGCTCGCGGTGACCGCACTGCACGTGATCGCGAGCATCGGCGCGGCGCTCGCCCCCGATCTCACGCTCCTCGCCATCGCCCGCGTGCTGATGGGCATGGGCGCAGCCGCCGGCGGCGTCGTCGCCATGGCGATCGTGCGCGACCTGTTCGGCGGCCGTCGCCTCGTGGTGATGCTGAGCCGGCTCGCCCTCGTCTCGGGCGTCGCGCCCGTCATCGCGCCGCTCATCGGCTCGGCGCTTCTCGCGGTCATGCCCTGGCGCGGCATCTTCGTCGTGCTCGCCGTGTACGGCGCCGTCATGCTCGTCTCGGCGATCGCGCTCGTGCCCGAGACGCTGCCCAAGGCCCGCCGCGGCGCGAACGGCGGCGCGACGGTGCTGCAGCGCTACCGCAGCGTCTTCAGCGACCGGGTGTTCATCGGCGTGCTGATCATCGGCGGTATGACCTTCTCCGGCCTCTTCTCCTACCTGTCCTCCTCGTCGTTCCTCTTCCAGGAGGGGTACGGCTTCGACGCGCAGCAGTACGGGATGCTGTTCGCGGTCAACTCGCTCGGCGTGGTGCTCGGCGTGCAGACCGCGTCGCGGCTCGCCGCCCGCTTCGGGCCGCAGTGGGTGCTCGCGTTCTCGACCGCCACGCTCGTCCTCGCCTCGGCCGCGATCATCGTGTTCGATCAGCTGGGGCTCGGCCTCTGGCCGACGATGGCCGCCCTGTTCGTCTTCATGACCGCATGCGGCTTCACCTTCCCGTGCGTGCAGGTGCTGGCGCTCGACCGGCACGGCAAGGCCGCCGGCACCGCGGCATCCATCATCGGCGCCTCCAACTTCGGCGTCGCCGGGCTCATCTCGCCGATCGTCGGCTGGATCGCCCGCGACGCCGGCATCACCGCTACGACGATGGCTTCGGTCATGGTCGGCTGCGCCGTGATCGGATGCCTGTCGTTGTGGCTGATCGTCCGCCCGCGCACCGTGCAGCGGCTCGCGCCATGAGTGTCCGCGGCGCGGGGGTTCGCGCCACGCCTGCCACAATGGGTCGATGAGCGCACCGGTGGACGACGAGGTCGAGACGACGGGACTGCAGCGCCTGGTGATCGGGGTCGTGCTGATCGTGCTGGCGATCGGCCTCGGCATTCAGATCACCCTCGAGGTCGACATCGACATCGACGACTGGTGGAACTCGTTCGTCGACGTGTTCTCCTTCCTCCGGCCGCTCGCGCTCGTGCTGAACTTCCTCGGCGGCGGCTGGTTCGCGACCTTCGTCGTGCCGCTGGGCACGGCGGCGATCCTGCTCGCCCTACGGCGCCCGTGGGGCGCGTTGTTCGCGCTGTGCGCCTCGGCCGGCAGCGCCCTGATCGTGCAGGTGCTGAAGGCGATGTTCGGCCGCGCGCGCCCCGAGGACATGATCGTCGTCTCCGACCATGGCTCGTACCCCTCGGGGCACACGGCCAACGCGGCGACCCTGGCGGTCATCGCGGTCGTGATCGTGCCGCGGCTGTGGGTCGCGATCGTCGGAGCCGCGTGGGTGTTCGCGATGGCGTTCAGCCGCACCGGCGTGCACGCGCACTGGTTTACCGACACCGTCGGCGGCACGCTCGCCGGGCTCGGCGCGGCGCTCGTGGTCGCGGCGTTCTTCACGCCCGCTCTCGACCGTGAGGCCCGTCGCCCGGATCGCTAGGCTGAGCGCCATGAACGCTGCCGACGACGCGGAACTGGCCCGACTGCAGGCCGAAGCAGAAGCGGCCGAGGCCGCCCTCAAGCTCGCTCAGGCGAAGGCGGCGCTCGCCGCCGCCCGCGCCGCCGCCGATGCCGCGGATGCCGCGGATTCACCCGCGGAGCCCGCCGACGCGGCGCCGGCGCCTGCCGAACCCGCTCCCGAGCCCGCACCGGCCGCCGCCGACGCGGTATCCGGCCCCCTCGACGCCGACGAGGTCGCCGCGATCACGGCGGGGTACGCGTTCGACGGCGAGACGCTCGACCTCGGTGCGCTGATGAACGGCGACCCGGTGCCGACCGCGCAGATCCGCATCCCGCTCGGCATGATGAACCGGCACGGGCTCGTCGCCGGCGCCACCGGCACGGGCAAGACGCGTACGCTGCAGGGCCTCGCCGAGCAGCTCGCCGCGAAGGGCGTGCCCGTGTTCGCCGCCGACATGAAGGGCGACCTGTCGGGCGTCGCGACGCCGGGGGAGTCGAACGAGAAGCTCCTCGCCCGCACGCAGGCGATCGGGCAGGACTGGAAGCCCGAGGCATCCGTCACCGAGTACTTCGCCCTCGGCGGCATCGGCAAGGGCGTGCCGGTGCGCGCGACCGTGTCGGGGTTCGGGCCGCTGCTGCTGAGCAAGGTGCTCGGGCTCAACGCGACGCAGGAGTCGAGCCTCGGCCTCGTGTTCCACTACGCCGACGAGAACGGTCTCGCCCTCGTCGACCTCTCCGACCTGCGCGCCGTGCTCAGCTACCTCACGAGCGACGAGGGCAAGGGTGAGCTGAAGGAGCTCGGCGGGCTGTCGTCCGCGACGGCCGGGGTGATCCTGCGTGAGCTCATCACCTTCGCCGACGACGGCGCCGACGTGTTCTTCGGCGAGCCCGAGTTCGACGTGCACGACTTCCTGCGCACCGCCCCCGACGGGCGCGGCGTCATCTCGCTGCTCGAGGTGCCGGGCGTCGCCGACAAGCCGACGCTGTTCTCGACGTTCCTCATGTACCTGCTCGCCGAGCTCTACGAGCTGCTGCCCGAGGTCGGCGATCTCGACAAGCCGAAACTTGTGTTCTTCTTCGACGAGGCGCATCTGCTGTTCAAGGATGCCTCGAAGGACTTCCTCGCGGCGATCACGCAGACCGTGCGCCTGATCCGTTCGAAGGGTGTGGGCGTGTTCTTCGTCACGCAGACGCCGAAGGACGTGCCGTCCGACGTGCTCGGGCAGCTGGGCTCGCGCGTGCAGCACGCGCTCCGCGCCTTCACGCCCGACGACGCGAAGGCGCTGCGTGCGACCGTCGGCACCTACCCCAAGAGCGGGTACGACCTCGAGCGCGTGCTGCAGGAGCTCGGCACCGGTGAGGCGATCGTCACCGTCATGAGCGAGAAGGGCGCGCCGACGCCCGTCGCGTGGACGCGGCTGCGCGCTCCGCAGGGGCTCATGTCGCCGACGCCCGACCCCGACATCGAACGCGCAGTGAAGGCGTCGCCGCTGCTGGCGAAGTACGGCACGCCCATCGACCGCGAGTCGGCGCGCGAGATCCTCACCGCGAAGATGAACGCCGCCGCCGAAGCCGATGCCGCGGCGGAAGCCGCCAAGGCCAAGGCTGCCGCCGACAAGGAACTCGCGAAACAGCAGGCCGCGATCGCGAAGGCCGACGCGGCCGCCGAGAAGGAGCGCCAGCGCGAGTACGACCGCCTCATGAAGGCAACCGGCGGTACCGCCAAGAGCCGCACGACGCGCACGACGCGCAAGGCGGATGTCTCGCCGCTCGACAAGATCCTGAACTCCAAGTCGACCCAGACGATCCTGAACTCGGTCATCCGCGGGGTGTTCGGCACCGGCCGGCGCTGACCCGCGCCCTGCGTGGGCGGCGTGCGCGCCGCCGGGCGCACCCACCCTTATCCGCGAGACTGCGGTTTGGCGCCGAGACTGCGGACACGCAGTCTCGGTGCAGAAACGCAGTCTCGGTGCAGAAACGCAGTCTCGCGGACGGAGGGGGCCCGGCAGAGCGGGGCGAGGAGGGGACGGCGCGGGGGACGAAGCGGCGCTCGCCGAGGTCTGCCTGAAGACGGCGGATGCCGGGGCGGGTGCCACCGGCATCCTCGTCGACAACGACCTGTGGGCGGCCGTGTTCGTCTTGCCGTATGTGGCGCGGCATCCCGATCTCGCATTGGTCGCCCTGACCGACGACGGCCGCCTCGACGGCGGCGATCGCGGTGCTGCGGGGGCGCGGGGTGAACGGCCTGCACCTGGCGGCCGACGTGCGCAACACCGGCGCGATTGCCTTCTACCCGCGGCTCGGGTTCACTCGCATCCCCTCGCACGACGACGTCGTCGCGTTCGCGCGGGACCTGTCGACGCCAGAGGTAGCCGCCGCGGCCGTGCCAGGTAGCCGCCGGAGATAACCACGGTCATCCCCGCCCCATCGCCGCGCGCGGGGGCCTAGCGTCGGAGTATGGACACCTCCGCGCGCCGCCGCACCTGGCCGCGCCTGCTGCTGGTGATCCCCGCCGCGGGGTTGCTCGTGCTGGGCCTCGTCGCGGGGCTGCTGCTCATGGGCGTCGCGCTGCCGATCGTCAGCGCGCGGCTGCCCGAACTGCACTCGGCGCTCATGGTGTTCGGGTTCGTCGGCACTCTCATCAGCCTCGAACGCGCCGTCGCGCTTCGCGCGGCGTGGGCCTATGCCGCGCCCGCACTGCTCGCGGCGGGTACGATCCTCGCGCTCACGCCGGTGCCGGTCATCGCCGGCCAGGCCGCGATCGCCGTCGGTATGGCGGTGCATGCGCTGCAGTACCGCGCGATCTGGGCGCGCCAGCCGATGACGGCGACCGCGATCCAGGGACTCGGCGCCGTGACGGGGCTCGTCGCGGCGGTCGTGTGGTGCGCCGGCGTTCCCGCTCCGCGGCTCGTGCCGCTGCTTGCGGTCTTCCTCATCCTCACGATCACGGGCGAGCGGCTCGAGCTCGCCCGCATCGCGGCTCCCGGCATCCGCGCCGAACGCCTCTTGTTCGCCTTGTCGCTCGCGCTGTCGGCGGTCGCCATCCTGAGTCTCACGACCCCCGTGGTCGCGGTGCCGGTGGCAGGCATCCTGTTGCTGGGCGTCGTCGCGTGGCTGCTGCGGTACGACGTCGCCCGTGCGACGGTGCGGATGCCGGGGCTGCCGCGGTACGTCGCGGTATGCCTGCTCGCGGGCTACGCGTGGCTCGCTGTCGCGGGTGCCGGGTGGTTGCTGGGCGGCGCGCGCACCGAAGGAGTCATCTACGACGCCACGACGCACGCGGTCTTCCTCGGGTTCGTGATCACGATGATCATGGCGCACGCGCCCGTCATCCTCCCGGCCGTCCTTGGCGTGCGGATCCCGTACCACGTCGCGCTGTACGTGCCGGTCGCCCTCCTGCAACTGTCACTGCTCGTGCGCGTCGTCGTCGGCGACGCGTGGGGACTGACCCTCGGGCTGCAGGCGGGTGGCGTCGGCGCCGCCGTCGCGATCCTCGGGTTCGGCGTGACGGTCGTTGTCGTCTCGCTGCGGGCCGGCCGCGCCGCCCGCACTGCCCCCACACGGGAAAGGAGCCGCGGTCGTGTCCCGGCGTAACTGGTATCTGCTGACCAACGCGGTCGTGCTCACGTGGATCGTGCTGACGGTCGTCGCCGTGACGATCCACCGATTCGTGTCGCAGCCGATGTGGCTCATGGTGCACGTGCCGCTGCTGGGCGCCGTGACGGCGGCGATCCTCATCTGGTCGCAGCATTTCTCCGACACGCTGCTGCGGCGTGAGGCGCCGGCGGGCCGTGCCGGACTCGGCATCCGATTGGGCCTGCATACGGTCGGCGCGGGCCTTGTCGTGGCGGGCGTGCTCGCCGCATCCGTCCCGCTCGTGATCGTCGGCGCGTCGGTCGTCGCCGCCGCGATCCTCGTGCACGCCGTCGTGCTGTTCCTGCAATTGCGCCGTGCGCTGCCGTCGCGGTTCGGGCCGCTCGTGCGGTACTACGTCGCGGCGGCCGTCGTGTTCCTCGGCGGCATCGCGATCGGCGCCACGATGAGCGCCGCGGGCGACCCCGACCTCACCGACCGGCTCGTGACGGCGCACCTCGTGCTCAACGCCTACGGCTGGATCGGCCTGACCGCACTCGGCACGCTCGTGCTGCTGTTCCCGACCGTGCTGCACGCGCGTATGGCAGACACGGCGGATGTCGGGGCACGATTCGCCCTGCCCGTGCTCATCGCGGGGCTCGTCGTCGCGGCATCCGGACCCCTCCTCGACCTGCGCCTGCTCGTGACCCTGGGCATGGCGATGTGGATCGTCGGGGCGGCCCGCATCGGCATCGAGGGCTGGCGGCAGGCGCGTAGCATGCCGCCGGGCACCTTCGCCGGCTGGAGTCTCGCGGCCGCGTACGGCTGGGTCGTCGTCGCGGCGGTATGCCTTGCGGTGATCGCCGCGCTCAGTCCCGACTGGGTGACGCTGCGCGAGAGCTACCTCATGGTGCTCGGTCCCCTCGTCGCCGGGTTCGCGGTGCAGTTGCTGACCGGAGCGATGAGCTATCTGCTGCCTGTCGTCGCGCTCGGCAGCCCCGCCGCCGCCAAAGCGGGTGCCGAGGTGCTCGATCGCGGCGCCGCGTTCCGCGTCACGGCGTTCAACGGTGCGATCGTACTGTACCTGCTGCCGATGCCGTCGGTCGCGCGCGTGCTGCTGTCGTTCGTGGCGGCCGGGGTCGTCATCGCGTTCCTGGTCCTCGCGATCCGCGCGATCGTCGTGGGGCGCCGCGTGCGCCGTGCCGAGGGCGACAGCCCCGACCGCAGCGGGCGGGTCGGCCTCGGAGTCCCCGTCGCGGCCGCTCCCACGGCGCCCCCGCGCCGTGTCGGCATGGTCGCGGCCGCCTTCACGGTGCTCGCGCTGTGCGTCGCCGGGGGAGTCGCCGCTGACCCCGCCGCCGTCGGCATCTCAACGGCAGCCGGGGGCGACGTCACGGCATCCGGCGAGGTCACCGAGATCACGGTCGAGGTGTCGGGCATGCGGTTCACGCCCGCCGAGATCGAGGTGCCGTACGGCGACGACCTCGTCGTAACGTTCCACAACACCGGCACCGACGTGCACGACCTCACCTTCGCCAACGGCGTGCGCACGCAGCGGCTCGCCCCGGGCGAGAGCGAGACGATCGACGTCGGCCTCATCGGCGCCGACCTCGACGGCTGGTGCTCGATCGCAGGGCACCGGCAGATGGGGATGGAGCTCACCGTCGTCGTGACAGGCGCGCCGGCCGGTGGCACAGGCGATGGCGGCACCGCGAGCGGTGATCACGCAGGCCACGGGTCAGGATCGTCGGATGCCTCGGCGGCGTCTGCTGCCGACGACATCGACCTCGAGGCGACGCCCGCGGACGGCTTCACGCGGTGGCCTGCCGCGCTGGCCCCGGCATCCGCCGACGCCGTGCACCGCATCACGCTCAAAGTGGAAGAGGTCGTCGAAGACGTCGCGCCCGGTGTCGGCCAGACCCGGTGGACGTTCGGAGGCACCGCTCCTGGTCCGGTGCTGCGCGGCAAGATCGGTGACACGTTCATCATCACCCTCGTCAACGACGGCACGATCGGCCACTCGATCGACTTCCATGCCGGGTCGCTCGCGCCCAATGAGCCGATGCGGACGATCCAGCCCGGCGAGACGCTCACCTACACGTTCACCGCGACGCGCGCCGGAATCTGGATGTATCACTGCTCGACCATGCCCATGTCGATGCATATCGCAAACGGAATGTTCGGCGCGGTCATCATCGATCCGCCCGACCTGGCGCCCGTCGACGTGGAGTACGTGCTCGTGCAGGGCGAGTTGTATCTCGGTGCGCAGGGTGACACGGCCGATGCCGACAAGATCGCGGCGCAGACGCCCGACCTCGTCACCTTCAACGGCTACGCGAACCAGTACGCGTACGAGCCGCTCACCGCGACGGTCGGCGAACGCGTGCGGGTGTGGGTGCTGGATGCCGGGCCCAACACGCCCTCGTCGTTCCACATCGTCGGCGGCCAGTTCGACACGGTCTACTTCGAGGGCGCGTACACGCTGCAGCAGGGCGACCCCGGCGGAGCGCAGGCGCTCGCGCTGCAGCCCGCGCAGGGCGGCTTCGTCGAGCTGACCTTCCCCGAGGCCGGCGACTACCCGTTCGTCACCCACATCATGAGCGACGCCGAGAAGGGCGCGAAGGGCATCTTCCATGTCGACGACTGACCGCGTGCATCTCGATCAGAAGGGCCGCCTCGTCATCGGCGACCATGCTGAAGTCGTCCGCCTCGCGCACGACCCGGAGACCTTCTCGAGCATCGTCTCGCGCCACCTGCAGGTGCCCAACGGGCTCGACGGGGCGGCGCACGCCGAGATGCGCCACCTGCTCGACCCGTTCATGGATGCCGACGCCGTCGCCCAGCTGCTGCCCGAGCTCGAGCGCATCGCCGCCGACCTCGTCGCCCGGCTCGACGCCGCCGATGCACCCTTCGGCGCCGTTGCCGACCTCGGTGCGCGCTTCGCCGTGCGCGCCCAGTCGGCGTGGCTCGGATGGCTGTCCGAGTGGGAGGAGCCGCTGCTGCAGTGGGTCGCCGACAACCGCGTCGCATCGCGCACGGGGCACCCGCGGGCGACCGCTACAACGCGGAATTTGTCTGGATCTCTGGCTCGACGGCCCGACGATTCAGCGAGGAATCTCAGTTGGTCCCGCCGGAGGTTCTTGATGAATTGGCGAAGGCATCGGGGTTTCGAGCATCTCCGCACGAAAGCGATGAACTTCAGCGCAAAGTAGCCCAGGTGAATGGGCCAGTGATGTATTTTCGAGTCTATACTAGAGTCTGATGTCAATTCCTGGTCGTATCGCGCTATTGATTGAGGCTCCGTGATGAGATGGAAGGAGTTTCTCACGCTCGGCAGAGTTCGCATTGCGCAGCTGGTGATCTTTCTTGTGAGTGCGTTCTCCCTAAATTTCGCGCTAATGGGTATGATCGAGAATTGGCTCGTAAGAACATTGGGCTCGATAGCAGTCGCATCGATTCTTGCGGTGTCTGCCCGGATGCTTCTTGTGCGAGTCTGCTTGCCTCCCGACACGAGACGTCAGTCGGCGAACAAGCCACCTGGATCAAGCAAATGAGGGGCGTTAGAGTTGGCATCCACACTGGGCACGGCGCCTTGAGCAAGTGGCTCCAGTTTCTAGCGCTCTGACCTGGATCGTGTCACCGTCGGGTGATTTCGCGGGTTGAGGATCGTTGAGGCTTGATTTTCCGGGGGTGTTGGTGCCTCGTGCGGGGCACTAACGGCGTCGATCTAGATGTACTGACCTCGACCGTTGTTGATTCGGTCGATGGGGGTGCGGCCTCCGATGCCGAGGTGGTGCCTGTCTAGGTTGTAGTAGTCGAGCCAGGTCGTCAACCCTGCTTTTCGGTCGTCGTTCGAGCTCCAGGGGCGGGCGTAGGCCCACTCGGTGGCGAGGGTGCGGTTGAGGCGTTCGACTTTCCCGTTGGTCCAGGGGCAGTGCGGTTTGATGAACCGCTGTCGGATGCCGTGCGCGTCGACCACGGCCTTGAACGCGGCCGAGTGGCGGTAAGCGAACGCGTTGTCGCTGATGACGCGTTCGACTGTGACGCCGAGGCGCGCGTAGAACGCGATCGCGCGGTCGAGGACGCCCGCCGCGGTGGTGCCTTTCTCGTCGTCGTGGATCTCCGCGTAAGCAACTCGGGAATGGTCGTCGATGACGGTGTGCACGTAGTCGTAACCCAGGCCCCGCTTGCGCGCAGGACGTTGCCCGCGGCCATGCAGACGCCATCCGCCGCCGTCGGGGATACGGCCGAGTTTCTTCACATCAACGTGGATCAGGGACCCGGGATGATCATGCTCGTAACGCTGCGCGGATCGGCGGGTCGCGCGGATCACGGACCCCGTGACCGGGTCCAGCTCCCGCAGCAACGGCACGTGGTGGCGGCGCAACACCCTACCGACCGTTGAGGCCTGCAAGCCGAGCTTGTCAGCGATGAACACCGGCCCACGCCGAGTGAGGTGCCGCATGATCCGCACCCTCGCCTCCACGCACGCTTTGGTCTGGCGAGGGTGGGAGCGGGCGACGCTGGAACGATCGATCAGGCCCGCCGGGCCGCACTCCCGGAACCTGCGCCACCACCGCCACGCGGTCGTGCGGGAGATCCCCATCTCCGCGGCGACGTGCGCGACCGCACGCCCCGACTGGATGCGCTGAACCATGATCAACCGGCCGGCCGGAGTCAGCCGGGCATTAGCGTGAGACAAGAGAGACCTCCGTGCGTTTGAGCTGAAGAACTTAGACAGCTCCAACTCGACCCCGGAGGTCTCTCCTACGTCAACAACGATCTGGGTCAGTACATCTAGAACCTAGAGCTTGTGCAGGCGCTCGGGGTCGGGGGCCTTCACCGGGTCCCAGCCGCGGCGGGCGGGGCGCGCGCCGCGCTCGGCATCCCGCGAGCGGTACACGACGTAGGGACGGAACAGGTAGCCGACCGGCGCGGAGAACACGTGGACGAGGCGCGTGAACGGCCACAGCGCGAACAGGGCGAACGCCGTCAGGATGTGCAGCTGGAACAGCAGCGGCACCTCGGCCATCAGCTCGACCTGCGGTTGGAACAGGAAGATGCTGCGGATCCACGGCGAGATCGTCTCGCGGTAGCGGAATCCGCCGCCGAACACCTGGTACACGACCGTCGCGGCGGTGCCGAACAGTAGCGTCGCGCCGAGGAAGACGTACATGACCTTGTCCATCGTGGTCGTCGCGAGGAACACGGGGCCGACGGTACGCCGGCGGTAGATCAGGATCGCGAGCCCCGCAAGCGTCAGCACGGCGGCGAACGTCCCGAGCACGGTCGCGCCGATGTGGTACATCTCCTCGTTGATGCCGATCGCGTACAGCCATTCGCGGGGGATGAACAGTCCGACGACGTGACCCGCGATGACCATGAGGATGCCGAAGTCGAACATCGGCGACCCCCAGCGCAGCAGCCGGTTCTCGTACGTCTGGCTCGACCGGGTGGTCCAGCCGAACTTGTCGTAGCGGTAGCGCCAGATGTGCCCGACGACGAACACCGCGATCGAGGCGTACGGGATCGCGACCCAGAGGATCATCTGCAGCGTGGTCATGGTGCCTCCTGCGAGACGGGACGGAAGGGCGGAAGCTGCCCCAGGAAGCTGAGGCCCACCGTCTCGGTGGGCGGCCCCTCGTTGATGAGGTCGAGGTAGCGCTCGCGGGTCGCGGCGTCGATGGGGGGAAGCGACTGCGTGACGGTGCGCACGACGAGCGCCCACGGGCTCGACATGCCCTCGAGCGCGGCGCGCAGTACCTCGATGCCCTCGCGGTGCGAGGCGAGCAGCGCGCCGGCGATCTGAGCATCGGCGGTCGCGGCGTCGGCGCGGGCCGAGAACTCCAGCACCGCCGGCAGGAAGTCGGGCAGGTCGTCGGCCTCGAACTCCCACCCCGCCGCCCGGTACGCCTCGAGGAACGTGACCAGCGCGACGCCGCGCCGGCGCGTGTCGCCGGTCGCGTAGTAGCTCAGGTACAGGCTGCACTTGCGCTTGAGGTCGAATGTGACCACGTAGCGCCGCTGCCATTCCGCCTCGCCGGCCGCTTCGGCCTGATCGACGAAGGATGTCAGGGGTTCCGAGATCGCGGACGGCAGCGCGTCGATGTGCGGACGCAGGGCGGGCAGGCGCCCGAACCACGCGGGATCGGGGTAGTCGAGCAGGAGCGACGCGAGCATGTGGGTGGCGGCGCGGTCGACGGCCGACAGCCGCAGGGCGGGCACCTCGGGGGGCAGGGCGCGGCGCGGGGTGACGCGGGGCAGGACGGAGCTCATGGGCCGCCCTCACCCGCGCCCTGGTTCTTGTCCTTGCCCTTGCCGGTCTCGCGCACCGCCGTCATCGAGGTCGGCGGGAAGAGCCCGTCGGCGTTGCCGTTGCCGTCCCAGTTGAGCAGGTTGACGCGCCCGGGCGACGACGGCCGGTCGGCGGTCTGCCGGTCGGCGAGGATGTGGAAGTTCTCCACCGCGACGGGCACGCTCGGACCGCTCGAGGAGCCGAACGGACCGGCGCCGCCCATGCCGGGGCCCCCGTCGAAGTCGAGCGAGCACGCCATCTCCTCGAGGGCGTGAGCCTGCTCCGTGTGCGCCGAGGGGATGACGTAGCGCTCCTCGTACTTCGCGATCGCGAGCAGCCGGTACATCTCCTCGACCTCGGTGCCGCTCATGCCGACCGCCCGTGCGATGCGCTCGTCGCGCTCGTCGTCGAGGTTCACGCCGCGCATGTACGAGCGCATCGCGGCGAGGCGGCGCAGGGCAAGGTCGACGGGGGCGATGTCGCCCGCCGTGAAGAGCTCGGCGAGGTAGCCGATCGGGATCCGCAGCTTGTCGATGGCGGCGAACAGGGTCCGCGCGTCCTCGCCGTCGTTGCCCGAGCCGGTCACGACGTCGACGACGGGGGAGAGCGGCGGGATGTACCAGACCATCGGCATGGTGCGGTATTCGGGGTGCAGCGGCAGGGCGACCTGGTACTGCATGAGCTTCCAGATCGGGCTGTGCTGTGCGGCCTCGATCCAGTCCTCGGGGATGTCGCCCGCGCGTGCCGCCTCGATGACGGCGGGGTCGAACGGGTCGAGGATGATGTCGCGCTGCGCCTGCAGCAGCGCCTTGTCGTCCTCGACGGCCGCCGCCTGCGCCACCCGGTCGGCGTCGTACAACACGATGCCGAGATAGCGCAGCCGCCCGACGCAGGTCTCCGAGCACACGGTGGGCAGGCCCACCTCGATGCGCGGGTAGCACATCGTGCACTTCTCGGCCTTGCCGGTGCGGTGGTTGAAGTAGACCTTCTTGTACGGGCATCCCGACACGCACATGCGCCAGCCGCGGCACTGGTCCTGATCGACGAGCACGATGCCGTCCTCGGCGCGCTTGTACATCGCGCCCGACGGGCACGAGGCGACGCACGAGGGGTTCAGGCAGTGCTCGCAGATGCGCGGCAGGTAGAACATGAAGGCCTTCTCGAACTCGGCCTTCACCTCTTCGCTCATCTTCTTGAGGATCGGGTCGTCCTGCATCGTCTCGAGCGAACCGCCGAGGTCGTCGTCCCAGTTGGCCGACCACGAGATCTTCATGTCCTCGCCGGTGAGCAGGCTCTTCGGCCGAGCGACGGGCGTCTGCTGCCCCTTCGGGGCGTTGAGCAGCATGTCGTAGTCGTAGGTCCACGGCTCGTAGTAGTCGTGGATCTCGGGCAGCTTCGGGTTCGAGAAGATGCGCGCGAGCTTCGACAGCCGGCCACCGCTGCGCAGCTTCAGGCGGCCGCGCTTGGTGCGCACCCAGCCGCCGCCCCACTTCTCCTGGTCCTCGTACGTGCGGGGGTAGCCCACGCCGGGGCGCGTCTCGACGTTGTTGAACCAGACGTACTCGACGCCGGTGCGGTTCGTCCACGCCTGCTTGCACGTGACCGAGCACGTGTGGCATCCGATGCACTTGTCGAGATTCATGATCATCGACATCTGAGCCATGACCTTCATCAGTACTCCACCTCCTGGCTGCGGCGGCGGATCTGCGTGATCTCGTCGCGCTGGTTGCCGGTCGGACCCAGGTAGTTGAACGCCCATGCGAGCTGCGCGTAGCCGCCGATCAGATGGCTCGGTTTCAGCAGGATGCGGGTGAGCGAGTTGTGGATGCCGCCGCGCAGGCCGCTGGTCTCGGCGATCGGCACATCTACCGTGCGGTCCTTCGCGTGGTACATGTACACCGTTCCCTCGGGCATGCGGTGCGAGACGATCGCGCGGGCGACGACGACGCCGTTGCGGTTGTACGACTCGATCCACTCGTTGTCGCGGACGCCGATCTTCGCGGCATCCTGCGTGCTCATCCAGATCGTGGGGCCGCCGCGGCTCAGCGACAGCATGAACAGGTTGTCCTGGTACTCGGAGTGGATCGACCACTTCGAGTGGGGCGTCAGGTAGCGCACCGTCACCTCGGTCTGCCCGGCGGCGCCCGGCCCCGCGATGCGCTTGGTCGTGCCGACCTTCTCGGAGTCGAAGAGGCGGTGCATGTCCAGCGGCGGTCGGAACACGGGCAGGCTCTCGCCGAGCTCGCTCATCCAGTCGTGGTCGAGGTAGAAGTGCTGGCGGCCGGTCAGGGTGTGCCACGGCTTCAGGTGCTCGACGTTGATCGCGAACGCGGTGTAGCGACGGCCGCCGTGCTCGGAGCCCGACCACTCCGGCGAGGTGATGACGCTGCGCGGCTGCACCTGAACGTCCTGGAAGGTGATGTGCGAGCCCTCGTGGTCTTCGGCGAGCTGCGCGATGCGCTGGCCCGTCTTCTTCTCCAGTTCGCGGAAGCCCTGCACGGCGAGGCGGCCGTTGCTCGTCCCCGAGAAGGCGAGGATCATCTCGCACGCCTTCTTGTCGGTGTCCAGCAGCACGCTGCCGGTGTACGGGCCCGACTGCACGACGCCGTTCTTCTGCTTCAGCTGCTCGATCTCGCGGTCGGGGTGGTACGTGATCGCCTTCGTCGTCATGCCGAGCTTGGCCGTCAGCGGGCCGAGGGACTTCCACCTCTCGTAGAGGTTGGGGTAGTCGCGTTCGACGACGATGAGCTTGGCCATCGTCACGCCCGGTACGAGCGGCGCGTCCTCGGGGACGGTGCCGTGCGGGGTCGCCATGACGTCGGGGGTGTCGTGCTGTAGCGGCGAGGCCACGACGTCCTTGCGGACGCCCAGGTGCACCGCCGCGTACTCGCTGAATTTCTCGGCGAGCGCCCCGAACAGATCGAAGTCGGTGCGCGTCTGCCACGGCGGGTTGATCGCCGGCGTGAACGCGTGGATGAAGGGGTGCATGTCGGTCGAGGACAGGTCGTACTTCTCGTACCAGGTCGCCGCCGGCAGCACGAGGTCGCTGAACAGCGTCGTCGAGGTCATGCGGAAGTCCGCCGTCATCAGCAGGTCGAGCTTGCCTTCGGGTGCGTTCTCGTGCCACACCATGTCCCGCGGGCGCGACCCCTCGGGCGACTCGGGCGCGCGGACGGCCGAGTCGGTGCCGAGCAGGTGCTTGAGGAAGTACTCGTTGCCCTTGCCCGACGAGCCCAGCACGTTGGCTCGCCAGATGGAGATGACGCGCGGGAAGTTCTCCGGGGCGTCGGGGTCTTCGACCGCGTAGTGCAGCGACCCGTCGGTGAGGGAGTCGACGATGTGCGCGGCGGGCTCTTTGCCGGCCGCCTCGGCCTCGTCGCACAGGTCGAGCGGGTTGCGCGAGAAGGTCGGGTAGGCAGGCATCCATCCCCGCTTGACCGACTCGACGAGGCAGTCCGCCGTCGTCCGGTCCTCGAACTGGCCGCGGGCGAGCGGAGAGGCCAGGGCGGATGCCGGCAGGCCGTCGTAGCGCCATTGGTCACTCGCGAGGTACCAGAACGCCGTGCCGATGTTCTGCCGGGGCGGGCGGTTCCAGTCGGCGGCCGTCGCGTACTGCGAGTAGCCGGTGATGGGGCGCACCTTCTCCTGCCCCACGTAGTGCGCCCAGCCGCCGCCGTTGACGCCCTGGCATCCGGTCATCGTCGTCAGCGCCAGGAACGTGCGATAGATCGTGTCGGAGTGGAACCAGTGGTTGGTGCCCGCTCCCATGAGGATCATCGAGCGGCCGCCCGAGCGCTCGGCGTTGTCGGCGAACTCGCGGCCGATGCGCGCGGCCTGCGCCGCGGGCACGTTCGTGAGCTCTTCCTGCCACGCGGGCGTGCCGGGCGTGGTCGGGTCGTCGTAGCCGGTCGGCCACTGGCCCGGCAGTCCGTCGCGCGCGACGCCGTACTGCGCGAGCAGCAGGTCGAACACGGTCGTGACGAGGCGGCCGGCGACGCGGCGCACGGGCACGCCGCGGGTGACGGTGCCCGTCCCGCCGGCGTGCGCCTCGTCCTCGCCGCCGGGCGTGACGTCGAAGCGGGGGAGGACGATCTCGACCGATTCGGTCGTGTCGTCGAGGTCGAGCAGCGACAGGGGCGGCACGACGCCCTCGAGGTCGAGGTTCCACCGCCCCTCGTCCTCGGGCGTGAAGCGGTGGCCGAGCGACCCGTTCGGAACGACGGGGGTGCCGTTCTGATCGAGCAGGACGGTCTTGAAGTCGGCACGCGGGACGGCGGCATCCTCGCCGCCCAGGTCGCTCGCGGTGAGGAACTTGCCGGGGACCAGACCCGACGGGTGCTCCTCGAGCGCGACGAGGTAGGGCGCGTCGCTGAAGCGGCGCATATAGTCCTCGAAGGGCGCGGTGCGGCGCTGCACGAAGAACTCCGTGAGGATGACGTGACCCATCGCCATCGCGAGCGCGGCGTCGGTGCCCGGGTGCGGTGCGACCCACTCGTCGGCGAACTTCGTGTTGTCGGTGTAGTCGGGTGAGACCGTGACCACCTTCTGGCCGCGGTAGCGCGCCTCGGCCATGAAGTGCGCGTCGGGCGTGCGCGTGACGGGTACGTTCGAGCCCCACATCATGAGGTACCCGGCGTTCCACCAGTCGGCGGACTCGGGGACGTCGGTCTGGTCGCCGAACACCTGCGGGCTCGCGACGGGGAGGTCGGCGTACCAGTCGTAGAAGGACAGGATCGTGCCGCCGACGAGGTTCAGGAACCGGGCCCCGGCACCGTGGCTGACCATCGACATCGCGGGGATCGGCGAGAACCCGGCGACCCGGTCCGGGCCGTACTCCTTGACGGTGTACACGTGTGCGGCGGCGGCAATCTCCATCGCCTCGTCCCACGTCGTGCGCAGCAGGCCGCCCTTGCCGCGGGCGCTCTTGTAGGCGCGCGACTTCTCGGGATCCTCGACGATCGAGGCCCACGCGTCGACGGGGTCGGGATGCGTGCGCTTGGCGTCGCGGTACAGCTCGGCGAGCGTGTCGCGGATGTACGGATACCGCACGCGCGTGGGGGAGTAGGTGTACCAACTGAACGCGGCGCCGCGGGGGCATCCGCGCGGTTCGTACTCGGGCGAGTCGGGGCCGACGGACGGGTAGTCGGTCTGCTGCGTCTCCCACGTGATGATGCCGTCCTTGACGTACACCTTCCACGAGCACGACCCCGTGCAGTTCACGCCGTGCGTCGAACGGACGACCTTGTCGTGCGCCCAGCGGTCGCGGTAGAAGACGTCGCCGCCGCGCCCACCCTCGAGGAAGACCGCCCGCAGATCGGGGCTCGTCTCGCCGCGGCGCAGGAACCTGCCCATCGTCAGCAGGGTGTCGGCCAGCGGCCCGTCCGTCGCGGGAGTCGTGCGGATGTGGGGCGTCATCGGTCCTCCTGGCTGCCGGTGTCACCCCAGTATCGACAGAACTCCCCGGGGCAAGCGCGTGCTTCACCGTATTTAATCCCGACTGAAGGTTGGTCACAACGGGAGCACGGCGATCCGCGTGAATTTCAACGGTGAACCTCTGTGGCGCGCCCTGTTCGTGGGTCTACCGTGAGCGTGACGATTGGAGTCGCCGTGACAACGAAGGTCCCCACCGCGCCGCCGGCCGCCGATCCCCGCCTGAAGGGCGGGCTCGGCCAGGTCATCCTGGCCACGCTCGCCTCGACAGCGGGCTTCTGGGCCTGGATGGCCATCGCTCCGCTGCAGAACATCTACGCGGAGAAGATGGGCCTCGACCAGGGGCAGGTCTCGCTCATGCTCGCGACACCCGTCCTCGTCGGTGCGCTCGGCCGCATCGTCGTCGGCGCCCTCACCGACCGATTCGGCGGGCGGAAGATGTTCACGGGGGTCCTGTTGGCGGCGGTCCCCGCTGTGCTGCTCGTGGCGCTGGCCGGATCGATCGGCAGCTTCTGGCTGCTCGTGGTCGCGGGGTTTCTGCTCGGCATCGCCGGCACGATCTTCGCCGTCGGCATCCCCTTCTCCAGCGCGTGGTTCCCGCCCGCGCGGCGCGGCTTCGCGAACGGCATCTTCGGCATGGGCATGATCGGCACGGCGGTATCGGCCTTCGCCACGCCGCGCCTCGCGCAGAGCATCGGCTACTTTCCGACCCATCTGCTGATCGCCGGTGTCCTCGTCGTCATGGCCGCACTCGTCTGGTTCTTCCTGCGCGAATCGCCTGCCTGGCAGCCGAGCCGACAGCCCCTCGTGCCGAAGGTGAAGGGCGCCCTCAAGCTCGCCGTCACGTGGCAGATGTCGTTCCTCTACGCGATCGTCTTCGGCGGCTTCGTCGCGTTCTCGACGTACCTGCCGAAGTACCTGGTGACCATCTATCCGGACGACGTGGATGCCGTCGGCGCCGGCACGCGCACGGCGCTGTTCGCCGCGGTCGCCGTCATCGCCCGCCCGATCGGCGGTGTGCTCGCCGACAAGTTCGGGCCGAAGATCATCTCGCTGGTGTCTCTCGCCGGGATCGTCGCGGCGGCGTACGTCGTCGGGCAGCAGCCACCTGAGGGGGTGCTCACCGGGTTCGTGTTCCTCTTGATGGCATTCGCCATGGGCCTCGGCATGGGCGCCGTGTTCGCGTGGGTCGGCCCGTCCACCCCGCCCGACAAGGTCGGCGCCGTCACGGGTGTCGTCGCCGCGGCCGGGGGCCTGGGTGGCTACTTCCCGCCGCTCGTGATGGGTGCGACCTACCACGCCGAGACGAACTCGTACGCGCTCGGCCTGTGGCTGCTGGTGCTCGTCGGGGCTGCGGCGCTCGTCGTGGCCGGCATGCTGCGCGACGCGCGACCGGCGAAATAAGCGCGGGGCGCGCTTCAGGCGTCAGCGGGGCGCAGGCGCAACAGCAGCTCGCACTGGTGGTCGGTCACCAGGGGGAGCAGGCGGTCGACCTCGAGGGGGCCCTCGGCGCGGTCGAGCACGTCGCGGATGAGGCCCTCGTGCACGCGGCACACGGCGTGCCCTTGCTCGGCGACGAGCGTGTGGAACCGGCACGGCGACAGCGCGACCTCGAGGTTCTTCTCGTCGAGATCGGGTTCGAGCCCCAACTCGTCGAGGTGCTCGTAGAGCGCGTCGAGCTGGTGCATGGCATCCTCATCGAGCTCGGGCGCTTCGGATGCCATGATGCGGCGTAGCAGGTCGCCGTGGCGCTTCGCTTCGTCGACGCGGCGCTGCGCCATCTCGTTGTCGGTCGTCGCGCGCACGGGGAAGTACACGGCCGGCGGGCGTCCGCGGGTGGGCCGGCGCTCGGTCTCGCTGCGGATGATCCCCTCGGCGATCAGCACGCGCACGTGGTCACGCAGGGTGTTCGCATGCAGGCCGGTCTCTTCGGAGAGCTCGGCGAGCGAGATGCCGGGACGCTCCATCACGAGGTACGCGACCTCGAGGCGGCTGGCTTGTGCCAGTCCGCGGTGGGCGTGCATCGGGCGGGGCATGCTTCATTATCCGTCGGATTCTCCCGTGCCGGGGCCGGAGGGGGCCTGGTCGGCGCGGCGTAGGCTGGCGATGTGTCGACCCCCGCCGCCGTCATCACCGTCTCGGACCGCTCTGCCGCGGGCATCCGTGCCGATGCGGCGGGCCCCATCGCGGTCGCGGCGCTGCGTGATGCGGGCTTCGAGTGCGCCGAACCGGTCGTCACGCCGGACGGGGCGGATGCCGTGCAGAGTGCGCTGCAGGCGGCGCTCGCCGCAGGGGCACGCCTGATCGTGACGACGGGTGGCACGGGCCTGTCGCCGCGTGATCAGACTCCCGAAGGCACGGCGCGCGTGCTCGAGCGCCTCGTTCCGGGGATCGCGGAAGAGCTGCGCCGGCTCGGCGCCGCCGCGAAGCCTGCCGGCATGCTGTCGCGGGGCCTTGCCGGCGTCGTGGGAGACGCCCTCGTCGTCAACCTGCCCGGGTCGCCCGCCGCCGTCGCCGACGGGATGCCCGTGATCCTGGCCGTCGCGGCGCACGTCCTCGACCAACTCCAGGGAGGAGACCACTCATGACCGCGATACGCATCGCCCGGATCAGCGACACCCCACTCGACATCGCGGCGCACCTCGCCGCCGTCGAAGACCGCGCAATGGGTGCCGTGGCATCCTTCGTCGGCACCGTCCGCGATCACGACCCGGAGGCTGCGGGCACCGTCGTCGCGCTCGAGTACTCCGCCCACCCCGATGCCGAGGCGACGTTGCACGACATCGCCCTCGCCGCGATCTCGACGCGCCGCGCCGCGGTCGCCGTGAGCCATCGCATCGGGCGCCTCGAGGTCGGAGATGCCGCGGTGGTGATCGCCGTCGCGACGCCGCACCGAGATGAGGCGTTCACAATCTGTCGCGAGATCATCGAGGCGATCAAGCGCGAGCTTCCGGTGTGGAAGCGTCAGCTCACCGACGACGGCGCCGCGACCTGGAAGGGCATCGGCGGGTAACGGGTCGCCCGCTCAGCCGCCCGCGAACGGCGGCAGCACATCGACGGTCGCGTCGATTGCCAGCACCGTGTCATCGCCGACGCGGCGGCCGCCGACGAGCACGGCGCATCGCGTGAGGATGCGCCCGAGCGCAGGGTACTCCGCCGTCAGCGCGCGGCGCAAGGTCGCGACATCGGGTTCGACGCGGTGCTCTTCGGCGCGGCCGGCGAACTCCTCCGCGGCGGCGAAATAGCGCACGCGGGCCATCAGGTCGCGTCCTCGGCAGACCGCTGCGCCCACTGCGCGGCAAGCTCGACGACGGCGGCGACGGCTGCCTCGGCGTCGGCGGGAGTGCCTCCTGCGCGCCCCGCGACCAGGCCTGCGACGAACGCGCTGAACGGCGCGGCCGGTCGGGCGACATCGTGCGCGACGTCGCGCGCGAGGTCGAGGATCAGCGGGATCGGCAGATCTTCGGGTGCCAGGCCGAACCGCTCGCGCAGGGCTGCGGCCCACTCGTCGAGCGCCTCGGGCGGCAGGGTGCGGGAGCTGTCGCTCATCGTGTCTCCTCCAGTCGGGCGCGGGCCTGGGAGAGATCCTCCCACGTGTCCACGTCCTGCGTCTCGGGGTCGGGGGCTGCGATCACGGCTATCGCCGCGTCATCGAGCAGTGCGCGCATCGAGGCATCCTGCCCCTTGTTCGGCAGCGCGTCGGCACCGCGGCGGAGAGCCGCCGTGCGGTACAGGCCAATGAGCCACTGCGGGCGACTGTCTGCCGCCGACAGGCACACGCCGTCGGTCTCGCGGGGCAGCAGGGGGCGTGCGTCAGCGAGGCGGGATGCCGCGGCGACGGCTTCGGGCAGATCGCACGCGAGCAGGTACGTCCACTCGGGGTCTTCACTCCAGGTCGCGAGTGCGGCGACGGCGGCGGCGGCGGGTCCGCCGAATGGGGGGTCTTCCCTCGCCCACGCGACGCCCGCGACACCGGGCACCGGGTCGCCGACGACCGTGATCGGGTCGGCGCCCGCGACGGCGTCGACGGCGCGCTGCAGCAGCGTCGTACCGGCGAGGGCGAACAGCGTCTTGTCGGCTCCGCCGACACGCGACGCGCGGCCACCCGCCAGCAGGATCGCGCCGGTCACTGCTCGGCGCTCTCCCGCACCCAGTCGCCGCTCTTGCCGCCGGTCTTGGCGATGAGGCGCACGTTCTCGATCGACGTGCCCTTGTCGAGCGCCTTGACCATGTCGACGATCGCGAGGGCGGCGACCGAGACCGATGTCAGCGCCTCCATCTCGACGCCCGTGCGGTCGGCCGTGCGGACGGTCGCCGTGATCTCGACGCCCTCATCTGTGATCTCGAGGTCGACGGTGCAGCCGTGCACGCCGATGACGTGCGCGAGCGGCAGCAGTTCGGGGGTGCGCTTGGCCGCCTGGATGCCCGAGATGCGCGCCACGGCGAGCACATCGCCCTTGGGCACCGACCCGTCGCGCAGCGCCGCGACGACGTGCGGGGCGCACCGCACGAACCCGCGCGCGGTCGCCGCGCGGACCGTCGGCTGCTTGTCGGTCACGTCGACCATGCGGGCGTGACCTGCGGCATCCAGGTGCGTGAAGCTCATGCGTCCCATCCTTCCAGCAGCCACACGTCGACCTCATCGCCGACCGCGACGGCATCGACCTCGGCGGGGACGATCGCGACGGCCCGAGCCTGACCGAGCCCGCCGGCGAGGTGCGAACCGGACCCGCCGGCGGTGGCGGGGCGCACCGACCACGCCGCGTCCGTGTCGACGACGGCGGGAAGATAATGGCGCCGACCGGGCGGCGTGCGCCACGCGACGGATGCCGGCAGGCGCAGCACCGGCCGGTGGATCGCCGTGCGCCCCTGCAGTGCGAGGAGCGCGGGCCGGACGAACACCTCGAACGAGATCGCGGCGCTCACCGGGTTTCCAGGCAGGCCGAACAGCAGCGCCGAGTGCCCGTCGGCGACCGGCAGCACACCGAATCCCTGCGGTTTGCCCGGCTGCATGCCCACGCGCGAGAACGTCATCGTCGCCGAAAGTTCGTTGCGGACGACTTCGAACGCACCCGCGCTGACCCCGCCCGAGAACACGATGACGTCGACGGATGCCGCGGCGCACGCATCGACGACATCGCGTAGCGCGCCACCTTCGTCGTCGACGCTCGTGCGGCCGTCGACCTCGGCACCGACGGCTTCGGCCATCGCCGCCAGCAGCACGCTGTTGGACTCGGGGATCTGTCCGCGGCGCAGGGGCGCGCCGGCCTCGACGAGTTCGCTGCCGGTCGAGACGATCGCAACGCGCGGGCGGCGGGAGACGACGACGTCCGTGATGCCCGCGGCGGCGATCGCGCCCAGCTGCAGCGGCCCGAGCAGGGTGCCCGGGCCGAGCACCGGATCGCCCGCGCGCAGGTCTTCGCCCGCGCGGCGGATGTGCGCGGCCGGGCGCGGCGCCCGCAGCACGGTCGTCTGGGTCAGCGAGTCGGCGAGGCCGCCGACGGTGTCTTCGAACGGGACGATCGCGTCGGCGTCGGCCGGGACGGGCGAGCCCGTCATGATGCGTGCGGCCTCGCCGGGGGCCAGGATCGGGTCGGCGTCGCTGCCGGCGGGGATGTCGGCGACGACGCGCAGCGTGACGGGGTGGTCTGCCGAGGCATCCGCGACGTCGGCGTGACGGACGGCGAACCCATCCATCGCGGAGTTGTCGAACACCGGGATGTCGACGGTGGCGCGTGCCGTCTCGCGCACGGTCATCCCGCGCGCGTCCGCGACGGCGCGCGTCTCGACGGGCAGCGGGTGCACCGCCGCGAGCACGTCGCCCAGTTGCTCTTCGACGGCGCGGTGCCCGCTCATGCGCGCTGCCATTGCGCCAGGCCGCCGGTGAGGATCGACGCGTCGATGCCGCGGGTCTGCAGCACCTCTGCCGCGGTGCGGGCACGGATGCCGTGCGCGCAGATGACGACGACGGGCCCGTCGTCGTCGCGGTGCTCGTCGAGCAGGCCCGGGTCGTCGAGGAAGTCGCCGAGCGGGATCACGACCGACCCCGCAACGATGCCCGACTCGGTCTCCCACGGTTCGCGCACGTCAAGCAGGGTCGCCCCGGCCTCCTGCGCGGCGAGCATCTCGCCCGCCGTCAGTTCGGCGATCTCGGGTGGGGCGGCGGCTGCCATCGGCGCAGCGGTGACGGGCGCGGCATCCGCCGCTGCGAGTGGCACCTCACGCTGGGTGCCGCTGAGCGCATCGATCACGACGACGCGGCCCAGCAGCGGTTCGCCGAGCCCCGCGATGAGCTTGATCGTCTCGATCGCCATGAGCCCGCCGACCTGCAGGCACAGGGCGCCGAGCACCCCGACGACGGCGCACGAGGGCGGTTCGCCGACGGCATCCGGCGGATGGAGATCCGACAGGCGCACCGCCGGCACACCTTCGGGCGGCGCGCTCCAGAACACCGTCACCTGGGCGTGGAACTCCTGCAGCACGCCCCACACGAGCGGCACGCCGAGCGCTTCGGTCGCGGCCGCGACGAGGCCGCGGGTCGCGAAACTGTCGCTGCCGTCCACGACGATGTCGGCACCGGCGAGCAGGCGCTGCGCGTTGTCTGCCGTCAGGCGCTCGCGCACCGCGATCACGGTCGTCTCGGGGGAGAGGCCGGCGGCGGCGCGGACGGCGGAGGCGACCTTGTCGGCCCCGACGTCGGCGTGGCGGTGCAGCACCTGGCGCTGCAGGTTCGAGGCATCCACGACGTCGTCGTCGATGACGGTGAGCGTCCCGACCCCGGCGGCCGACAGCGCGAGGATGACCGGAGAGCCGAGCCCGCCCGCGCCGATCACCGCGACGTGCGCCGCGGCCAGGCGGCGTTGGCCCGTCTCGCCGAGCCCCCGCAGCGAGGCGTGCCGCGCGGTGCGCGCGCGCTCGGCGTCGCTCAGTGCGGCGACAGGCTCGACCAGAGGTGGCAGGGGCACCGTTCCAGCGTAGGCCGCACCGGGGGCGGCAGTGGCCGGGATGCCGTGAGTATTCGCGGCGGCGCGGCGCGGGGCATCCGGCACCGCGTTTCGCACTGCACCCGCATCTGCGGAATAAGCACGCTCATCTGCTCCGCATCTGCGCGATAGTGTCGACGCATGGATACCTTCCGCATTGCCGAAGCCGCGCGGCTGCTCGGTGTCAGCGACGACACCGTGCGCCGATGGGTCGATCATGGCACGCTGCCGACGACGGGGGATTCGCCCACGCGGATCCCCGGCGACGCGCTCGCTGCACGCGCTGTCGAGCTCGCCCACGCCGCCAAAGACCCGACCGATGTGCTCTCGAGCGCGCGCAACCGGTTCGTCGGCATCGTGACCCGTGTGCAGGTCGACGGGGTGATGGCGCAGGTCGACATCCAGGCCGGCCCGCACCGCGTCGTCTCGCTCATGTCGGCCGAAGCCGTGCGCGAGCTCGGGCTCGAACCGGGCTCGCTCGCCGTCGCCGTCGTCAAAGCCACCACCGTCATCGTCGAAACCCCGACGGACTGATCTATGCGCACTCTCCGATTCGCGGCCGTTGCGGCCGCCGCCCTGCTGCTGCTCACCGGCTGCTCCACCGCTGCCTCTGACGCCGACCCGACCGCGACATCGGATGCCTCCGCGAGCGCCGAGCCGCAGCTCGAGGGCGAGCTGACCGTCTTCGCGGCCGCGTCACTGAAGACCGCGTTCGACGAGCTCGCGACACAGTTCGAGGCCGAGAACCCCGGTGTGACGGTCAACCCGATCAGCTACGACGGCTCGTCGACCCTCGCGACGCAGATCATCGAGGGCGCGAGCGTCGATGTGTTCGCATCGGCCGACGAGAAGAACATGCAGAAGGTCGTCGACGCAGACCTTGCGACCGACCCCGAGCTGTTCGCCACGAACGTGCTGACCCTCGTCGCGCCGGTCGGCAACCCCGGTGGTGTGACGGGCCTCGCCGACCTCGCGAACGCCGACCTCACGGTCGTGCTGTGCGCCACCGAAGTGCCGTGCGGCGCGGCGTCCGCAACGCTGCTCGAGAACGCCGGCGTCACCGCGAGCGTCGACAGCTATGAGCAGAACGTCACCGCCGTGCTGACGAAGGTCGCGAGCGGCGAAGCCGACGCGGGCCTGGTCTACATCACCGATGCCGCGACGACCGACGAGGTCGAGACCGTCGACACCGAAGCGGCGGATGCCGTCGTCAACCGCTACCCGATCGTCGCCCTGACCGGCGCCCCCGATTCCGAGGTCGCCGCCGCGTTCGTGGCCTTCGTGCTCAGCGACACCGGTCGCTCGGTGCTCAGCGGACTGGGCTTCGGCGCTCCTTGAGTCACACCGTGAGCGGCCGGCCGAGCGCCCTCGCGCGGCGCGGGCGGGGGGAGAGCGGATTCATGCCGCAGATCCTCCTCGTTCCTGCGCTCGTCGGTCTGGCGCTGCTGGTCGTGCCGCTCGGGGCGCTCGTCGCCCGCGTCGAGTGGACGACGCTGGGGGCCGACATCACCTCACCCGAGGCGTTGTCGGCCCTCGGCCTGTCGCTCGCGACGGCGCTTGTCGCGACCGCTATGTGCCTGCTGATGGGCGTGCCGCTCGCGCTGCTGATCGCCCGCTCGGGCGGACGCACCGCGTCGGTGCTGCGTGCGATCGTCACGGTGCCGCTCGTGTTGCCGCCCATGGTCGGCGGTGTCGCGCTGCTGTTCCTGTTCGGCCGCAACGGCGCCCTCGGGCAGCTGTTGCTCGAGTTCGGCGTCCGCATCCCGTTCACGACGACCGCCGTCGTGCTCGCCCAGACGTTCGTCGCGATGCCGTTCCTCGTCCTCGCGCTCGAGGGGGCGCTGCGCTCGACGGGAGTCGAATACGAGCGTGCCGCCGCGGCGCTCGGCGCGGGCCGCTGGCGCATTCTCGGGCAGGTCACGCTGCCCCTGGCCGCTCCCGGGCTCGTCTCGGGTGTCGTGCTGTGCTTCGCGCGCGCCGTCGGAGAGTTCGGCGCGACGGCGCTGTTCGCCGGTAACGCGCCGGGAGTCACGCAGACGATGCCGCTCGCAATCTACACCGCCTTCAACGGCGCCGGCGTCTCGCAGGGCACGGCCGTCGCGCTGTCGCTGCTGCTGCTCGTCACAGCGATCGCGGTGCTGCTGCTCGTGCGCGCGTGGCGGCCCGGCAACGTCGCGGGAGGCATCCGATGAGCGGGCTCGAGGTCACAGCCGTCGTCGACCGCGGCGCGTACCGGCTCGACGTCGAACTCGCGGTCGCCGCGGGGGAGACCGTCGCGGTGCTCGGGCCCAGCGGCGCGGGCAAGTCGACGCTGCTCGACGTCATCGCGGGCCTGGCCGGCGTCACCGAGGGGCATGTGCGTGTCGGTGGTCGGGAGCTCACCTCGCCGCGGCAGGTCGTCGCGCCGCAGCGCCGCGGCGTCGTGCTGCTGCGACAGGACCCGCACCTGTTCCCGCACCTCACGGCGCGCGAGAACATCGCGTTCGGACTGCGGGCACGCGGCACGGCGAAAACGGATGCCCTTGCCGAAGCCGACGAGTGGCTCACGCAGGTGGGGCTCGCAGATGTGCAGGCGGGCGACCGTCGCCCCCGCGAGCTTTCCGGCGGGCAGCAGCAACGCGTCGCGCTCGCGCGCGCGCTCGCGACGCGCCCCGACGTGCTGCTGCTCGACGAGCCGCTGACGGCGCTCGATGCCGAGACGGCGTCGGGCGTGCGGGCACTGCTCGCCGAGCGCCTGGCGGCGACGGGCACGACGACCGTCATCGTGACGCACGACGCCGTCGATGCTGTCGCGCTCGCCGGTGACATCGTGCTGCTCGAGGACGGCCGGGTCACACAGACAGGGCCTGTGCGCGCTGTGTTCGCGGCGCCGGCGACTCCCTTCGGGGCTGCGGTCGCGGGCGTCAACCGGGTAGCCGGAGAGATTTCGGACGGTGTGTGGTCGGCGGGTGCGCTGCGGGTCGCGGTGACTCGCCGCACTGCCGGCACCGCTGGTAGGCCCGAGCCCGCCGTCGCATTGTTCCCGCCGTCGGCCGTGGGGATCGAGCCGGCGGCGGGAACGGAACCTGCCGGCCCCGGTGCACCAGTCGCGCGCATCGCGCGGCTGGAGCAGACGCCCGCGGGCGTCCGCGTGCACACGACCGAGCCGGCGCTCGCCGCCGACGTGTCGGTCGAGACGGTCGCCGAGCGTGGTCTCGCCGTCGGCGCGGCGGTGCGGCTGTCGGTGCCGCCCGAGGCGGTGCGCCTGCTGGCGTGACAGCGGGCCCGAGCGCCGAGTCGTGCCGGGCCGAATGTCGGGCCGGAGGAAATACCCCGGTCGTGGCGGGGCGGGTGCCCGCGCACGGCGGGTAGCCTCTCACTATGGTGGCCGTCAATCTCTCGCCCACGCGCCCAGCGCGTGCGGTCGACGAGCGTGCCACCGTGGGGGCGCCGGGCGACGCCCTCATCGACCGGTTCGGACGGGTGCACCGCGACCTGCGCATCTCGCTGACCGACCGCTGCTCGCTGCGCTGCACCTACTGCATGCCCGAGCAGGGCAACGAGTGGCTTGCCCGCTCAGGCCTCATGACCGCCGACGAGATCGTGCGGGTCGCGGGCATTGCCGCGGCATCCGGCATCACGACGTTCCGCCTCACCGGTGGCGAGCCGCTGCTGCGCACCGACGTCGTCGACATCGTCCGCCGTCTCGCCGCGATCTCGGGGCCGCACGGCCCCGTCGAGATCGCGATGACGACCAACGGCATCCGCCTCGCTGACATGCTCCCCGACCTCGCCGCGGCGGGCCTGGATCGCCTGAACATCTCGATCGACACGCTGGATCGAGAGCGCTTCCGAGAGCTCACCCGGCGCGACCGTCTCGAGGATGTGCGTGCGGGGATCGCCGCCGCCGCGGCATCCGGCCTTCGTCCCCTCAAGCTCAACGCCGTCGCGATGCGCGGCGTCAACGACGACGAACTCGTCGACCTCGTCGAGTTCGCCCTCGCGCACGGCGCGCAGATGCGGTTCATCGAGCAGATGCCGCTGGATGCCGGACACACGTGGGATCGCCGTCAGATGGTGACGCGCGACGAGATCCTCACGGCGCTGCGCGCCCGCTGGGACCTCGAGCCGGTGCCCGGCCGCGGGGGAGCGCCCGCCGAGCGGTTCCTGCTCGACGGCGGGCCGGCGTCGGTCGGCGTCATCGCGTCGGTCACAGCTCCCTTCTGCGGCGACTGCGACCGGCTGCGCCTGACCGCCGACGGGCAGTTGCGCAACTGCCTGTTCTCGCTCGACGAGTACGATCTGCTGCCGGTGCTGCGCGCGGGGGTCGACGACGTCGCGGTCGACCGGATGCTGCGTGGGTGCGTCGCGGGAAAGCTGCCCGGACACGCGATCGACGACCCGAGCTTCCTGCAGCCGGCGCGCGGGATGAACGCGATCGGCGGCTGACGGCCTCAGGCGTGCAGGTAGCCGGCGGCGTCAGGCGTGCAGGCGGCCGGCCTCGAGGCGCACGGTGCGGTCGACGAGACCTGCGGGCACCGCGACGTGCGAGATCAGCACGACCGCCTGGTCGCCGTCGACGGCGGTCAGCAGGTCGGTGAGCAGGGCGTCCGAGGCATCCGCGTCGACGCCCGCCGTCGGCTCGTCGAGCACGAGCACCGGGAAGCCGCGCAGCAGTGCCCGCGCGAGCGCGATGCGTTGCGCCTGCCCGCCCGACACGAGCGCGCCGCGCTCGCCGACGCGGGCGTCCAGGCCGCCGCGCTCGTGCAGCCACTCGCCGAGGCCGACGCGGTCGAGCACGGCCTCGAGCTCGGCATCCGTCGCCGTATCGCGCGCGAACAGCAGGTTCTGGCGGATGTCTTCGTCGAAGAGCATGGGCTGCTGTTCGCAGAGGCCCACCGTGGCGCGGACGGCATCGGGATGGGCCGTGACGACGTCGCGGCCGCCGAGGTCGTACTCGCCCGCCACGGGCTGCAGGAACCGCACCAGCACGTGCGCCAGCGTCGTCTTGCCCGCTCCGCTCGACCCGACGACGAGCAGTCGCTCGCCCGGCCGCACGTCGAGATCGACGCCGCGCAGCGAGTCCTGGGCGCTGCCGGGCCAGCGCGCCGACACGTCCCGCAGCGCGATCCCGTCGCCGAGCGGTAGGGCGGGGGCGGCCTCGTGGTCCTCGCGGGTCTCGTCGCCCTGGTCGGTCTCGTTGGTCTCGCGGGTCTCGTCCGGCAGCTCGGGCGGGATCGTCTGCGGTACGGCATCGGCGATGCGGGTCGCCGCCCCGCGCACCTGCCGCCACGCCGACGCGGCGAGCGGCACGGCCGTGAACACCTCGAAGACGGCCATCGGCACGAGCACCGTGACCGCGAACGCCGGGGCGGTCAGGGCGCCCCCGACGGCCGGCGCGGCGACGATCACGGCGAGCAGCGACGCGAGCCCCGCGAGGACCGACACGACCGCCGTCGTCCCCGCCTGGGCGACGGCGCGCCGGGTGACCGCGCGGCGGAGGGCCGCATCGGCGGCGGCGATGCGCTCGCGCCCCGCGGCTTCGGCGCCGTAGGCGATCAGCACGTCGAGGCTGCCGAGCTGGTCGAGCACGGCGTCGGCGAGGCGCGCCCGGAGCGGCGCGATCGCGCGTTCGGCCCGCGACCCCGCGGCCCAGCCCCAGAGCGTCGCGACGAGCGCCGCGACGACGAGGCAGGCGAGGAGGGTGAGGGCCGCCGGCCACCAGATGAACGCGATGAGGACGACCGCGCCGAGGGCGACCGCGGCCGAGGAGACGAGCGGCAGCACGACGCGCAGCGGCAGGTTCTGCAGCTCGTCGACGTCGTCGACGAGGGCGCCGAGCACCGATCCGCGACGCGTGCGCGCGAGCCCGTCGGGGGCGAGCGGCACGAGCCGGCGCACGAGGTCGCTGCGGGTGACGGCGAGCTGGCGGAGCGCCGCGTCGTGGCTGGCGAGCCGCTCGGTGTACCGGAACGCGGCACGGCTCAGCGCGAAGGCGCGCACGCCCACGACAGCGGCGCCGAGGAACATCACCGGCGGCTGCTCGCTCGCGAACACGATGAGCCACGCTGAGCAGGCGAGGAGGGCGACCGCGGATGCCTCGGACAAGAACCCGCTCGCGGCGCCCGGCCAGAACCGCCGGAGCGGCGGCATGGCGCGCCGGAGCACCGCATCGGCGCCCTCGGAACGTGTGCTTGTGCGCGCCGTGGCGCTCGCCTGCCGGGTGTCGGCGCTCACGCGATCACCTCCGCGGGCTGCGGGTGCAGGCGCACGACGTGGTCGGCGACCCCGCGCGCCGTGCGGCGGTGCGAGACGAGCAGCACCGTCGCGCCGTCGTCGGCCAGGGCGCGCACGGAGAGCCAGAGCGCCGCCTCGGTGTCGGCGTCGAGGGCGGAGCTCGGCTCGTCGAGGGCGAGCACGGGCGCGCGTCCGCGCAGATGCCGGAAGAACGCGCGGGCGATCGCCACGCGCTGCGCCTGCCCGCCCGACAGCCCCGCGCCCTGCACGCCGAGCGACAGGCGCGGGTCGAGGTCGCCCGCCTGCGCCAGCTCGAGTGCGCGGGCGACGAGGGCGCCGTCTGTGACGCCGTCCGCGTCGCCGAGCGTGACGTTCTCGGCGATCGTGCCGGTGATGAGCCCCGGCTGCTGCCCGCACCAGGCGAGCCACTGCGTGGGGGAGAGGGCGGACACGGGCATCCCGTCGACCGTCGCGTCGCCTTCGAAGGATGCCGCGCCGCGGAGGGCCGCGAGCAGGCTCGACTTGCCCGAGCCGCTCGGACCCTCGATGAGGGTTACGGTGCCGGGCTCGGCGGTGAAGGTCACGGGCGCCAGGAGCGCCTCCCCGCGACGCACGCGGAGGCCTCGCACCTCGACGCGGGCCCCGCGCAGCCGCGGAGATCTGCGGTCCTGCGGAGATCCGACCTCGGATCGGTCCGCAGCAGCGCCGATCTCCGCGGCTGCGCCCCCCTCGCCGCCGGCACCCACGCGGCCCGGCACGGCGGCCGCGGCATCCAGCACCTCGAAGAGGTCTTCCGTCGCGGCGACGCCCTCGGCGGCGGCGTGGAACTGTACGCCCACCTGCCGCAGCGGCAGATACGCCTCGGGCGCGAGGAGCAGCACGAAGAGGCCGACGGTGAGCCCGAGCGACCCGTCGATGAGGCGGAAGCCGATCGACACCGCGATGATCGCGACCGAGATCGACGCGAGCAGCTCGAGGGCGAAGCCGGAGAGGAACGAGACCCGCAGCACCCGCATGGTCTCTTTGCGGTACGCGTCGGTGACCCGCTCGATCGAGGCCGCGGCGCGGTGCTGACGGCCGAAGATCTTGAGCGTCGACAGGCCTCGCACGGTGTCGGCGAAGCGCGCGGCGAGGGTGCCGAGGGTCTGCCACTGCTGCTGCTGCACGGCGCGCGTGGCGAGGCCGATCAGCACCATGAAGAGCGGGATGAGGGGGATGGTGAGGATGACCGTGAGCCCGGAGATCCAGTCCTGCCACCACATCACGGCGATGATGATCGGGGTCGCGATCACCGTCAGCACGAGCTGGGGGAGATAGCGCGCGAAGTACGTGTCGAGGGCTTCGAGGCCCCGCCCGGCGGTGACGGCGAGGCGGGCGGTGTTGCGCCCCGCGAGCCAGTCCGGCCCGAGCCGGCCGATCGCGCCCAGCAGCTGGGCGCGCAGCTGCGCCTCGACGCGCGCGGCGGCGCGCGCGCAGATCACTTCGCGCAGCCACAGCAGCACGCCGCGCACGATCACGACGGCCGCCAGCGCGGTGAGCAGCCCCGAGATCTCTTCCCAGGGGCGCCCCGCGATCACGCCGGTGATCACCGCGGTCATGAGCCACGCGAAGGCCACGATGACGACGGTCTGCAGGGCGCCGACGGCGGCGATCGCGACGAAGAACCCCCGCGAGGCCGACGCGTAGCGCAGCAGCCGCGGATCGACCGGGCGCACGCGCGTGCGCTCTGGTCGCTCGTCGGTGTCCGGCATCCTTCGATCCTCTCAGATGGCGCTTCGCGTCGACGCCCGAGAACGCACCGATCGGCGACCGGCGCGGGTCCCCACCGCGCCGGTCGCCGACCGCGACCCGGGGCTCTCGCCCGGGCCGTCAGTGGGCCTCGGCGAGTTCCGCCTTCTCGATCGCCCCGCGCGTGACGCGCTTGCGGAACACCCAGTACGTCCAGGCCTGGTAGGCGAGCACGAGCGGCAGGAAGATGAGCGCCGCCCAGCTCATGATCTCGAGGGTCATCTGGGTCGACGACGCGTTCGCGATCGTGAGGCTGTTGGCCGGGTCGTTCGAGGCCGGCATGACGTACGGGAACAGCGCGAGCCACAGGGTCAGCACCGCGAAGACGATCGTGACGGCGCCCGCGGCGAACGCGCGCCCGTCGCGGTCGATCCAGTTGAAGGCGACGGATGCCAGGAGTGCGACGGCGGCGATGATGCCGCACGCGATCACGGCCCAGAGGAGCGGCGCCTCGCGGCCCGCGGCGATGACGATCGTCCACACGACCGTGCCCGCAGCGAAGATCACCGTCGGGGCCGCGAGCTTCTTGCCGAGCGACTGCGCGTCATGGTGCACCTGGCCGTCGGTCTTGAGCCCCACGAAGTACACGCCGTGCAGGAAGAACAGCAGCAGCGTCGTGACACCCACCCACAGTCCGTACGGGTTGAGCAGCGTGAACAACGACCCGGTGAAGTTGTTGTCCGCGTCGATCGGCACGCCCTGCACGATGTTGCCGACCGCGACGCCCCAGAGGAGGGCCGGCACGGCGGAGCCGATCGTGATCATCCAGTCGAAGCGGCGCTTCCAGCGGATGTCGTCGCGCTGGTGACGGTACTCGAACGAGACGCCGCGGGCGATGAGGGCGAGGAGGATCAGCAGCAGCGGCAGGTAGAAGCCGCTGAAGAGCGTCGCGTACCACTCGGGGAACGCGGCGAACAGGCACGCGCCGGCGACGATCACCCAGGTCTCGTTGAGGTCCCACACCGGGCCGATGGTGTTGATCACCTGGCGGCGCGAGACCTCGTCCTTGCCGAGGAAGGGCAGCGCCATACCGACGCCGAAGTCGAAGCCGTCGAGCACGAAGTATCCGACGAAGAGCACTCCGACGATGAAGAACCAGAGGGTTGCGAGGTCCATGTCAGCCAGCTCCTAGTACACCGTCGAGGGGACATCGTCGACCTTCAGATGCCCCTCGGGCGTCAGGTCGTCGGGGTCGGGGAGGGCCTGCGGACCCTCGCGCACCGTCTTGAAGATGAGCCCGAACTCCACGATCGCGAGAGCCAGGTAGATCAGCGTGAACGCGACGAGCGAGATCAGCACCGTCCAGCCGGGGACGTTCGGAGAGACGCCGTCCTGCGTGAGCATGAGACCGAACACGATCCACGGCTGGCGGCCCATCTCGGTGAAGATCCATCCGACGAGGATGCCGAGGAGCGCGAGCGGCGCCTGCCAGATCGCGATCTTCCACATCCAGCCGGCGACGGGGCGCTTCGCGTTCCTGCGGGTGACCCAGAGGCCGACCACGGCGACCGCGGTGGCGAGCATGCCGAAGCCCATCATCCAGCGGAACGACCAGTACGTGACCCAGAGGATCGGCGCGAAGTTGCCGTCGACCTGGTCGGCGAACTGCGGGAAGAGCTGGGTCGTGTAGAGGTTGTTGAGGTCGTTGATGCCCTCGACGCAGCCGTTGAAGTCCTGCGTGGAGAGGAAGGCGAGCACATACGGCACGCGCAGCGACCAGACCTCGCCGGTACCGTCGGGGGTGCCGATGGAGAACAGCGAGAACGAGGCATTCGCCCCGCACGCGGAGTTGAACATCGCCTCCGCCGCCGCCATCTTCATGGGCTGGGTCTGCACCATCACGAGGCCGAGCTGGTCGCCGGAGAGGAAGACGGCCACGAAGCCGATGATCATCGCCCAGAGGCCGAAGCGTAGCGACGTGCGCATGGTGTCGAGGTTGCGTCCGCGCGACAGGTGCCAGGCGGAGGCGGCGATCATCACCCCGGCGGCGAACATGATCGCCGACGAGAGCGTGTGCGGCAGCTGGGTGAGGGCGACCGGGTTGGTCAGCACTTCCCAGAAGTTCGCCATTTCGGCACGGTGGCCCTCGGTGGACATCTGGTAGCCCTGCGGGTTCTGCATGAACGCGTTGGCGGCGAGGATGAAGTAGGCGGAGAGCCACGTGCCGGCCACGGTGATCCAGATGGTGGCGAGGTGGATGCCCTTGGGCAGGCGGTTCCAGCCGAAGATCCAGAGGCCGATGAACGTCGCCTCGAAGAAGAAGGCCATGAGGCCCTCGAAGGCGAGCGGGGCGCCGAACACGTCGCCGACGAAGCGGCTGTAGCTCGACCAGTTCATGCCGAACTGGAACTCCTGCACGATGCCGGTGACGATGCCCATCGCGAAGTTGATCAGGAAGATCTTGCCGAAGAAACGCGTCAGGGCGAGCCACTTCACGTTCGCGGTGCGGTACCAGGCCGTCTGGAAGATCGCGACGAACAGCGACATCCCGAGCGTCAGCGGCACGAAGATGAAGTGATACAGCGTCGTCAGGCCGAATTGCCAGCGGGCCAGCAGCAGCGGATCCAGGAAGTCCATCGCGGTCCCCTCTCGACGGCCCGGCGGGGCCGATCTTCCTTATGACTGAAGCTACACAGCCGGTTGTCAGGCTCGTAAGTGACGGGCCGTGAATAACCCTCCGGCCGGGTCAGGGGCGCTGCGACGCGTGCAGCAGCTGCACGATGCACTCGCGCGGGTCGCACGAGGAGCGCATGCCGTCGACCGAGAGCGGGCCGCCGGCCGAGCTGAGCACGCTCTGCATGATGCCGAGGTGCACGCTGTAGAGCACCTCGCGGTGCTCAGCCTGCGACGAGGCGTGCGCGCAGGGGGTGAGTTCGACGGTGAGTTCGCTCTCGTCGACGAGCGGGTCGAATCCGGCGTCGACGAGGTCTTCGACGAGGGCGTCGATCTGGTGCAGGGCGGCGGTGTCGAGCTTGGGCGCGTCGCCCGGCAGCACTCGGCGCATCACGTCGCCGCGCTGGGCGGCGGCGCGGGCCTTGCGGTGCTGCACGGGGCTGCAGGCGGTCACCCCGTCGGTCGCGCTGTAGAGCACGCGGGGGCGGCCGCGCGTCGTGCGGCGCTCGGTCGCCGACACCACATAGCCGTCGTCGATCAGGCGCTGGAGGTGCTCGCGGACGGTGTTCGGATGCAGGTCGGTGGCCGAGACGAGCTCGGCGACCGTGCGGTCGGATCGCTCCTGCACGAGATGGAGGATCTCGACACGAGAGTAGTTGGAGATGGCGCTGTACCCCGCGGGGCGACCTGTGGTCATACCACTATTATTCACGGCTTCGCCCCTTCGCGCCAGTACCGCGCGGGGCGGGTTTCTTCCGGCGCGCCGGAAGGTGCCGGGCGGCGCGCTCCGGAAGGCGCCGGGGGGCGCGCTCCGGCGCGTCCCCGGTCCGCCTTCAGGTGACCGATATGCGGGTGTCATACAGTCGGCGCATGGATCTGTGGCAGGTGCCGATCGCAGAGGGTCCGGTGCCGGTGACAGTGTTCGCCCTGGCCGTGATCCTGCTCGCGATCCTCGCGGTGCGCCGCTGGCGCACGCGGCGGCGCGTGCTGGCGGGTGTCGGCGTCGTCGTCTTCGTCGTCGCCGGCGTCGTCGGGGTCAACATGCGGTTCGGCGCATCAACCTTCCGCCGGCGGCGCTCGTGCCGGGCGCGCCCGCGCTGCCCCTCGTGATCATGATGATGGGGCATCCGGGTGCCCCTGACCCGACCGTGATCAGCAACGTGCTCGACGGGTTCGCCGCCCAGCACGACGGGCTCGCTCCGATCGTGATCGTCGCCGACCAGCTGGGCGCTGCGGTCAACGACACCGCCTGCGCAGATTCGGCCGCCTACGGCAAAGCGCGCACCTACATCACAGTCGACGTCGTCGACTGGGCGAAGAAGAACCTGCACATCATCGACGACCCCGCGTACTGGACGATCGCGGGCTACTCGAACGGCGGCGGGTGCGCCGCGACCTTCGGGGCGCAGTCGCCGCAGCTGTGGAAGAACATCCTCAGCGTCTCCGGCGAGCCGTTCGGCGGGTCGGAGCAGGTCGCGAACGTCACGAAGACGATCTACGGCGGCAGCGCGGCCGCGTTCGAGGCATCCAAGCCCGTCAACATCTTGGCGGCCGCGGCGCCCGGCACCTACGCGGGGATGACCGCGATCTTCACCGCCGGCGCGCAGGACCCGGCCTACATCTCCGCGGCCGCGCAGGCGCGCGCGGTCGGCATGACCGTCGTGCGGTACGACGTGCCCGGCGCCAGGCACGTCGGCGACGCCCTCACGGGTGGCCTCGCCGAGGGTTTCACCGTGCTCTACCCCGTGCTGGGGCTCTCGGCAGGGTAGGGGTGGGTAGGGGTGCCCCGCGCCGCGGCGGCACCGCGGCGCGGGCGCGGGCGCGACGTCGGGCCACGCCGGGGCGGCGCAGCGCGGGCGCGGGGACGTACGCTGGGCGGATGCCTGAGGTCGACGCTGCGGCGGTGCGCACGTTCTGGGCCCGAACGCGCCTCGCGGTGCCCGAGCTGGCCGGTTGGCCGGACGACCCGCCGGCCGCGTGGGCGTTCGGGGCGACCCCGGCGCACGCGGACGAGCTGCTCGGCCTCGTGCTGTCGGGGGTCAAGACCGGCACCGCCTCGTCTCTGTGGGACTACGAGCACGCCGGCGACCCGATCCCCGAGGTGGGGGAGCTGAGCATCATCCTCGATGGCCGGGGCGCGCCGCGCGCCGTCATCGAGACGACGGCGGTCCGCGTCGTGCCGTTCGGCGACGTCGACGCGGACCACGCGTGGTCGGAGGGGGAGGGCGACCGCTCGCTCACGGCGTGGCGCGAGATCCATGAGCGCTACTGGCGCGCGCACTCCGAGAGCCCGCGCGGGTTCGCCCCCGACATGCCCGTCGTGTGCGAGCGGTTTCGGCTCATCGCCTGAGCGGGCCGGTCAGGCCTCGGTGTTCGGCTTCCAGCCGAGCGCCGGAGCGACGTGCTTGGCGAACTCCTCGACGACGTGCAGGTTGAACGCGACGCCGAGCTGGCTCGGGATCGTCAGCATGAGCGTGTCGGCGCTCATGACCGCGGCATCCTGCTTGAGCTGCTCGACGAGCACGTCGGGCGAGGCCGCGTAGGTCTTGCCGAATGTGGAGCGGAAACCGTCGATGTAGCCGATGCCGTCGCCCTCCTGGCTGTGCCCGAAGTACAGCTCGTCCTCGGCGGTCGTGATGGGGAACACCGAGCGGCTCACCGAGACGCGCGGGGTGCCGGGGTGTCCGGCCTCCGTCCACGCGGCGCGGAAGCGGTCGATCTGCTCGGCCTGCAGCAGGTCGAAGTGCCGGCCGTCGGCCTCGGTGAGGAGCGTGGACGACATGAGGTTGAGGCCTGTGCGCCCAGCCCATTCGGCGGTGTCGCGCGATCCCGCACCCCACCAGATGCGCGAGCGCAGGCCCTCGGACTGCGGCTCGATCTGCTGCAGACCCGACCCGCCGCCGAACGGCGATTCGGGGTCGCGCTCGGCGATCCCCTCGCCGCCGATCGCACGCCAGAAGAGGTCGAAGTGCTCGCGGGCGAGGTCGGCGCCGCGGGGGTCCTCGGCGCTGTAGCCGAACTTCTCGTAGCCGCGGACGACCGTCTCGGGTGACCCGCGGCTCACGCCGAGAGCGAGCCGTCCGTCGGAGATGAGGTCGACGGCCGCGGCCTCTTCGGCGAGGTAGAGCGGGTTCTCGTAGCGCATGTCGATGACGCCGGTGCCCATCTCGATGCGCTCGGTCTTCGCGGCGATCGCGGCCAGCAGCGGCATGGGCGACGCCTGCTGCCGGGCGAAGTGGTGCACGCGGAAGAAGATGCCGTTCGCCCCCAGCTCGTCCATGCCCTGGGCGAGGTCGATGGCCTGGTGCAGCGTGTCGCCGGCGGTGAGCTGACGACCGCCGCCGAGCGGCCCGTAGTGGCCGAAGGAGAGGGTTCCGAAGCGTTGCATGATGGCCTCAACCGTACGCCGGTGCGTTTCATTCCCGTGAATGGATGCCCAGGCATCCGCCCCGCCCCGCGCCCGCCCGCGAGACACCAACGGTGCGCCGAGACACCGCCGATGGACCGGTGTCTCGGCGCAGATCGCGTGTGTCGCGGTCGCCGCGGGTGCCCCGCTCCGGCTCGCCGGTCAGAGCCCGTCGCGCACGTCGCGCACGAATGCCTCGACGTTCGCACGCATCGCGGTGATGCGCGCGGCGCGGGCGGCCTCGCGATCGAACCCGGTGTAGGCCAGCGGCGGCAGTTTGCGCACGTTCGCGTTGCACTGGAACCGGTCGCACGCGAGCGTGCCGACCGTGTCGCCGCGCCGTCCGGCGTCGCCGACCCGCTTCGCGGTGAACAGCAGCACGTCGTTGGGCAGGTGGATGTCGGCGCACCACGAGCACTGCGCGCGCGAACGCGGCTTCGATTCGGCCTGGCGCAGCAGCAGCCCGGTCGGCTCGTCGTCGAGCACGGCCACGACGTAGCCGACGAGGGCGAGCTTGCGATCGCGGGCGCCGTAGAAGTCCATCGCGCTCCACGGGGTGTCGCCGAACTCGGCGGGCAGCGTCAGATTCTTGCGCTCCGACTGGGTGACGTTGATGAGGCTGGCGCGGATCTGCGCCTCGGTGAGGGCGTGCATGGTGGGACCTTTCGTGACGAAGAGTGGGGAGAGGGCGCGACGATGCGGCGTCGGGCTGCGCACGAGCGCGGCGCGCGACGCCGGGGCGGGCTCATCTCTCGCCGGCGCTGAGTGCGCCGCCGACCCCCTGTCGGCCGCTGCGGCCGGTCACGATATCCATCCCTCCACGGTACGCCTCGCGTCTCGATGACGAAACGGGGGAATGCGCCGGGCGCGGGGATGCTTGGATCAGAGCATGACCCGCATCGGCACGAGCGACCTCGACGTCTTCCCCCTCGCCCTCGGCGGCAACGTGTTCGGCTGGACGGCCGACCGGGACGCCTCGTTCGAGATCCTCGACGCGTTCCATGGCGGCGGTGGCGACTTCATCGACACGGCCGACTCCTACAGCGCCTGGGTGCCGGGTCACGAAGGTGGCGAGAGCGAGACGATCATCGGCGAGTGGCTCGCGAGCCGCGGGCTCCGCAACGACGAGGGCGTCACGATCGCCACCAAGGTCAGCCAGCACCCGCAGTTCCGGGGGCTCGCCGCCAGCAACGTGCGCGCAGCGGCCGAGGCATCCCTCACGCGTCTCGGCCTCGATCGCATCGACCTGTACTACGCGCACTTCGACGACCCCGACACTCCGCTCGAAGAGACCGTGGCTGCCTTCGGCGCGCTCGTCGCCGACGGACTCGTGCGCTACACCGCCGTGTCGAACTACTCCGCCGACCGCGTGCGCGAGTGGGTGCGCATCGCGCGCGAGCTGGGCGTCGCCGAGCCGGTGGCGATCCAACCGCACTACAACCTCGTGCACCGCGAGACCGAGAACGACATCGTGCCCGTCGCCGAAGAGCTCGGGCTGTCGCTCGTGCCCTACTTCGCCCTCGCGAAGGGGTTCTTGACCGGAAAATACCGGTCGACGGATGCCACGGACGGCGGCCACACGTCGCCGCGCGCCGAGGGCGCTGCGAAGTACGCGACCCCGCAGGGGCTGCAGATCCTCGAGGTGCTGGAACGCGTCGCCGACGCGCACGGGGTGTCGATGGCCTCGGCCGCCCTCGCGTGGCTGCGCGCCAAGCCGACCGTCGCCGCGCCGATCGCGTCGGCCTCGAAGGTAACGCAAGTGCCCGATCTGCTCGACGGGGCGACGACCGACCTCACCGCCGACGAGGTCGCCGCGCTCGACGAGGTGTCGGAGTGGACGCCGCTCGACATGTGAGCCGTCCGCCAGGATGGACTCATGCCCGATCCCTACGCCCACGGCCATCACGAGAGCGTGCTGCGCTCGCACCGCTGGCGCACCGCCGAGAACTCTGCGGCCTACCTGCTGCCCGCCCTCGCGCCGGGGGTGAGCGTGCTCGACGTCGGTGCGGGACCGGGCACGATCACGCTCGATCTCGCCGAGCGGGTCGCCCCGGGTCCCGTGCGCGGGGTGGATGCCTCGGCCGACGTCGTCACGCAGGCCGAGGCGGCACGCGTGGCATCCGGCCTCGACAATGCGAGCTTCGCCGTCGACGACGCCTATGCCCTCGACTCGGCAGACGGGGCGTGGGATGTCGTGCACGCGCACCAGGTGCTGCAGCACCTGGTGCGGCCGGTCGACGCACTGCGCGAGTTCCGCCGGGTCGTGGCGCCGGACGGCGTGGTCGCGGCGCGCGACGTCGACTACGAGGGTGTGATCTGGTGGCCTCTGCTGCCCGGCCTCGCCGAGTGGCTCGAGGTGTACCTCGCGGCCCACCGGGCGACGAGCGGTGAACCGGCTGCCGGGCGGCGCCTGAAGGCGTGGGCGCGCGAGGCGGGGTTCGCCGATGTGCGCTCCTCGGCGTCGGTGTGGCTGTTCGAGACTCCCGATGACCGCGCGTGGTGGGGCGGCATGTGGGCCGACCGTGCGCTGCAGTCGTCGTTCGCCGACAACGTGCGGCGCCACGGCATCGGAGACCAGGCGACACTCGAGCGGATCAGCGCGGCGTGGCGGGAATGGGCCGAGCACCCCGACGCCTGGATGCTGCTGCCGCACGGCGAGATCCTCGCTCGCGGCTGACGGCCGTCACGGCGCGAGGCGCTCGATCGCGGCGATGAAGGCGTCGAGGTCGAACGCGAACTGGGCCGCGCCGTTGTTGTCGACCCGCGCGTCGACGAGGTCGCGCAGCGCCGGGTAGCCCTGCCGCTCGGCGGCGAAGGTGGCGCGCAGGGCTTCGATCTGCGGGTGGCCGCCCTCGCGGGCGCCGATCACCGCGTCTTGGGCGAACCCGCGGCAGATCGTGACGAGCAGGTGCATGGCACGGCTCACCGTGACGCGGTCGAGCCCCGCGGCCAGCATCCGCTCGGCGATCAACTCGGCCGGGCCGGCGAGGGCGAGATCGCTGGGGCTCGTGAAGCGGAAGTACGCGAGCCACTGGCCCGTGTCGACGAGACTGTGCCACATGTTCTCGGCGTAGGCGCGGCAGGCGTCTTGCCAGTTCTCACCGAGGTCGAGGTCGACCGCGTCGAAGCGAGCGCGGACGGCGTCGATCGCGAGCAGCTCGAGCAGGCTTTCGCGATCGGTGACGTGATGGTTCAGCGCCTTGCGGTCGACGCCGAGCGCCGTCGCGACCTCTTGCATCGTGAGTTCGTCGCCGTCGACATCTCGGCCGACAAGCTGACCGAGTTCGCCGCGTCGCTGGAAGGTCACATCGACGCCGAGATCGTCACCGTCGCGGGTGACATCACGACGCAGGAATCGGTCGACGCGATCGTCGCCGCCGCCGGCGAGCGCATCGACGCCCTCGCCAACGTCGCGGGCATCAACGACGACTTCTCGCCGCTGCACGAGACGACGGATGCCATGGGGGATCGCGTTCTCGCGGTCAACGTCACCGGTGCGTTCCGCCTCACGCGCGCCGTGCTGCCCGCGATGATCGCCGCCGGCGCCGGGTCGATCGTGAACATCGCCTCGGAGGCGGGGCTCCGCGGCTCGGCGTCGGGCAACGCCTACACGACGAGCAAGCATGCCGTCATCGGCATGACCAAGTCGGCAGCGTTCATGTACGGCCCGAACGGTGTGCGCGTGAACGCCGTCGCGCCGGGTGGGGTCGCCACCGGCATCCCGTTCCCGCCGCACGTGTCGGAGGCGGGCCAGGCGCGGCTGCAGCCGTTCCAGGCATCCATCCCCACGCTCGCGACGGCCGAACAGCTCGCGGCATCGATCACCTTCCTTCTCTCTGACGACGGCGTGAAGCTGAACGGGGTCGTGCTGCCGAGCGACGGCGGCTGGTCGGTGCAGTAAGCGGTACGGGGCCGCGAGGGCGGCGTCGTACGCTGGAGGCATGACCTCTTCGCGCGCCGCCCTCGCGGCCTTCGCCGTCGATGCGGTCCTCGTCGTGCTCTTCGCCGCGACCGGGCGGCTGAGCCACGCCGAGAACGTGCTCGTGGGGCTATGGACCACGGCGTGGCCGTTCCTGCTCGCCCTCGTCGCGGGCTGGCTCATCACGCGGGCGTGGCTCGCGCCGCGCGCGGTGGTGCGCACGGGACTGCCCGTCTGGGCGATCACGGTCGCGGGCGGGATGGTGCTGCGCGCCGCGGTGGGGCAGGGCGTCGCCGTCTCGTTCATCATCGTCGCGGCGATCGTGCTGTTCGTGCTGCTGGTCGGCTGGCGCGCGCTCGCGCTCCTCGTCTCGCGCCGGCGCGCCGCAGCGACCACGCGCTGACACCCCGACGCGTGTCGGGGCCGCGCGGTACGCTCGCTCGCGTGTCGGAACCGGTGCACCACCTCACGCGTGAGCAGGCGCGGCGGCTCGCGGTGCGCGCGCAACTGCTCGACGCGGCGCGGCCGGGCGACGTGGTCGAGGCCGCCGAGCAGCTCGGCGCGATCAAGATCGATCCGACCGCGACAATCGCTCCGTCGGAGCAGACGATCCTGTTCAGCCGCATCGGCTGGGGGTACGAGCCGGGGCAGCTCACCGCGGCGGTCGAGCGCGACTGGCTGCTGTTCGAGTACGACGGGCATTTCCGCCCCGTGACGCTGCTGCCCGCACACCTCGCACGCATGGGTGGGCGGGTGTTCCGGGCGCAGGCGACGCAGTGGCTCGAGTCCAACGCGCGCTTTCGCGCCGACGTGCTCGCCCGCTTGCGCGCCGAGGGGCCGATGCTCGCGGCGCAGATCCCCGACACGAGCCAGGTCGCCCATCGCAACGAGGCCGGCTGGTACGGCTCGAACCAGGTGCCCCGCATGCTCGACCTGCTGTCGTACGTCGGCGAGGCCGCGATCGTCGGGCGCGAAGGCCGCCAGCGGGTGTGGGATCTCGGCGAGCGCGTCTACGCCGACGTGCCGGTGCTCGGCTACGACGACGCCGGCGCGGTGCTGGAGGAACACCGGTTGCAGGCCGCCGGCATCGCGCGGCAGAAGTCGCCGTGGACGCCCGTGGGAACGGCCGGCGCCCCGGCATCCGTCGAAGGGTCGGCGTGGCGCTGGCGCGTCGACGCCGCCGCACTCGACACCCTCGACGACGACCCGGGCGGGCGCGTGGCGATCCTCAACCCCTACGACGGCATGCTCTTCGACCGGCCGCGCCTGAAGGAGCTGTTCGGTTTCGAGTTCGTGCTCGAGCAGTTCAAGCCGAAGGCGCAACGGCGGTTCGGCTATTTCGTGCACCCGATCCTCGTCGGCGACCGCTTCGCGGCGCTGCTCGATGCCGAACTCGACAAGAAGAAAGAGAACCTCGTCGTCACCGCCGTGCACGAGCTCGACCCGGTCGATGACGTGCTCCGCCTCGACGACGAAGAGCGCGAGATGGTGGATGCCGAGATCAGCGACCTCGCGGAGTGGCTGGGCGTTCCCGTGGTGCGGGCCCGCTGACCCTCACTCCCGCTCGCCCGGCGTCACACGACGACACGCGATTGGTGCCCTGCCGCCCGTGCGCACGACGATGGGGGAGCGCGCGCGAGCGCCGCACAGAAGGGACGGGCGTCATGGCGACACAGGTCACAGGCGACGGCGGGGCCGGCAGGCGCGGCTTCTCGACGAGGCAGCTGCACGAGCGCGCCGCAGGCGCCGCACCGACGGCGCGCGCGACCCCGATCTATCTGACCGCCGGGTTCGAGTTCGACGAGTACGAGCAGGCCGCCGCGCACTTCGGTGAGGGCCGCGGCTACGCCTACACCCGCATCGGCAACCCCACCGTCGAGGCCGTCGAGCACACCCTCGCCGCGCTCGAGGGCGGGTCGCAGGCGCTGCTGCTCTCGAGCGGGCAGGCCGCGACGAGCGTCGCGCTGCTGAGCCTTCTCGAATCGGGCCAGCACGTCGTGTCGTCGACGCACATCTACGAGGGCACGCGCGGGCTGCTGCGCGACAACCTCTCGCACCTCGGCATCGGCACGACGTTCATCGACGACATCGACGATGTGGATGCCTGGGAGGCGACGATCCGCCCCGAAACCCGCGCCCTGTTCGCCGAGTCGATCTCGAACGCCGCGAACCGGCTCGTCGACATTCCGGCGCTCTCGGCTGTGGCCCGGCGCCACGGCATCCCGCTCGTCATCGACAACACCTTCGCGACGCCGTATCTCGTGCGCCCGATCGAGCAGGGCACCGACGTCGTCGTGCACTCGGCGAGCAAGTTCCTCGCCGGGCACGGGAGCGTCTTGGGCGGCGCGATCGTCGACAGCGGACGGTTCGACGCCGAGCGGTCGGGGCACCTCTTTCCGCACCTGATCGCGCCGGGGCGCGGACCTTCGCGCCTTCTGACCGCGAGTCACCACTCTTCTCGCGAATCACGACGCCATTCGCGGGATTGGCGTGGTGATTCGGCGAGAAGGTGGTGACTCGTGGGTGGCGCATCGCGCGAGGTCAGCTGAGGCCGTTGGCCTTGAGCCACGCCGATGCGATGTCCTTCGGGGACTTCTGGTCGACGGTCGACTCGACGTTCAGCGCGACGAGGCCTTCGGGGGTGAGCGCGGCGCTCACCTTGTTGATGACGTCGGCGATCTTGTCCGACACACTCGTGCTGACCACGGGCACGACGTTCGAGGCGAGGAAGAGGCCCTCGGGGTCGGCGAGGGTCACGAGGTCGTCGGTCTTGATGCGCGGGTTGGCGCTGTAGACGTTCGCGATCTGGATGTTGCCGGCGACGAGCTCGTCGACGGTCGTGTCGGCCGTGCCTCTGAAGGTCACGTCGACGCCGTACTTCGACTTCAGGCCGCTGGGGCCGTAGGGCCGGGTCTCGAGCTCAGGGGGACCGCCGAGCACGAGATTCGGGATGCCGGCGAGGTCGGCGATGCTCTTCAGGTTGTGCTCCTGCGCGAACGCGGCCGTCACGTTGTACGAGTCCTGGTCGGTCGCGGGCGACTGATCGAGCACGGTCAGCCCCTCGGGCAGCGCTTCCTTCAGCGCCGCGTACACCTCGTCGGACGAGGTCGCGGTGGTGTCGGGGTCGAAGAACTGCAGCAGGTTGCCGGTGTACTCGGGGAAGAGCTGGATCGTGCCGTCTTCGAGCGACGGGATGTAGGCGTCGCGCTGGCCGATGTTGAACTGGCGCTCGACGGAGAAGCCGGCGCCCTCGAGGGCCTGCGCGTAGATCTCGGCGATGATCTCGTTCGAGTAGTACGCCTGCGAGCCGATGACGATGGTGTCGGATGCCGCGGCCGCCGAGGTCTCGGCGCCGCCCGAGATCGGATCGGACGATGAGCAGCCCGAGAGGGCGAGCGCCGCGATCGCGGCGGTGCCGACCGCAAGGGCCAGGCGGGAATGGATGCGGGACATGCGGTGTGCCTTTCGTGAGGAGTGCTGTGGTGCTGTGGAGGGGGAGTCAGGAGGCGGCGTCGGCGGGGCGGCCGGGTCGGAACCAGGGTGTCCGCGACCCGACGACGTCGTCGCGGCGACGCGCGTCGCGCTCGGCGACGCCACGCGGCACGACGACATGCTGGAGCAGGGCGAACAGCCCGTCGAGGGCGAGCGCGAGGGCGACGACGATCAGCGAGGCCCCGAGAATCTGCGGGAAGCTGCGGATCTGGATGCCCTGGATGATGAAGAACCCGAGGCCGCCGAGGCCGACGTACGCGGCGATCGTGACGGTCGCCACGACCTGCAGGGTGGCCGAGCGGAGGCCCCCGATGAGAAGGGGCAGGCCGAGGGGCACCTCGATCTTCCAGAGCACCTGCCACTCGGTCATGCCGACCGCGCGCCCCGCATCGATGACGGTGCGGTCGATCGCCTCGAAACCGGCGTAGGCGCCGGCGAGGATCGAGGGGATCGCGAGAAGGACGAACGCGACGACCGCCGCCTCGGTCTTGTGCACGACGCCCAGCAGCAGCACGAGCAGCACGACGAGACCGAGCGAGGGGAGGGCGCGCGCGGCGCCCGAGAGGGCGACGGCGATCTCGCGCCCGCGGCCCGTGTGGCCGATGAGCCACCCGAGGGGGATCGCGATGACGGCGGCGATCGCGACCGACCCGAACGTGAACGCCAGGTGCTGCCACACCGCGAGCGGCAAAGGCAGCGATCCGGTCAGGCGATCGGGCGAGAAGATCCAGGCGAAGGCCTCGGCGAAGACGTTCATGCGACGCCTCCCGCGAGGCGTGCGCGGGCGGCGGAGCGTTCGCTGCGGGTCTGGGTGCGCCGCGGCATCCACGGCATGGCGATACGACCGGCGATCACCAGCAGCAGGTCGACGAGCAGCGCGATGACGACCACCGCGACGACGCCGGCGAGGATCTCCGGCACGATGCGGCGCTGGAAGCCGTTGGTGAAGAGGTAGCCGAGGTTCTGCACGCCGATGAGGATGCCGACGGTCGCGAGCGCGATCGTCGAGGTCGCCGTCACGCGCAGACCGGCGAGCAGCACCGGGCCGGAGAGCGGCAGGTCGACCGTCCAGAACCGTCGCCACGGGCCGAAGCCGACGGCGATCGCGGCGCTGCGGGTGGCCGGGTCGACCGAGTCGAGCCCGTCGGTCACGGACCGCGTCATGATCGCGACGCCGTAGATCGTCAGCGCGATGATGAGGTTCGTCTCGGACAGGTAGGGCACCCCGAGCGCCGCGAGGAGGGCGAATAGCCCGAGCGAGGGGATCGTGTAGAGCAGCCCGATCGTCGTGAGCACGGGCCCGCGCAGGGTCGTGTAGCGCCAGGCGGCCCAGCCGATCGGGAGGGCGATCACGAAGCCGAGCGCGATCGCGATGACGCTCTGGCGCACGTGGTCGAGCGTCAGCGACCAGATGAGGTCCAGGTTGTCGAGCACCCAGGTCACGGGTTCGCCCCGTCTGTCGCGTCCTCACCCACGAGCACGCCCTGAATGCGCCCGGCGGCATCGACGAGCACGGTGCCGTGGTCCGTCCGCTTGGCGTGCAGGGCACGCGCCCCGCGTTCCACCCCGATGAACTCGGCCACGAAGTCGGTCGCCGGGTTCTCGATGATCTCCGACGGGGTACCGACCTGGGCGATGTGCGCGCCCTTCTCGAGGATCACGACCTGGTCGCCGAGCAGGAACGCCTCGTCGATATCGTGTGTGACGAACACGACCGTCTTGTCGAGGTCGCGCTGCAGGCGGAGCGTCTCGGTCTGCAGTTCGCTGCGGACGATCGGGTCGACCGCGCCGAACGGCTCGTCCATCAGCAGGATGTTCGGGTCGGCCGCGAGCCCGCGGGCGACGCCTACCCGCTGCTGCTGGCCGCCGGACAGCTGACGGGGATAGCGGTCGGCGAGCGCGCGGTCGAGGCCCACGATGTCGAGCAGCTCGAGGGCGCGCCGACGGGCCTCGGCCCTCGGCGTGCCGTTCAGGCGCGGCACCGTGGCGACGTTGTCGATGACGGTGAAGTGGGGGAGCAGCCCCGCGTTCTGCATGACGTACCCGATGCCGCGGCGCAGCCGGACGGGGTCGCGGTTCTGGATGGGTTCGCCGTCGATCGTGATCTCGCCGCTCGTCGGTTCGATGAGCCGATTGATCATCCGCAGCAGCGTCGTCTTGCCGCACCCCGATGAGCCCACGAAGACGGTGGTCTTGTGGGCGGGCAGCACGAGACTGAAGTCGTCGACCGCCACGGTGCCGTCGGGGAACTGCTTCGTGACGGAGCGGAATTCGATCGCCATGCATCCTCCGGTTCGGGTGGCATCCACCCAACCACACCCCTCCGACATCTCGCAGGGGGCTGGCATGCGGCGTCACACTCGGGTAAGGCTGGGCAGATGGATGCCACGGAGTACGACCTCATCGTGATCGGCGCCGGTCCTGTCGGCGAGAACGTCGCCGACCGGGCCGTGCAGGGCGGTCTCACCGCCGTCATCGTCGAGTCGGAGCTGGTCGGCGGGGAGTGCTCGTACTGGGCGTGCATGCCCTCGAAGACGCTGCTGCGGCCGGTCGCGGCCCTCCGCGCGGCGCGGGCGGTGCCGGGCGCCGCGCCCGCGGTGACCGGCGGGGTCGACGTCGCCGCGACGCTCCACGCGCGCGACCGGATCGTGCACGAGTGGAACGACGCCGGTCAGGTCGACTGGCTGAACGGCGCCGGCATCGACCTGGTCCGCGGGCACGGCCGGCTGGACGGCGAGCGGAGGGTGCGGGTGGAAGCGCCGGACGGCACCGAGCGCGTGCTCACCGCGCGGCACGCGGTGGCGGTGTGCACCGGGTCGGCGGCGCTCCTGCCGGACATCCCCGGCCTCCTCGACGCGGAACCCTGGACGAGCCGGGAGGCGACCGCGGTGGCCGAGGTGCCCGCCTCGCTCGCGATCCTCGGCGGAGGCGTCGTGGCGTGCGAGCTCGCGACGGCGTTCGCGTCGTTCGGGACCCGCGTCACGGTCATCGCGCGGTCCGGGCTGCTCGGCCCGTTCGAGCCGTTCGCCGGCGAGGCGGTCGCGCAGGAGCTCCGTGCGGCGGGCGTCGACGTGCGCCTGCACACCGACGTGCAGGCGGTGCGCCGCGACGGCGCTGCGCGCGTGGTCGAGCTGAAAGGCGGCGACGAGGTGCGCGCCGACGAGCTGCTCGTCGCGACGGGCCGTGTGCCGCGGACGGGCGATCTGGGCCTCGAGACCGTGGACACCGGCGCGACGCCGCTCGCGGCGGGGGAGTGGATCGGGGTCGACGACACGCTGCGGGTGCCGGGGACATCGTGGCTCTACGCGGTCGGCGATGTGAACCATCGCGCACTCCTCACGCATCAGGGCAAGTACCAGGCGCGCGCGGCCGGGGATGTGATCGCGGCCCGCGCGACCGGCGGCGAGGTCGACGACCGCCCGTGGGGTGCGCACGTCGCCACGGCCGACCATTCCGCGGTGCCGCAGGTCGTCTTCACCGAGCCGCAGGTCGCGTCCGTCGGGCTCACGCAGAAGCAGGCTCAGGATGCCGGGGTGCGCGCCCGCACCCTCGACGTCGACCTCGGCGGCATCGCCGGCGCCGCCACCCACGCGCCCGGGTACGCCGGGACCGCCCGGGCGGTCGTCGACGAGGATCGCGGCGCGCTGATCGGTGCGACCTTCGTCGGCGCCGACGTCGCGGAGTTGCTGCAGGCGGCGACCATCGCGGTCGTCGGTGAGGTGCCGCTCGACCGTCTCTGGCACGCGGTGCCCGCCTATCCGACGATCAGCGAGCTGTGGCTGCGCTGGCTGGAGGCGTACGGCCGGCCGAGCTGAGGGATGCCTGCGCGCTGACGCTCACGGCGAACTCACGGTCTCGACGACACATGAACGATATATCGTTATATATCGTTCACGATTCGAGGGAGGGTGCTCATGAACAGTTCATTCGGTGGTCAGGGGTTCAGCGGTCAGGGCTACGGAGGCCAGGGCTTCGGCGGTTTCGGCGGCGGTGACGGGCGCGGAGTGTTCGGCGGCGCCGGCATGGGCGACCTGTTCGAGACGCTCGGCCAGCTCAAGCAGAACTTCGAGGAATCGATCGGTCAGCGCTTCGACCAGAAGGCCGGGTCCCGCATGGGCCGCGGAGACGTGCGCGTCGCGATCCTCGCGCTCCTGTCCGAGCAGCCGATGCACGGCTACCAGATCATCCAGCAGATCGAGGAGCGTTCCGGCGGCTCGTGGAAGCCGAGCCCGGGCTCGGTGTACCCGACGCTGCAGCTGCTCACCGACGAGGGCGCCGTCGAGGTCGAGGAGGAGGGTGGGCGCAAGACCTACTCGATCACCGAGGCCGGCCGCGCCGAGGCATCCGACCGCCCCGCCCCGTGGCAGGGTCAGCAGACCGGCGCCGCGGGCGAGTCCGCGGCCGGTTCGCACGGTGCACGTCCGAGCGGCCCGGGCTTCGGGGCGCTCCCTAAGGCGGGCGCCAACCTCGCGCAGGCCGCGATGCAGGTGGGACGCACGGGCACGCCCGACCAGGTGCAGCAGGCCGTCGACATCATCGACGAGGCACGCCGCAAGCTGTACGCGATCCTCGCCGAGGGCTGAGCCGCACCGATGCCGGCGTCGCGCGCCCGCTATCGCCGGATCGTCCGGTTCGCGACCGGGGTGATGCTCTCCACGTGGTGGTTCGAGGTCGTGCTGCCCCGGATCGGCTTCGCCGAGGTCGCCGAGCGCGGTCGTACCGCGCGGCTGCAGCGCATCTCGCGCCGCTTCCGCGTACTCGCGATCGAGCTCGGCGGCCTCATGATCAAGGTCGGCCAGTTCCTCTCCTCGCGGCTCGACGTGCTGCCGCCCGAGGTGACGAGCGAGCTCGAGCAGCTCCAGGACGAGGTGCCTCCGGTGCCGTTCGACGAGATCCGCGCGCTCGCTGAGGCGGAGCTCGGGGTGGCGCTCGGCCGCGTCTACGCCTCGTTCGACGAGGTGCCGGTGGCAGCGGCATCCCTCGGCCAGGCGCACCGCGCGCGGCTCTCGGCCGACGATGAGCGCATCGTCGGGTTCCGTGACGTCGTGGTCAAGGTGCAGCGGCCCGGCATCGACGAGATCGTCGAGATCGATCTCGCGGCGCTGCGGACGATCGCCGACCGGCTCAGTCGGGTCGGGTTCGTGGCGCGGCGGGTCGATGTGCCGGCGCTCGTCGAGGAGTTCGCCGCGACCAGCCGCGAAGAGATCGACTATCTCCACGAGGGCGTGTCGGCGGAGCGGTTCGGGCTGGAGTTCGCCGACGGCGCGCGCGTGGCCGGGCCGACCGTCGTGTGGGAGCGGACGACGCGCCGCGTGCTGACCCTGTCCGACGTCACGGCGATCAAGGTGAACGACGTCGCGGCGCTGCGGGCGGCCGGGATCGACCCCGCCGAGGTCGCGCAGACCTTCGCCGAGGTGATGTTCGAGCAGCTGTTCGGCGCGGGCTTCTTCCACGCCGACCCGCACCCCGGGAACGTGTTCGTCACGCCCCACGCGCCCGACGCGGCAGGTCGCACGTGGACGCTCACCTTCATCGACTTCGGCATGATGGGCCACGTTCCGCCCGAGCTGCGCGCGGGCCTGCGGCGCATCGTGATCGCGGTCGCCGCGCGCGACGGCAAGGGTCTCGTCGCCGGCATCCAGCAGATCGGCGTACTGCTGCCGTCGGCCGACACGACCGAGCTCGAGCGGGCCCTCACCGAGCTGTTCGCCCGCTTCGGCGGGCTCGGTTTCGGCGAGCTGCAAGACGTCGACCCGCGCGAGTTCCAGGCGTTCGCCGACGAGTTCGGCGAGGCGATGCGCGAGTTGCCGGTGCAGCTGCCCGAGAACTTCTTGCTGATCACGCGCGCCGTCTCGCTCACTTCGGGCGTGTGCAGCGCCCTCGACCCCGGCTTCAACGTGTGGCACGCCGTCGAACCGTTCGCGCAGCGGCTGCTGCGCGAAGAGAGCCGCAGTGCTCTGACGGATGCCGCGAAGAGCGTGTTCTCGTACGCGAAGACCATCGTGGGGCTGCCGGTGCGCATCGATCAGGTCGCCGCGCGGATCGACCGGGGCGAGCTCGCGGTGGACACTCCCGAGATCGAACGTCGCCTCGACCGGCTCGAGGGGATGCTGCGGCTCGTGATCGCCGCGGTCGTGTTCGCCACGATGGCCGTCGGCGGCTCGCTGCTGTGGGCGGCGGCGCCGCCGCTCGCGGTGACGCTGCTCGTCGTGAGCATCGTGCCGCTCCTGATCGCCCTGTCGGGGCTCACTCGACGGCGCGGCTGGCGTCCGCACCGCCGCGCCCATCGCAGCCCGCACGTCACCGCGCGCCGCTGATAGTCTCGTCAGCGACAGCGCCTAGGGTTCCGGGGTCTCGCACCCGCCCGAGTGCGGGACGTCATCTGACAGGACAAAAGCCCGGAGGACCCCGTCCGTCGCGCCCGCCGCCGGACCGAAGGGTCTGATGTCTCCGCTCGCACTCCTCCTCGTCCTCGGCGCCGCGTGCGCCCACGCCGGCTGGAACGTGCTCACCCACGGCACGAGCCGTCTCGGGCGTCCCGTTCCTGTGGTGCGGCGCCGTCGCGAGCACCCTCCTCTGGGCGATCGTGGCGCCGCTCACCGGCGGTCTCGGCGAGGCCGACCTCGCGTACTCCGACAGCGCGTTCGTCTCGAGGCTGGGCGCGCACGCGCGCGCGACGCCGGTCGTGCCGTGCTGCCAGGCGAGCGTCGTGCGGCCGCCGCTCGGGGCCGGCGCGGAGGGGAGTGCCACCACCGCACTGGCGACGGCGGGCGAGCCATCGACGCGCTCGGTCGCGTACAGGATGCGGAGCGCGGTCGAGCCGACGGGGACCTCCCCGTCGTACGCGCCGACCCGCAGCAGCGCGCCGGGCTCGGCGGCAACCGGCTCCGTCCACGTGTAGCCGCGGCGACGACCCAGGCGAACAGCAGCAGCCCCACATCCGGCCAGAGCCACACGAGCACCGCCGCGGCGAGGCTCGCCGCGGCGACGACGACATCGACGATCCGGTCGGTGACCACACCGGCGCGGGAGGTCGTCGACCGAGTCCGCCGGGGGCGTGAGGGAGCGGAGCGCCAGGAACACGCCCAGCGCGACGGCCGCGGCGCCGAGCACGCCGGTGAGGATCCGGGCGGTCGAGGTGGGTCGCCCGCTCATCCTCTCAGCGTAGGGTCGCCGCGGGAGCGCGAACTACGCTGGGAGGATGTCCGCCCCCGCCACCGCTGCAGCCCTCGCCCACGCCGACGATCTCGCCGACTTCGTCGCCGCCTCGCCGTCGAGCTTCCACGCCGCCGCCGAAGTTGCGCGGCGGCTGACGGCCGCCGGGTTCACGTCCCTCGACGAGACCGCGCCGTGGTCGGTCGAGCCGGGCGCGCGACAGCTCGTCGTGCGCGACGGCGCCGTGATCGCGTGGGTCGTCCCGGGCGGTGCGACCGCCGATACACCGTTCCACATCTTCGGGGCGCACAGCGATTCGCCCGGGTTCAAGCTCAAGCCGCAGCCGACGACGGGCCGCGCCGGGTGGCTGCAGGCCGGCGTCGAGATCTACGGCGGACCGCTGCTGAACTCATGGCTCGACCGTGAGCTGCGCCTCGCCGGGCGGCTCGTGCTCGACGACGGATCCAGCGTGCTCACTGCGACCGGGCCGCTCCTGCGCCTCCCGCAGCTCGCGATCCACCTCGACCGCGAGGCGAACGACCACCTCGCGCTGCACAAGCAGACCCAGACCCAGCCCGTGTGGGGTCTCGGCAACGCGGCATCCGCCGACCTCCTCGCCGAACTCGCCGCCGCCGCCGGCCCGGACGTCGATCCGGCACGCATCCGCGGCTACGACATCGTGACCGCCGATGCGGCCCACGGCGCGGTGTTCGGCAAGGACGATGCGTTCTTCGCGTCGGGTCGGCTCGACGACCTGGCATCCGTGCACGCCGGTCTCGTCGCCCTCGGAGCACACGAGCACGCGGATGCCTCGCACATCGCGCTGCTCGCCGTCTTCGATCACGAAGAGGTCGGGTCGGGCACCCGTACGGGCGCCGCGGGGCCGTTCCTCGCGGACGTGATCGAGCGCATCCAGCTCGGGCTCGGCGCCGATCGCGAGCAGCAGCTGCGCGCGCTCGCCGCGTCGTGGTGCGTCTCGAGCGACGTCGGCCACTCCGTGCACCCCAACTACGTCGAGAAGCACGACCCGGTCGTGCAGCCGCTGCTCGGCTCAGGCCCGATCCTCAAGATCAACGCCAACCAGCGCTACGCGACCGACGCGGCCGGCGCCGCCGCCTGGCACGGCTGGTGCGAGGCGGCGGGCGTCACAAGCCAGGAGTTCGTCTCGAACAACGCTGTGCCGTGCGGGTCGACGATCGGACCGATCACCGCGACGCGGCTCGGCATCCGCACCGTCGACGTCGGCATCCCGATCCTGTCGATGCACTCCGCGCGCGAGCTCGTCGGCACGGCCGACCTCCTCGCGCTCAGCCGCGCCGCGGCCGCCTTCTTCGCCGGCTGATCACACCCCGGCGCGGGCAGGGAGCACCCACCCGGCACGCGGGAAGTGGCACGTGTACCCGTTCGGGATGCGCTGCAGGTAGTCCTGGTGCTCGGGCTCGGCCTCCCAGAACGGGCCGGCGGGCTCGATCGTGGTGACCGCCTTGGCCGGCCACAGGCCCGAGGCATCCACGTCGGCGATCGTGTCGCGGGCGACCTGCTCCTGCTCGCTCGTCAGCGGGAAGATCGCGGAGCGGTAGCTCGTGCCGATGTCGTTGCCCTGCCGGTTCAGGGTCGACGGGTCGTGGATCTGGAAGAAGAACGCGAGGATGTCGCGGTAGCTGGTCTTCGCCGGGTCGAACACGATCTCGACCGCTTCGGCGTGACCGGGGTGGTTGCGGTAGGTGGCGTGGTCGTTCTGGCCGCCGGTGTAGCCGACGCGGGTGTCGAGCACGCCGGGCTGGCGCCGGATGAGGTCTTCGACCCCCCAGAAGCAGCCGCCGGCCAGTACTGCCGTCTCGGTGCCCGCGGTCCGGGTGATGCTGCCATCGTTCGACATGGTGTCTCCTTCGCTCGCACAGGTCGTGGATGCCGCGGCAGCGGCGTCTTCTCCCACAACATCTGCTGCATCGATTCTGGTCCCTCCCGAACCTCACAGGTCGCTGGGAGTCGATCCACGGTAGAATGGATGCCTCCGCAGCGCCGTTTCGGCGCGGCGAGGTGCATCTACCAGCTCGATGGAACCGGGAAACGGCGGCACGTGAAAACGAGCCCTTTTCCGGAGGAGAGCGTGACGAGCACCCTGAAGCACGACGCCGTCACCGGCGGTGACGACGCGACGCTGATCGATCACACCGGGTCGATCTACTGGCCCATCGCGTTCATCGCGCGGCTGCCGTTCGCGATGATGACCGTGGGCGTGCTGATGCTCGTGGTCGCTGCGACCGGATCGGTGGGCCTCGGCGGCCTCACCTCCGCCGCCGTCGGCATCGGCGTCGTCATCGCCGGCCCCCTCATCGGCGACCTCGTCGACCGTCACGGTCAGCGCCGCGTGCTCGCGCCCGTGGGCCTCGCCAATGGCATCCTGCTCGCCGTGTTCCCCGTGATCGTGATGAGCGACGTCCCCGAGGGCGTGCTGCTCGCCGCAGCGCTCGCGATCGGGCTCACCGCCCCGCAGGCGGCCGCGATGTCGCGCAGTCGCCTGCTGACGATCATCTCGGCGCGGCTCGCACCGGGCCGCCGCGCGCAGACCACGAGCCGGATCATGGCCTACGAATCGGCCGCGGACGAGACCGCGTTCGTGATCGGGCCGTTCCTCGTGGGCATCCTGGCCGCCCTCATCGCGCCGTGGGCGCCGATCGCGATCGCGGCGGCGCTGAGCTTCGCGTTCGTCACGGCGTTCGCCCTGCACCCGACCGCGCGAGTCGTCACCGTCGGTGACGACGCCACCGCCCAGCGTGCGCCCCTGCGCGAGGTCTTCTCGGCGAAGGTGCTGGTGCTGGTCGCCGCGACCTTCGCGGTCGGCATGTTCTTCGGGTCGACCCTGACCTCGCTCACCGCGTTCGCGCAGGCGCACGGCGACGAGGCGCAGGCGGGGCTCGTCTACGGCCTCATGGGGATCGGCTCGGCCGTGCTCGCGCTCGGCGTGGTGCTGCTGCCGGCGCGGTTCGCGCTGGCGCGGCGGTGGATCGTGTTCTCCCTCGTGGTCACGATGGTCGCGGTCGGCTATTCGACGGCCGACTCGCTCGCCGCGATCATCGTCTGGCTGCTGCTCATGGGGCTCGGCGTCGGACCGACCCTCGTCACCCTGTTCTCGCTCGCGGGGCAGCGTGCGCCGCTCGGCCGCGCCGCGACGACGATGACGCTGCTCGGATCGGCCCTCACCCTCGCGCAGGCGCTCTCGTCGGCCGTCACCGGCTGGCTCGCCGAGGAGGTGTCGCTGCACGTCGCGATGATCGTCCCGGCCGTCGCCGGCGTGCTCGTGCTGACGTCCGGGGTGGTCAACGCGGTGGCCGAGCGGCGCGCCGCGACCGGCTCCGTCGCCGCGGCCGAGCAGGTCGCCCCATAGCGGAGCGCGTCGCCGCGCGAGCGGTCGGCGTCGTCGCGCGAGCGGTCGGCGTCGCCGCGCGAGCGGTCGGCGTCGTCGCGCGAGCGGTCAGACGAAGCGCACCCAGTTGGCGCCGCGGCCGGTCTCGGCGCGGTCCCGGAGCGTCAGCGCGTCGCCGTCGATGCGGTAGAGCGAGACCGAGGTCGACTTCTCGCCCGCCGCGACGAGATACCGGCCGTCGGCGCTCACGCCGAACCCGCGTGGCTGCTGCTCGGTCACGGTGAAGCGGTCGGGCGGAGAGAGCGAGCCATCGTCCGCGATCGCGAGCGATCCGAGCGTGTTCGCGGCGCGCTCCGACGCCCACAGCCGGTCGCCCGCACGGTGCAGGTCGGCGCCCCAGAGGTAGTGGTTCGCGAGGGGATCGGCACCGAACACGCTCCGCCCGAGCCCGGCCGCGGGGTCGAAGGCGGCCGTCGCCTCCTTGAACTCGAGCGCGCCCTCATCGCGGTCGCGCCGGTAGCGGAGCACCTCGGCGGAGAACTCCGTCAGCACGTACACCGCGCCGTGCTCGTCGTCGATCACGAGGTGACGCGGCCCGCTGCCGGTGGGGGCGGCGGCCGTCGGCGGATCGAGCGGGGTGAGCGCGAGGTCGTCGCCGAGCGCGTACTGGGCGATGAGATCGGCGCCGAGCGAGACGAAGTAGGCGAAGCGCCCGTCGGGGCTCGGCAGCACCGAGTGCAGGTTCGGGTACGACACGCGCGCGCCTGGTTCGCCGACCGAGCCGGATGCCACGGGGCAGACGACGCCGTAGCCGCCGCCATAGCTGGCGCCGAGCAGCACGGAGCCGCCGCGCGCGAGCGCGAGATAGTTCATGCCGCCCGCGGGCAGGTCGAGGCGGGAGCGCTCGGTGAGCGTGCCGGAGGAGCGGTCGAGCGCGAGGGTGACGATGCCCGCGGGCTCGCCCTTGACGCCTGCGTAGACGAGGTCGCGCTCCGTGTCGACGACGAACGTCGAGCATCCGGTGAGGCCCTCGGTGACTGCGAGTCGCTCGAGCCGGTCGCCTTCGCCGCCGCCCGTGCCGCCCGTGCCGCCCGTGCCGTCCGCCACGAGGCGGAAGGTCGAGATCGAGCCGTCAGCGGCGTTGGCCACGAGAACGAGGGAATCGGTGCCGGTCATGCTTCCAGCGTAGGCGCGGAGCGTGTACGGCGGCACCGTGGGGGAGACCCCTCCTAGGATGAGGGGGCAGGGATGCCACGGAGAAGGAGACCAGCGTGACCGATGACGGCCGCACGACCTGGGTGCTCATCGACGGCGAGAACATCGACGCCACGCTCGGCAGCTCGATCCTCGGCCGCCGGCCCCAGCCCGACGAGCGCCCGCGGTGGGACCGCATCCTCGCGTTCCTCGCGGCGCAGTGGAACCAGCAGACGCGCGGCCTGTTCTTCCTGAACGCCTCGACCAACCTGCCGATGTCGTTCATCCAGGCGCTCCTCGCGCTCGGATACCAGCCGATCCCGCTGTCGGGCGACGCCGACGAGAAGGTCGTCGACATCGCGATCCAGCGGACGCTCCAAACCCTCCGCGATCGCGCGGGCGACGTTGTGCTCGTCAGCCACGACGGCGATTTCGTCGACGACCTCGCGATGCTCGCCGACGGACGCCGGCTCGGCGTGCTCGGTTTCACCGAGTTCCGCAACGCCGGGTTCGGCGACATCCCCGGCATCCAGTTCTTCGATCTCGAATACGACGTGCACGCGTTCGACGCGCAGCTCCCGCGCGTGCGGATCATCCCGATCGACGAGTTCGACCCCGCGCAGTTCCTGCGCTGAGCGGGCGCGCATGCCGGGCTCCGACGCGACGACCTCGCTGCAGCGCACCTACCGCTACCTGCGGCTGGCGATCGCCGGCGCGGTCGTCGTTCGTCGGAGCGCTGATCGCGGTGTCGGTGTGCTTCTTCGCGCTGTCCGGCCGCGGCGCCGAGCGGGTGTTGCTCGACGCCGCGGCGACCGTCGTGCCGCTCGTCGCGATCGTGCCGACGATGATCTCGCCGGGGTCGGTCCCCGGCATCGACGCGCACTGTCCGCCGGGGCGCGGATCGTGCGTCCCCGCAGCGTTCGATGCGGCGGTCCACGGCGGCGTGCTCACCGACCTGATCGTCGGCGCGGTGTTCGTGCTCGTCGCGGGCGGGGCGAGCACCGTGACGATCTCATCGAGACCGCGCAGGTCCGCGGGGTTGAGTGTCAGCAGCACGCGACCGCGTGCCGCAGCGATCGCGGCAATCATCCGGTCGGTGCGGTGGGCCTTCGGATCACCTCCGCGGTGGGATGCCCGTGTGGTGATCATTCCATAGCGCTGCGCCGCGGCATCGTCGAAGGGCAGCCCTTCTCCGAAGATCGCCTGCGCCTGTTCGAGCGCGCTCGCACGACCGCGAGCGATGTTGGCGGTGCGTGCCATCGACACTCCCAGCCGCAACTCCGCATAGGTGAGACTGCTGATCGCGAGGTCGCTGAACGAGCTGAGGTCGAAGACTCGCCGTTCGTGGAACAGGACGATGACCAGCGAAGAGTCGAGCAGCGCCCGCGTCATCGCCAGTAGTCGCGATCAGCCGCGGCGCGGGCGTCGGCGAGATCCTCGAGCCAGTCGGCATCCGCGGTCAGTATGCGCAACCGCGTCATGAACTCTGCGCCGCTGATGCCGGGCTCGGGTCGGTGAGGCACGACTGTCTACGCACTGCGGGGACGGGCGACCCGCCGTAGGCTCGGGGTGACGGAAGGAGCCCCCATGGCCCGCATCCTGCTCATCGGCGGTCACGGCAAGGTCGCGCTGCTGCTCGAACCGCTGCTCGTCGCCGCCGGTCACCACGTCACCGCCGTCGTGCGGAACCCCGCTCACGAGGCCGACGTCGCCGCGACCGGCGCGACGCCGCTCGTCGCCGACGTCGCGAGCTTCGACCTCGACCAGCTCACGAGCCTCGTCAGCGGCAACGACATCGTCATCTGGTCGGCCGGCGCCGGCGGCGGATCCGCCGAGCGCACCTACGCCGTCGACCGCGACGCGGCGATCCGCTCGATCGACGCCGCCGCCGCCGCCCGCGTGCCGCGCTACCTGATGGTGTCGTACTTCGGCGCGGGGCCAGACCACGGCATCGACCCGAGCGACTCCTTCTACGCGTACGCCGAGTCGAAGGCCGCCGCCGACGCGCACCTCCGCGCGAGCGCGCTCGACTGGACGATCCTCGCGCCCTCGAGTCTCACCCTCGCCCCGCCCACCGGGCGCATCGACGTCACCGCCGACACCTCGCGCTCGGTTGCGCGCGCCGACGTGGCCGCCGTCATCGCGGCATCCATCGACGAACCGGCGACGATCCGGCGCTCCGTGCGCTTCAACACGGGCGACGTGCCGATCGCCGAGGCCCTGCAGACGCTCCCCGTCGCGAGCGCGTGACCCCGACGATGCCCCGCACGATCGTCATCACCGGCGCGAGCGACGGCGTCGGCGCAGCCGCCGCGCGGCAGCTGCACGCGGTCGGCGAGCACGTCGTCGTCGTCGGCCGCAATCCCGACAAGACCCGCGGCGTCGCGGAGAGCATCGGCGCGCCCTGGCACGTCGCCGACTACGCCGATCTCGACCAGGTGCGGCAGCTCGCCGCGACGTTGCTCGACCGCTATGAACGCATCGACGTGCTCGCGAACAACGCCGGCGGCATCTTCGCGGGGCGCACGCTCACCCGCGACGGATTCGAGACGACCTTCCAGGTGAACCACCTCGGCGGGTTCCTGCTCACGAACCTGCTGCTCGAGCGGCTCCTCGCGAGCGGCGCCTCGGTCATCCAGACCTCCAGCATCGCCGCACAACGCTTCTCGCGGTTCGACATCGACGATCTGCAGGGCGAGCGCCGCTTCTCGCCGAGCACCGCCTACGGCAACGCGAAACTCGCGAACATCCTCTTCACCAAAGAGCTCGCGCGCCGGTTCAGCGGCGAGGGCCTGAACGCCGTCGCCTTCCACCCCGGCGCGATCGCGAGCAGTTTCGCCGGCTCGGCGCGCGGGGCGTGGCACTGGCTGTACACGAACCCGCTCGCGTCGCGGCTGCTCACCTCGACCGAGGTCGGCGGCGCGCGGCTCGGCTGGCTCGCCATCGGCACGCCCGGTGTCGACTGGCAGTCGGGCCAGTACTACGCGAACAACCGTCCGGCCCGCACGAGTCCGCTGGCCGCCGACCCGCTGCTCGCGGCGAAGCTGTGGCAGCGGAGCGCGGAGATGGTCGGCCTCGACGCGGACTGACGCCTCGGGGTCTGCGTGCGCCTGCGCGCGCCTATGCGCGCAGGATCGCGTCGACGACCGCGGCCGTCGCCTCCGGCGCAACATGCAGGTTGAGCGCGGGTTCGACGAGCTCGACCTCGAGCACGCACAGGCCGTGTGCGGCCGAGTCGACGGTGTCGATCCGCGCATAGAGCGGGACCTCACCGGTGACCGATGCCACCGCGGCGAGCACCTCGCCGGCGAAGGCGCGTTCGGCGTCCGTGGCCGGCACGGGCTCGGGGTTCTCCTGATAGACGCCGCCGCGCAGACCGCCGCCCGTCTCGAGCAACGCACCCTTGGCGATCGCGTGCGTGAAAATGCCGTCGATGGCATACAGCGCCTTCTCGTGCCCCGCCGACAGCTCGGCGACCTCGGGCTGGACCATCGCCACGCCACCCCGCTCGACGATGCGGGCGGCGAGATCCCGGGCGCGCGGGTCGGATGCCTCGAAGAGCCCGGTGTCGCGGGCGCCGGCCGACACCACCGGCTTCACGACGACGCGGCCGTCGCCCCGGCTCTCGGCGCGGACCTCGGCGCCGGCGACCTCGGCGATGGCCGCCGTCGCGGCATCCATCGTCGTCGCGTATCGGGTGGGAACGACCCGTACGCCGGCGCGCTCGAGGTCGGCGAGGTAGTGCTTGTCGAGGTTCCAGCGCACGGTCGAGGGGGCGTTCACGACGCGGCTCGCCCGCTCGGCGCGGTCGAGCCACGCGAGGAACTCGGGGAGGCGATCGGGGTAGTCCCACGGGGAGCGGAGCACGAGCAGGTCGAACCCGCCGAGGTCGATCGCGGCGTCATGCCACACGACCCGTTCCGCCTCGGCCCCGCGGGCGCGGAGGGCGTCGAGGATCACCGGGGTGTCCTAATCGGGGTCTTCGTCGGCGTACGCGTCGGTCACGACGATGCCGATGCGGCGGGGCGAGACGGGCACGGCTGCCGCCGTCAGAGGATCTTGCCGATGGGTTCGCGCTTCTCGGCCTGGAAGCGGTCCTCGGTGCGCCCGCGGGCCCAGTATCCCGACAGCGACACCTGTGCACGGTCGAGGCCGCGCTCCTCGAACAGCACGCGTCGCACGGCCTTCATCGACTCGCGCTCGCCGTGCGCGAAGACCTGCACGGTGCCGTCCGGCCAGTCGAGCTGGCCGAGCACGGAGGCGAGCGCCTCGACGTCGTGGCCGGGATCGATGATCCACTCGACGCGCACGCCGTTCGGCGCGGGGACGGGCACGATGGCCGTCTCGCTGTCGACCTCGATGACGACGTGCCCGCGGGCATCCGGGTTCAGCGCCTCGAGCCGCTCGAGCCCTGCGGCGATCGCCGGCACCGCCGACAGGTCGCCGGCGAACAGGTGTGCGTCGGCCGTCGGATCGGGGGAGTAGCCGCCGCCCGGTCCCATCAGGCTGATCCGGTCGCCGGGTCTCGTGCGCGCCGCCCACGGTCCCGCCAGCCCTTCGTCGCCGTGCACGACGAAGTCGACGTCGAGGGTGCGCGCCTCGGCGTCGACCCGACGCGCCGTGTAGGTGCGGGTGACGGGGAGGGATTCGGGCTCCGGCGTCGTGAACTTCAGCTTTACGTACTTGTCGGTCTCGGGGCGGTCTTCGAACTGAGCGAAGCCCTCCCCGCCGAGCGTCACCCGTACGAGCTGGGGCGACAGATGCGAGACCGCGACGACCTCGAGCTCGACGGTGGGGCGGGGTGCGCGGGGAGAGGTGCGTGAGGAGAGAGCCACACCTCCACGGTAGCGGCCGGGCGCGGTGGCGGGCCGGTTGACATCGACGGCGCCGGACGGGGAGGGTGGAGAGGACCACGGCGAGGAGGACCGATCATGCAGCGGAGTGTTTCGGTCAGCGCGCGCCCGGCCGCCTCGTGAGCGGCGTGCCCCGAGCCGCGCACGCCGAGCTCGCCGCCCTCGCCGCCGCGCGTACGCCGTGGAATGCCAGGCTGCGCGCGCTCCCCGCCAGTGAGTCGCCGCGAGCGGCCGCGGTGCTCATGCTCTTCGGCGTGCTCGATGCGCTGCCCGCACTGCGCGATGCGCAGGATGCCGCGGTCTCGCGCGACCTCGATGTGCTGCTGCTCGCGCGGGCGACGACGCTCCGCGCGCATCCGGGTCAGGTCGCCTTTCCCGGCGGACGCCTCGATCCGGGCGACGACGGCCCCGTGGGCGCGGCCCTGCGCGAGGCGGAGGAGGAGACCGGGCTCGACCCGTCCGGCGTCGAGGTGCTCGGGGTTCTTCCCGAGGTGCCGTTGGAGTTCTCCGGGCATCTGGTCACGCCGGTGCTGGGGTGGTGGCGGCGTCCGTCGCCCGTCCGCGTCGTCGACGTGGCCGAATCGGCCGACGTGTTCCGAGCTCCGGTCGCCGATCTGCTCGACGCGCGCAACCGCGGCGTGACGGTCATCCGTCGTGGCGGTCAGGAGTGGCGCGGCCCCGCGTTCGAGGTCGGTGGCCATCTCGTCTGGGGGTTCACGGCCGCGCTGCTGGACACGCTGTTCGACACCCTCGGCTGGACCGAGCCCTGGGATGACGGGCGCGAACTGCCGCTGCCGGGGTGAGGGTGGCGCGCTTGGGCGCCGGCCGGCCCGCCCGCCCGCCGATGATAGGATCTCCCCTTGGAAGTGTGTCCGAGCGGCCTAAGGAGCATGGCTGGAATCCATGTAGGCGGGGTAACTCGCCTCGCAGGTTCAAATCCTGTCACTTCCGCCAGTACGGCAGAGAACCCCGCCCGGGGAGGACTTCGGGCGGGGTTCTTCTTTGGCGCGATGACGCTCACTCCGCCCGGGCGTCCGCCTGCCATTGCCGATATGCACTCTCGAGGTACTGACCGGCAGGTTTGCCATACGGACAGCAGCCGAGCCGGTTCGACTGGGGCATCCGGCCTCCATGAAGAAGAACGGGCGATCGGCTGCCGCGACGACTCCTCCGATCCGATCCAGCTGCCTCTCCCACTGATCGATCGGGTAGTAGCCGCTCGACGACATGATGTCGACACGATCACAGGCTGCGACGTGTCGGCCCGCGCGTCGCCCATCACATCGCGCCGGGTCATCCTCAGCTCACCGACCCAATCGACGGACGTGTCGTTGGACAAGACGGTAACGTGGGTGAGCGGCTCGGCGAGGGGCTGCTCGGCGGGCGCTCCGGTGGCTGTTCGACCCGCCCGAGCGCCGACCCTGGCGCGTACCGCTGGCCGCCTGAGGGAATGGACGGGCGGCGTCCCCCGTTGTCATTCCCCGTCACATCGGCCCGGGTCATCCGCGCGCCGTCGTAGCGTCGAGAGCGGTCCGCCTTCTGCGGGCCATCGCACCAACCGGCATCCGCCGCCTCAGGAGACACACCCCCATGAGTTCCACCCGCACCGCCGTGCCCGCGTCGAACCCCGCCGCCCGCGCGCCGAAGCCGAAGAAGCCGTTCTACCGGTCGTTCGGCTTCCAGATCACGATCGCCCTGATCGCCGGCATCCTGCTCGGCATCCTGGCGCTGAACCTCGGCCCCGACGCCGAGGGCAACCCGAACGGACTCGCCGCGACGCTGTCGACGATCGGCAACGCCTACGTGACGCTGCTGAAGGTCGCGGTGGTGCCGCTCATCTTCCTCGCGATCGTCGCGAGCATCACCCAGCTGCGGAACGTCACCAACGCCGCTCGCCTGGCCGGCCAGACGCTCCTCTGGTTCGGGATCACCGCGCTCATCGCGGTGACGATCGGCATCGTGCTCGGCATCACGATCCAGCCCGGCAACCGTGTCGCGCACGACCAGCTGCAGACGGGCGATCCGGACGCGGTCGGCACGTGGTGGAACTTCCTGAAGGGCATCATCCCGCAGAACTTCCTCGGCCTCACGGTGTCGAGCTCGGTGGATGCCACGACCGGCGCCGTCACCTCGACCGTCGGCTTCAACGTGCTGCAGGTCATCGTCATCTCGATCGCCGTCGGCGTCGCTGCCCTCAAGCTCGGCAAGCGCGCCGAGCCGTTCGTCGTGTTCACGCAGTCGAGCCTCAAGATCGTGCAGCGCGTGCTGTGGTGGATCATCCGCATCGCCCCGATCGGCACCCTTGGCCTCATCGCCTCGGCCGTCGTGCAGTACGGCACCGACAAGCTCCTCACCCTCGTCTGGTTCGTCGTCGCCGTCTACGCCGGGCTCGTGCTGGTGCTCTTCGTCGTCTACCCGATCCTCGTGAAGAGCCACGGACTGTCGATCAAGCAGTACTTCTCGGGCGTCTGGCCCGCCGTGCAGCTCGGCTTCGTGTCGCGCTCGTCGATCGGCACCCTCCCGCTCACGCAGCGCGTCACGGAGCGCAACCTCGGCGTGCCGCGCGAGTACGCCTCGTTCGCCGTGCCGCTCGGCGCGACCACGAAGATGGATGGCTGCGCCGCGATCTACCCCGCGATCGCCGCGATCTTCGTCGCCCAGTTCTTCGGCGTCGAGCTCAACATCGTCTCCTACCTGCTGATCGCGCTCGTCTCGGTCGTCGGCTCCGCCGCCACCGCCGGCACGACCGGCGCGACGGTCATGCTCACCCTGACGCTGTCGACCCTCGGCCTGCCGCTCGAGGGTGTCGGCCTGCTGCTCGCGATCGACCCGATCCTCGACATGGGTCGCACCGCGGTGAACGTCGCCGGGCAGGCGCTCGTTCCGACGATCGTCGCGAAGCGCGAGGGCATTCTCGACCGCACGCTCTACGACGCGCCGCGCGACGGCGAGCCGTTCGCCGACGACTCCGACGACGACGAGGTCGCTGCGGCGATGGAGCTCGAGCGCATCGCCGAGGCGCAGGCGCCGGCCGACCCGGTGGACGACGGCATCCGCACCGAGGCGGCTCCGACCCGGGGCTGACCGCACGGCGGGGAGCCCGGTCGGCGAGCGCCGGCCGGGCTCCCCGCCGATCGCGTTCAGGCCACGGCGTCGCGGTCGGCGAACGCCGAACCGGGGCGGGTCACCAGCGACCGCGGCAGCGCGACCGCGCGCAGCCGCTCCCGCGGGTCGGCGGCCGCGAGCATCCCGCGCCGGATCGCCTCCGCGTCGGCGAAGGCGCCGGCCGCGGGGCTCGCGCCCGCGCGACTGCCCGTGCGATCGTCCGCGGCGGCCGCCCGCCTCGTGCCCGTGGCGCCAGGGCCGGCGGCGGCGCCGGAACCGGGGCCGCCCGCCGCCGGCGCGTAGCTCAGCCGCTCCATGACCCCCACGAGGTGGTTCGTCTCGGCGGAGGGCGCCCCGTGCTGCGCGATCAGACGCGCGCCGAACGCGCGCGGCGACTCCGACAGCGGCACCGCGATGCCGAGGTCGATCGCCGTGTCCTGCACGGCGCGCCACGCACCACCCACGCCGCCGCGCGCCCGCTGCACGCGGCGCCGCGCCCACCCCGCCGCGGCGGGCGCGGCGGCGAGGGCGAGAACAATGAGCACCGTTGCCGAGAGCGGCCACAGGTCGATGCCCCGCGCGGCGACCGGCGACGCATCGCCACCGGAGTCGGGGCGCTCGGTCGGCGCCGCACTCGCCGCAGCCGACGACGTCGGCGTGGCGGTGGGCGCCGTGACATCCTCGCCGGCGTCGTCCACCGGCTCGCTCGCGCTCACGAACTGCGTGGGCGTGCCGAGGCTCTTCGTCGGCTCGAACGCGACCCAGCCGACACCCGCGAAGTACACCTCCGGCCACGCGTGCAGCTGACCCGTGGTCACCTCGGCCACCCGCTGCCCGTCGACCGTGTCGCCGGTGTACCCGCCGGGGAGAAACCCGACGACCACCCGCGACGGCATGCCGAGCGTGCGTGCCATCAGCGCGAACGCACCGGCGAAGTGCACGCAGTACCCCTCCCTGCGATCGAGGAAGGCGGCGACCGCCTCGACGCCCGCCCCGTCGAAGCCCTCCTCGACGGGGGTGTCGAGCGAGTAGCGGAACTCCGGGCCGCGGAACCAGCTCTGCAACGCCACGAGCCGGTCGTCGTCGGTCGCGGCGCCCGCGGTCACCTCACGCGCCGTGTCGGCGATGATCGCGGGGGTGTCGGCGGGCACCGAGGTGACATCGACCGCGGTGTCATCCATCCGCGCCGACGTGCCGCGGATCTGCTCCAGCGTCGGCCGCGGCACCTGCGAGACCACCTCGTACCGCTGGCCCTGCGCGTTGCTCTGCCCAGTGAGGAGCGTGCGGCTGTACGGCACCGCCCGCCAGTCGCCCTCGAGCCCGGTGACCCCCACCGCCGGGTAGGGCACGGGCAGGTAGGCCGACGAGAGCCGGCTGACGTCGACGTTCGTGCGGTATTCGGTGATGCGGATGCCGTCGGCCGCCGTCACCGGATCGAATGCCGCCTCGCTGAGCTCGACCGACCGCGGCCGGTCGGGCTGCCACACCTCGCCGTCGAAGAGCGACAGGGTCGCCACCCGCAGGTTGGGCAGCTGCGGGGCGTCGCTGCGGAACGTCAGCACCGTGACATCGTTAGGCTGGCGCAGGTCGTCGCCCAGGTCGAGGGAGGCGTCGATGCTCGCGGCGAGCCCGGCCCCACCGGCCGTCGCGGTCGGCGGCGGCAGCACGGGGCCGCCGATGACGGCGCCGACGATCGCGACCGCGCCGATCGCCAGCGCTACGGCGCTCACCCCGCCCGCCCGCGCCACCGAGGTCTCGCGCGTGCGCGTCTCGGCCCGGATCAGGAAGATCACCGCCGCGGCGAGCACGACGAAGGCGACCACGTCGACGCCGGCCGGCACCGCAATCGCCGGGATCAGCCACACGATCACGAGCGCCACCGCCGCCAGCAGCGGCATGCGCGCCGTGAGCACCACGTGATCGAGCGCGATCGCGAGCAGCCCGAGCGCCGCGACGATGACGAAGCTGAGCGAGCTCGTCGCGGCGAGCGGAGCCACCCCCTCGAGGATCTCCTGACCCGCCTGCTGCACGATCTCGCCCACCGCCTGCACCACGCCGCCGGTGGGGATGACCCGCAGAAGCGCCGTCTCGGGCAGGAACACCCCCGTGATCGCGACTGTCCAGACGGCGAGCTCCGTGAGGGTGACCGCGATCGCCGGCATCCGGCGCCGACGGCGCAGCGCGAAGCCGACCATCAGCAGCACCGCCATCAGCAGCGCCGCGCCGGGCAGCCACGCTCCGCTGTGTACGACGCGCAGGAGCGGGATCGTCGTCGCGACCAGGGCGATCCAGAGCGCGATCGTCAGGCGGAGCTCGCCCCGAGGGCGGCCGCGCCGAGCCGTGTCGGGCCGGGCGTCAGACACCGGCACGACGCGCTCCTCGGTCGGCCACGGCGTTCCACGCCGCGGCGAGGTCCGCCCCCGCGTCGACCTCGGCCACCCGCCACCCGGTCTCGGCGGCGTGCCGCAGCGCACCCGGCACCGGGCCGCTCGGGTCGAGAGGCCCGGTCGACGTCACGGCCAGCAGCATCGGCAGCGAGGTGTGGTGGAGGAGGGGAGTGAGCGCCGCGGCGTCCGCCTCGCCGATCGCCCCCGTGACGACGACGAGCGGACCCGTCGCGCCGCCCGCGAACAGGGCGACGAGACCCCCGAGGCTTCCCTCGCGGCGCGCCTTCACCGTCGCGAGGTCGATGGCGAGCCGCTCGATGCCGGTGGTGTCGCCCGCGTCGATCGCGTCGCTCAACGCCGCCCCGTCGCCGTCGAGCACCGCGACCGTGTACCCCTCGCGCACGAGCAGCGCGGCCACCGACAGGCACGCCGACACCGCCGCCTCGAAGCGGTCGTCGGTGCCGGGCGCGCGCGTGGCATCCACCGACCAGTGCGCGGCGGTGCGATCGAGCACGACGACCGCCTCCGGGGTCGTCTCCTGCTCCTCCTGACGCACCATCAGCTCGTCGCGGTGCGCGCTCGCGCGCCAGTGGATGCGCCGCATCGAGTCGCCGGGCACGTAGTGGCGCGGAATGAGGTTGTCGGCGCCCTGACCGAGCTGATCAGTCGCCGTGTGCATGCCGCCGCCGAGGTCGCCCGATAGATCGGCGAGCATGCCCAGCTCGACGAGGGCGGGCGTGATCGTCAGCGGCAGCGCGCGGCCGATGGTGCGGCGCCGGCGCGCGAGACCGAATGGATCGGTCGCGACCACGGACAGCGGGCCGATGTTCCGGATGCCTCGTCGCTCGGCCGTCGCCGTGTACGCCAGCCGCGCGTCGTGCCCCTTCACCCGCACACCGGACGTGGTCTGCGGGAACACCCCTGTCGCGTCGCCGTGCACCCCGGTCGGGAGCGTGTCCTGCCACTGGCCCTGGGCGGCCGGCAGCGCGGAGCGGATCTCGACGCGAAGGCCCACGACGACCTCCCCGCCCACCGGCACGACGGCCGGGTCGAACGACCGCGTCACCCGCTCGGTGCGGCGCACGAGGTACAGGGTCGCGATGCTGCCGGCCACCAGCAGCACCAGCAGCACGGCGAGGTAGAGCAGTTCCGCGAGCGCGAACCGCTGCGCGAGCACGAGGCAGAGGACGGCGAGCACGGCCGCACCCGTCCCGCGGACGGTCAGCGGCCAGCGCGAGAACACGGGGTCACCGGGTCGCGAGCGGCACGCGCACGCTGCCGACGATCCCGCGCAGGATCGCCGAGGTCGTGTCGGCACTCGAGCGGCCGCGCGAGGACATCGAGCCGCGCGCGGGGATCATGCGGTGCGCGAAGACGGGCTCGACGAGCGTCGCCACGTCGTCGGGGATGACGAACTCGCGTCCGTCGAGAGCCGCCCACACCTTCGCGGCGCGGATGAGCTGGAGCGTCGCGCGCGGGCTCGCGCCCAGACGCACGTCGGGGTGTTCGCGCGTCGCGCGGGCGAGGCCGACGGTGTACTCCTCGACGGCGGGGGAGACGTGGATGCCCCGCGCCCACGCGATCAGGCCGCGCACCTGATCCGTGTCGACGACCGGCGCCACGCCGTCGAGAGGGTTCGCTGTGTCGCGCTGACGCAGCATGAGAGCCTCGTTCGCGGCGTCCGGATACCCCATCGAGATGCGCATCATGAAGCGGTCGCGCTGCGCCTCGGGGAGGGCGTAGGTGCCCTCCATCTCCAGCGGGTTCTGCGTCGCGACGACCAGGAACGGGTCTTCGAGCGCGTGCGAGGTGCCGTCGACGGTCACCTGACGCTCCTCCATCGCTTCCAGCAGCGCCGACTGCGTCTTCGGGGAGGAGCGGTTGATCTCGTCGGCGATCACGATGTGCGCGAAGATCGCCCCCGGCTTGAACTCGAACTCGCGGTCGACCGGGTTGTAGACGCTCACGCCCGTGACATCCCCGGGCAGCAGGTCGGGGGTGAACTGGATGCGCCGCACCGTCGCGTCGACCGACGCGGCGAGCGCACGGGCGAGCATCGTCTTGCCCACTCCCGGCACGTCTTCGATGAGCAGATGCCCCTCGGCGAGGAGGCACACGAGGGCGGCGCGCACGGCGGCGGGTTTGCCGTCGATCACTCGGGAGACCGACGCGAGCACGGCGTCGGTGTCTCGGGCGAACGTCTCGGCGGTCGTCGGGGCGTAGGGCATGCGTGGCCTGTCTCGCGGCGTCGGTGTCGCCGCATCGTCGCGGTCGTTCTTGCTCGATGCTAACCCGCGATGTCTTCGGGCGGGTCAGACGTCGGGTAAACTCGGAGCAGCTCTCCGCGAGGCGGCATCCAGGCCAAATCCCCCAGGACGGAAACGTAGCAAGGGTAACCAGGCTCTGCCGGGTTCGCGGAGAGTCTTACTTTTCCCGGGTGGGATCCTCCCGGGCGGTTTTCCCCGGGGCCACTCCCTGTCCGCACCGGACGCCGCCGCCGTAGGCTGGCGAGGTGGCGCAGAGCATCTACATCACCTCCACCGAGGGGCTGTCCGGCAAGTCCACCATCGTCCTGGGCGTCATCGACGCCCTGACGCGCTCGATTCCGCGCGTGGGGGTCTTCCGCTCCATCGCGCGGTCGACCTCCGAGCGCGACTACGTGCTCGAGATGCTGCTCGATCACATCGGCGTCGACCTCGACTACGACGAGGCGGTCGGCGTCACCTACGACGAGGTGCGGCACGATCCGGATGCCGCGCTGTCGAAGATCGTCGAGCGGTTCAAAGCCGTCGAGGCGAAGTGCGACGCGGTCGTCATCGTCGGCAGCGACTTCACCGATGTCGGCTCGACGAGCGAGCTCGGCTACAACGCCCGCATCGCCGCGAACCTCGGCGCTCCCGTGCTCGTCGTGCTCAACGGGCGCGCCGACCAGGGCGACCGGCTCGGCATGAGCGTGGCGCGCACCCCCGAGCAGCTCGGGCAGCTGATGTCGCTCGCGCTCACCGACATCTCCCACCAACGCGCCGAGCTGTTCGCCGTCATCACGAACCGCGCCGACCCGACCCGCCTCCGCGAGATCAACGCGGCCGTGCACGCCGTCGTCGCCGACGCGCCCGCCGCCGACGGCACGCGCGAGGCGCCGGTGGGGGTCTGGTCGATCCCCGAGGACGTGCTGCTGGTCGCCCCCGCCGTGCGCGACATCATGCTGCGCCTCGACGGGCGGCTCCTCCGCGGCGACGAGGAGCTGATGACCCGCGAGGTGCTCGACGTGGTCGTGGCGGGCATGTCGCTCAACAACGTCCTGCCGCGCCTCACCGACGGGGCGATCGTCATCGTGCCGGCCGACCGCACCGAGGTGCTGCTCGGGCTGCTGCTGGCGAACTCCTCGGGCACCTTCCCGTCGATCTCGGGCATCATCCTCAACGGCCCCTTCCCGCTGCCGCCGGCGGTGCAGGAGCTCATGGCGGGTCTCGACTCGTCGCTGCCGATCGTGCAGACCGACCTCGACACGTACGACACCGCCGTCCGCGTGATGGGCTCGCGCGGGCGCCTCGCCGCCGGTTCGCAGCGCCGCTACGACCGGGCACTGGCCCTGTTCGAGCAGAACGTCGACACCGAGGAGTTCACCCGCGCGCTGGGCCTTGCCCACTCCGCCGTCGTCACGCCGCTGATGTTCGAGTACCAGTTGCTCGAGAAGGCGCGCACCTCGCGCAAGCGCATCGTGCTGCCCGAGGGGAACGACGATCGTGTGCTCAAGGCGGCCGCGACCGTGCTCACCCGGGGCATCGCCGACCTGACGATCCTCGGCGAGGAGGCGGAGGTCCGCGGCCGCGCGATCGAGCTCGGCATCGACCTGTCCGCCGCGCAGGTGCTGAGCCCGTTCGACCCGGTCATCGTCGACCGCTTCGCCCGCGAATACGCGGACCTCCGCCGCCATAAGGGCGTCACGTACGAGCAGGCGGCCGACACGGTGACGGATGTTTCGTACTTCGGAACGATGATGGTGCACCTGGGCCTGGCAGACGGCATGGTCTCGGGCGCTGCGCACACGACTGCGCACACGATCCGGCCGGCGTTCGAGATCATCAAGACCCGGCCGGGCGTCTCGGTGGTCTCGAGCGTCTTCCTCATGGCGCTCGCCGACCGCGTGCTGGTGTACGGCGACTGCGCCGTCATCCCCGACCCGACCGCGCCGCAGCTGGCCGACATCGCGATCTCGTCGGCGGCGACGGCGACGGAGTTCGGCATCGAGCCGCGCGTCGCGATGCTGTCCTACTCGACGGGGGAGTCCGGGTCGGGGGAGGACGTCGACAAGGTGCGCGAGGCCACCGCGCTCGTGCGCGAGCGGGCGCCCGAGCTCCTCGTCGAAGGCCCGATCCAGTACGACGCCGCGGCCGACGCGGCCGTCGCGAAGGCGAAGATGCCCGGCTCCGCCGTCGCGGGGCGGGCCACGGTGTTCGTCTTCCCCGACCTGAACACCGGCAACAACACCTACAAGGCGGTGCAGCGCTCGGCGGGCGCCGTCGCCATGGGGCCGGTGCTGCAGGGCCTCAACAAGCCGATCAACGACCTGTCGCGCGGCGCGCTCGTCGACGACATCGTCAACACCATCGCCATCACGGCCATCCAGGCCCAGTCCGCCCCGGCAGAGGGAGCATCCGCATGACCGTCGTGCTCGTGATCAACAGCGGTTCGTCGTCGTTCAAGTACCAGCTGATCGACGTCGAGTCCGAGTCGGCCCTGGCATCCGGCCTCGTCGAGCGCATCGGCGAAGGTGTCGGCGCCATGACGCACAAGGTGGGGGATGCCTCGTACGAGCGCGAACTGCCGATCCCCGATCACGCCGTGGGATTCGAGGTGATGCTCCGCGCCTTCGACGAGTACGGCCCCTCGCTCGTCGAGCAGCCGCCCGCGGCCATCGGGCATCGGGTGGTGCAGGGCGGCGCGCGCTTCTTCCACCCGACGCTCATCGACGATCTCGTCGAGATCAACATCGACGAGCTGGCGGTGCTCGCGCCGCTGCACAACCCGGGAGCGGTGCAGGGCATCCGCGCCGCCCGCACGGCGTTCTCCGATCTGCCGCACGTCGCCGTGTTCGACACGGCCTTCCACCAGTCGCTGCCCCCCGCCGCCTACACCTACGCGATCGACCAGGACCTGGCGCGCAAGCACCGCATCCGCCGCTACGGCTTCCACGGCACGAGCCACAAGTTCGTCAGCGAGGCCGCCGCCGACTTCGTCGGGCGTCCCCTCCGCGAGCTGAAGCAGATCGTGCTGCACCTCGGCAACGGGGCGTCGATCACGGCGATCGACGGCGGGCTGTCGGTGGAGAACTCGATGGGCCTCACGCCGCTCGAGGGCCTCGTCATGGGCACGCGCTCGGGCGACATCGACCCGTCGGTGATGCTCGTGTTGGCGCGCCGCGAGGAGATGACCCCGAGCCAGCTCGACGACTTCCTGAACAAGCGCAGCGGCGTGCTCGGCATCGCCGGCGTCTCCGACATGCGCGACATCGAGGATCGCCGGGCCGCCGGCAACGGGGCCGCGATGCTCGCCTTCGACGTCTACGTGCACCGCCTGCGGGCGTACCTCGGCGCGTACATCGCCCAGCTCGGCGGCGTCGACGTCATCTCGTTCACGGCGGGCGTCGGCGAGAACTCGCCGCTCGTGCGTGCCGCCGCGCTGGCCACCCTCGGCTTCCTCGGCGTGCACGTCGACGAGGCGCGCAACGAGGAGCGTCGCCGAGGCATCCGCGTCATCTCGACCGACGACTCGCCGGTCACGGTGCTCGTCGTGCCGACGAACGAGGAGCTCGAGATCGCCCGGCAGACCCTCGCGGTGACGGGTCAGTTATGAGCCGTTCACACCTCCCGACTACGCTGTGAGAGTGACTGCGGACCTTCCCGACCTCTCGTCCTACGACGGTGTGCTCTTCGACCTCGACGGGGTGCTCACCCCGACCGCCGAGGTGCATATGCACGCCTGGCGCACGATGTTCACCGACCTGTTCTCGGCCTGGGGCATCTCACCCGAATACACCGACGACGACTACTACCGCTACCTCGACGGCAAGCAGCGCTACGAAGGGGTCGCGAGCCTGCTGCGCTCGCGCGACGTCGAGATCCCCTGGGGCGATCCGTCCGACCCGCCCACGGCCGACACGGTGTCCGGCGTCGGCAACCGCAAGAACGAGGTGTTCGCGGCGGTGCTCCGGGCCGACGGCATCGCGCCCTACCCGGGCTCGCTGGCCCTGATCGAGCGCCTGCGCGCGGCGGGCACGCCGATCGGGGTCGTCTCGAGCTCGAAGAACGCCGAGGAGGTGCTCGCCGCCGCCGGCATCCGGGGCTTCTTCCCCGTCGTCGTGGACGGCGTCGTCGCGGCGCGCGAGGGGCTGCGCTCCAAGCCCGAGCCCGACATGTTCGCCGAGGGTGCGCGCATGCTCGGCGTCGATCCCGCCCGCAGCGCCGCCGTCGAGGACGCGCACTCGGGCGTGCAGTCGGCCTCCACGGCCGGGTTCGGCCTCGTCGTCGGGCTCGACCGCGGTGCGGGTGCGCAGGCCCTGCTCGATCACGGCGCCGATCTCGTCGTCGACGACCTCGCGGCGTTCGTCTCGTGATGTTCGCCCGCATCGAAGCGATGGACCCGATGGATCGCGATCGCTTCCCGGTTGACCCCTGGCGCCTGGTCGAGACGGCCTTCTCGCTCGACGACATCGGCGTCACCGAGACGCTGTTCGCGCTCGGGAACGGCTACCTGGGGCTTCGCGGCAACCACCCCGAGGGGCGGCCGGCGCACGAGCACGGCACGTTCATCAACGGCTTCCACGAGACGTTCCCGATCCGTCACGCGGAGCAGGCCTACGGCTTCGCCCAGGTCGGCCAGACGATCGTGAACGCGCCGGATGCCAAGGTCATGCGGGTCTACGTCGACGACGAGCCGCTCGACTTCGTCACCGCCGACATCCGCGAGTACGAGCGCGTCCTCGACATGCGCACGGGCGTGCTTACGCGGCACGTGCGCTGGATGACCCCGAGCGGCAAGGACGTCGTCGTCGACGTCGACCGCATGGTGTCCTTCGAGGAGAAGCACCTCGCGATCATGCGCCTGACGGTGACGGTGCTGAACTCGGATGCCCCGGTCACCGTCAGCTGCCAGCTGATCAACCGCCAGGACGGCGAGGACGTCTACGGCGGACGCGCCCCCGGGAGCGGCAAGGGCGGTTTCGACCCCCGCAAGGCCGAGCGCATCTCGGAGCGCGTGCTGCAGCCGCAGGAGTACTGGCAGGACGGACCGCGGGCGGCGCTGTCGTACCGCACGACCGAGTCGGGCATGACCGTGGCGGTCGTCGCCGACCACCTCATCGACACCGAGAACGAGTACTCGGAGCACACCCTCACCGAGCCCGACATCGCCAAGCACGTCTTCCAGGTGCAGGCGCGGGCGGGCGTGCCCGTCACGGTCACCAAGCTCGTCAGCTATCACACGTCCCGCGGCGTGCCCGCGCGCGAGCTCGTCGACCGCGGCCGACGCACCCTCGACCGCGTCGAGGCCGTGGGCGTCCAGACCCAGTACGACCGCCAGGCGGCGTGGATGGCGGCCTTCTGGGAGCGCTCCGACGTCGTCATCGGCGGCCACGACGATCTGCAGCAGGCGACCCGCTGGTGCCTGTTCCAGGTGGCGCAGGCCGCCGCGCGTGCCGACGGACTGGGCATCCCGGCGAAGGGCGTGACCGGCTCGGGCTACAGCGGCCACTACTTCTGGGACACCGAGATCTACGTGCTCCCCTTCCTCGTCTACACGACGCCGCTCTGGGCGCGCAACGCCCTGCGCATGCGCTACCTGATGCTGCCCGCCGCCCGCAAGCGCGCCGTCCAGCTCAACGAGGCGGGAGCGCTGTTCCCCTGGCGCACGATCAACGGCGAAGAGGCGTCCGCCTACTACGCCGCCGGCACGGCGCAGTACCACATCAACGCCGACGTGAGCTTCGCGCTCGGCAAGTACGTGCGCGCCACGGGCGACGACGAGTTCCTGTACCGCGAGGGCGTGGACATCGCCGTCGAGACGGCCAGGCTGTGGGCCACGCTCGGATTCTGGCGCTACAGCGAGGACGGCGCCCACGAGGTGTTCCACATCCACGGCGTCACCGGCCCCGACGAGTACACGACGGTCGTCAACGACAACCTGTTCACGAACGTCATGGCCCGCTACAACCTGCGCTTCGCCGCCCGGGTGGTCCGGGAGATGGCCGACACCGCGCCGCACGAGTACGCCGCGATGGTCCGCCGCCTGGGGCTCGACGAGGGTGAGCCGGATGCCTGGGACGCGGCGGCCGAGGCGATGCACATCCCGTACAGCGACGTCCTCGGCATCCATCCGCAGGACGAGGTCTTCCTCGAGCGCGAGGTGTGGGACCTGGAGAACACGCCGCCCGAGCTGCGACCGCTGATGCTGCATTTCCACCCGCTCGTGATCTACCGCTATCAGGTCCTGAAGCAGGCCGACGTGGTGCTCGCGCTGTACCTGCAGGGCAACCACTTCACCGACGAGGAGAAGCTCGCCGACTTCAAGTACTACGACCCGCTCACGACGGGCGACTCGACCCTGTCGGCGGTGGTGCAGGCGATCCTGGCGGCCGAGGTCGGCTACCAGAAGCTCGCGCTGGAGTACTTCGCGCAGTCGATCTTCGTCGACCTCGGCGACCTGCACCACAACGCCGCAGACGGGGTGCACGTGGCGTCGGCCGGCGGCGTGTGGACGGCGCTCGTCGCCGGGTTCGGCGGCATGCGCGACCACTGCGGCGAGCTCTCGTTCGACCCGCGCCTTCCCGCCGACTGGCCGTCGCTGTCGTTCCCGCTGCACTGGCACGGCACGCCGCTACAGGTCACGATCACCCGTAACGAGCTCACCGTCGTCGCCGGAGAGGGCGAGCCGGTGCTCTTCTCGGTGCGCGGCCGCGACTACGAGGTCGCCGGGGGCGAGACCGTCACCGTCGCGCTCGCCGGTCAGGGGCCCGTGATCGCCGGACGGCCGACGCTGGAGGACATCGTCGAGTTGCTGCGCGAGCACGGCATCCTGCTGTCGGCCTCGGTGCCGAGCGTGACGGTGACCACGACGATCCCGGTCATCACCGACTCGATCGCGGTCTCCGATCTCGCCGGGGGCCGGGAGGAGCTGGGCAACACCGGCGTCGACAGCTGATCGGCGGCGGCCCGGGGCGACGTCACGCGCGTCTTTATCACGAGCGTTCGCGTCACGCCCGGGCCGCGACGATCGCCCGGACGGCGTCGCGTCCGGCGCGGTTGGCGCCGACGGTCGACTGCGACGGGCCGTAGCCGATGAGGAACAGGCGCGGCTCGTCGAGCGAGCGCCCGTTCGCGACGCGGATGCCGCCCGCCGTCGTGCGGAGCCCGAGCGGCGCCAGGTGGCCGATGTCGGCGCGGAACCCGGTCGCCCAGAGGATGGCGTCGGCGCGCTCGAACGAGCCGTCGGGCATGCGCACGCCGCCGGGTTCGATGGTGCTGAACATCGGATGCCGCACGAGCACGCCTCTCGCGCGGGCGGCCTCCGACCATGCGGTGCGATGCTGACCGGTCACCGAGATGACGCTGCCGGGCGGCTCGCCGCGCCGCACCCGTTCCCCGACCCCCGCGATGGCCGCGATGCGCGCGGCGGTGTCGAACCCCGTGGCATCCCACGTCACCTCACGTCGGGTCAGCCAGAACGTGTCGGCGACCTGGGAGATCTCGTCGAGCAGCTGCACGGCCGAGATGCCGGCTCCCACGATCACGACGCGCTCGCCGGCGAACTCGTCGGCCGACACGTCGTCGTGCACGTGCAGCTGGCGGCCGCGGAAGGTCTCGGCGCCGGGAAGGCGCGGCCAGAAGGGGCGTCGCCAGGTGCCGGTGGCGTTGATGACGAAGCGTGCGGTCCACGCCCCGGCAGCCGTCTCCACGACGAGACGCCCCGCGGGGTCGGCGTCGGCGCGGCGCACGGCGCCGACGCGCACGGGTCGTCGGACGCGCAGGTCGAAGCGCTCCTCGTAGTCGGCGAAGTAGGCGGGCAGCACGTCGCGGGCGGCGGCGTTCGGGTCGGCGGGCGGTACGGGCGCGCCGGGCAGCTCGTGGATGCCGTTGACGGTCGCCATCCTGAGCGACGCTCACCGGTGCTGCCAGGCGCCCCCGGGGGCGTCGTCGGCGTCGAGCACCACGAAGGTCGGGGCGCCGCTCGTGGTGTCGTCCGGGGCGCCGTCTCGTGCCCCCGTGTGGGCGCCCTCGCGCGGACCCGCGGCCGCGGGCACGAAGCCGCGCCGGCGCAGGTGATAGGCGGCGGAGAGCCCCGCCTGCCCTGCGCCGATCACGACGACGTCGACGGGCTGCGCTTCCACACCGCGTGCAACCGCCCACGGCGTGGGTCTGTTCCCTGCGCGGTTCCGGGCGGTGTTCCCGGCCGCGCCCGGCCCGATGTCGGACGCACGCCGTAGTCTGTTCTGGTGACCACCGCCCTGTACCGCCGCTACCGGCCCGAGTCGTTCGGCGAGATGATCGGGCAGGCCCAGGTCACCGATCCGCTCATGACCGCTCTGCGCGGCGACCGCGTGGGCCACGCCTACCTGTTCAGCGGTCCGCGCGGCTGTGGCAAGACGACGTCGGCGCGCATCCTGGCGCGGTGTCTCAACTGCGCCGAGGGCCCGACCGACACGCCCTGCGGCGTGTGCGACAGCTGCGTCGAGCTCGGGCGCGGCGGGGGCGGGTCGCTCGATGTGGTCGAGATCGACGCCGCATCCCACAACGGCGTCGACGACGCCCGCGACCTGCGCGAGCGCGCGATCTTCGCCCCCGCCCGCGACCGGTTCAAGATCTTCATCCTCGACGAGGCGCACATGGTGACGCCGCAGGGGTTCAACGCCCTGCTCAAGCTCGTCGAGGAGCCGCCCGACCACGTCAAGTTCATCTTCGCGACGACCGAGCCCGAGAAGGTCATCGGCACGATCCGCTCGCGCACGCACCACTACCCGTTCCGGCTCGTCGCCCCGGCGGCGATGCTCGAGTACGTCGAGCAGCTATGCGCGCAGGAGGGGGTGCAGGTCGAGGCGGGTGTGCTGCCGCTCGTCGTCCGCGCCGGCGGCGGCTCGCCGCGCGACACGCTGTCGCTGCTCGACCAGCTCATCGCCGGGTCCGAAGACGGGCAGGTCGCCTACGCCCGCGCCGTCGCCCTGCTCGGCTACACGCACGCCGAGCTCCTCGACGAGGTCGTGTCGGCGTTCGCCGCGAACGACGCCGGCGCCGCCTTCGCCGCGATCGACCGCGTCGTGCAGACGGGTCAGGATCCGCGCCGGTTCGTCGACGACCTGCTCGAGCGGCTCCGCGATCTCATCGTCGTCGCCGCGACCGGCGAGGGCGCCGGGGCGGTGCTCCGCGGCATCCCCGCCGACGAACTCGAGCGCATGTCGGTGCAGGCCGGCGCGTTCGGCGCCGACCGCCTCTCGCGCATCGCCGACCTCGTCGTCGGCACCCTCGACGACATGAGCGGCGCCACGTCGCCGCGCCTGCAGCTCGAGCTCCTCGTCGCCCGCGTGCTCGCGTCCGCGGCGGGGGTCGCGGCTGCGCCGGCTGCCGCGGCCGTCGCGACGCCCGCGGCACCTGCAGCCACGCCGCCCAGCTCTGCTCCGGCGGCTTCCGCTCCGGCCGCCTCTGCACCGGCCGCCTCTGCTCCGGCCGCCTCCGCCCCGGTCGCGCCCGCGCCCACCCCGCCGGCGGGGCCGATCTCGATCGGGCAGGTGCGCGATGCCTGGCCCGAGGTGCTGCAGCAGCTCGAGCCCGTCAGCCGGTCATCGTGGATGCTCGCCACCGCGGCGACGCCGGTCGCCTTCCAGGACGACGTGCTCACGCTCGTCTTCCAGAGCCAGGCCGACGTCGCGGCGTTCAAGAAGCTCGCCGGCGGCAAGGGGCCGAGCGAAGACCTCCGCGGCGCGATCCTCGCGGTGCTCGGCGTGCGTGTGAAGTACGTCGCCCGGCACGAGCCGACGCCCGGCGCGGGTGACGGGGGAGCGTCGGCCGGTCCCGCGGCCCCCGGCCCGGGGGGAGAACCCGCGACGGCGCCGAGCACATCCGACGGCCACCCCGCGGCGCCCGCGGCGCCCGCGGCCGCACCGCAGGCCTCCGCGCCCGCCACCCCGCGCGGCGGCGACGGCCCGGCACCCGGCGTCCCGGCATCCACCCGCCCCGCACCCGCCCGGTCGGCGTCGGCGCCGTCCGGGGCGGCGCCCGTCACCGAGTGGGCCGTCGCCACGATCCCGTCCGGCGATGCGGACGGAGCGCCCGCGCCGCAGTTCGCGGTCGACGACGAGCCCGAAGACGCGGCCGCCGTGCCGGCGCGCACCCTGACCCTGCAGCGCGACGGTGACGTCATGCCCTACGCCGACGTGCCCCCCGACGACGAAGACGACGTGCCCCCGCCGCCCGATGACGACGCGCCCGTGCCGCCGCGGCTCCCCGTCGCCGCGCAGCAGGCGCCGCGCGCCGCGGCGGCCGAATCCGCCGTGGCCACCCGCACCCCGAGCGCGCGCGGCAACCGCATCGAGCGGGTCGGCGAAGCGGTCGTGCGCCAGGTGCTCGGTGCGACGTTCATCAGAGAAGAGCCGCATACTCCCGCCACGAGGTTCAACTAACGCATGTACGACGGCATCGTCCAAGATCTCATCGATGAGTTCGGGCGTCTCCCGGGCATCGGCCCGAAGTCGGCCCAGCGCATCGCGTTCCACATCCTGCAGACGCCCACGTTCGACGTCGCCCGGCTCTCGCAGCTGCTCGGCGAGCTCCGCGAACGCGTGCGGTTCTGCGAGATCTGCGGCAACGTCAGCGAGCAGGAGCGCTGCGCGATCTGCCGCGACCCGCGCCGCGACGGCACCCTCATCTGCGTCGTCGAAGACGCGAAGGATGTCTCCGCCATCGAACGCACCCGCGAGTTCCGCGGCCTCTACCACGTGCTCGGCGGCGCGATCAGCCCCATCGCGGGCATCGGTCCCGACGATCTGCGCGTCACGCAGCTCATGCAGCGGCTCGCCGACGGCACCGTGCAGGAGGTGATCCTCGCGACCAACCCGAACCTCGAGGGCGAGGCGACGGCCACCTACCTCAGCCGCCTGCTGCACACGCTCGAGATCCGGGTCACCCGCCTCGCCTCCGGCCTCCCCGTCGGCGGCGACCTCGAGTACGCCGACGAGGTCACGCTCGGCCGCGCCTTCGAAGGCCGGCGGAACATCTGATGGTCGGCGCCGTCTCGGGGCGCGCCTGGGCCCTGTACGCGCTGATGGCGGTGCTGTGGGGCATCCCGTACCTCTTCATCAAAGAGGCCGTCGACTCGTTCTCGCCCGCGGCGACCGCACGATGCTCTCGCCGGCACGCGCGATCGGTCTCGCGGTCGGCTTCGCGGGCGTCGTCGTGATCGTCGCCGGGCCCGGCCTCGCGGTCGCCGACCCGGCCGCCGCGCTCACGGCGATCGGCGAGGTGCTGCTCGTCGCGCTCCTCTACGCGACCGCGCCGTTCATCATCGCGACCAAGCTCGCCCACGTGCCCTCGCTCGGCACGATCACCCTCTCGCTCCTGGCGGTCGGCGTCGCCTACCTGCCGATCGCGCTGCTGACGCAGCACGAGCTGCCGACCGTGCGCAGCTCGCTCTCGCTCGCCGCGCTCGGCATCTTCTGCACGGCGCTGGCGTTCCTGGCGTTCTTCGCCCTCATTGGCGAGGTCGGCCCCGTGCGGACGCCGCTGTTCACCTACGTGAACCCGATCGTCGCGATCCTGCTCGGCGTGATCGTACTCGGCGAGTCGCTGTCGGTGGGCCTCCTCGTGGGCTTCCCGCTCGTGCTCGTCGGGTGCTGGCTCGCCGCCACGGGCGGCCGGCTGCGCCGGCGGGTCAGCGTCGGAGACGGGCTCGCGAGCGGGTGACGCCGTGCAGCGTCGCCGTGAGCGGCTGGCCGAGGTAGAGCCCGAGTGACGCGCCGACGGCGAGGGCGACCCCGACCGTCGCCGCGCCCGCAAGGGTGACCGCGCCGCCGAGGAGGAGCGCCGGATCGTCGCCCGACTCCACGATCGTCAGCAGCCCCCGGAAGACGGCGGCGCCGGGCACCATCGGCAGGATCGCCGCGATCGTCACGGCGACCGACGGCACGTGCAGGCGGAAGGCGATCAGGATGCCGAGCAGGCTGCCGAGGAACGCGCCAGCGCCGCTCGCGGCGGCCGTGTCGAAGCCGAGAGTGCTCGCCGCGACGAACCCCGCCCAGGCGATGAAGCTCAGCGCGGCGCTGATCACCACGATCCGCAGGCCCGCGCCGTTGAAGACGGCCACCGCGACGGCGATGATCGCCGCCCCGAGGAACTGCAGGGCGAGCGGGCCGAGGGGGAGCGCCTGGCTCGGCGGCGCCATCGCGAAGCCGAGCACGCGGGCGAGCTCGAGGCCGAGCAGGATGCCGAGGACGACGCCCACCGTCTGCGTGACGAGCTCGAGCAGGCGGCCGAGGGCGGTCAGCGCGAAACCGTCGATCGCGTCCTGCGCGGCGCCGACGACCGTGAGGCCGGCGAGCATCAGCACGATGCCCGACGCCACGATCACCGACGGCCGGATGGATGCCGCCTGATCCCAGCCGGTGCCCGCCAGCAGCGGCGTCAGCGCCGCGACGATCGTCAGCACGAAGCCCCCGGCGATCTGGCTGAAGAAGAACGGCACCCGCGCCCGCGCCAGCAGGTACTGGGTGAACGCGGCCAGGGCGGCGGCGACGAACGCGAGCGCCATGTTGAGCGGGTTGACGCCGAACATCACCGCCACCCCGACGGCGAGGAGCGCCTGCGCGGCGATCACGACCACGGGGCGATAGCGGAAGGGCGTGCGGCGGATCTCGCGGCAGCGATCCTCGGCATCCTCGAGCGCAAGCCCCGCGGAGATCTCGGTCAGGAGGGCCTGCAGCCGCTGCAGCTTCGCGTGGTCGGGCGCCGCCCCGTGCACGACCCGGAGCGTCGTCACGGGAGCCCCGTCGGCGGCGCGGCCGGCGGCGGTGATCGAGTTGTACGTCACGTCGACGTGGAGGGGGTGGAGACCGTAGGCGGCGGCGATCCGCACGATCGCGCGGGTCACCTCGCTCGCGGGGGCGCCGACGACGAGCATCGTCTCGCCGGTGCGCACCGCGAACTCGATGATGCGCGTCGCGAGCTGCTGATCGAGCACCGGGATCGCGGTCGTGTGCGCCGCACCGTCGCCGCCTTGCAGCAGCAGCGACTTCAGCGATGACGACAGCCGGCGACGCGGGGCGGTGGGGGCATCCGTCGCCGTCACCTCGTCTGCTCGCACGCTGACGATGCTAGGCGACGCCGCTGAACGCGCCTCTCAGCGTGGATCAGCGCAGCACTTCGACGAGCACGACCCACGAGACGAACAGCGCCGCGACGATCGCGGCGATCGCGCCGGCGGCGAGCCAGACGAGCCCGCTCGGGTCGGCGAAAAGCAGCAGGACGCCGCCGACCGCATAGAGCGCCGGCGCGAGGAAGGTCACGACCGACTTGCCCGCCCGCAAGCGGTTCTCCGGGTGACGGTTCTGGTAGATCCGCACGGTGTCGTCACCGGAGAACCCGGCCGTGACGAGGCTCCCGACCACCACGACGACGCCGTACGCGAGCGCGGACAGGCCGGGGATGAGGCCCACGGCGGGGGTGCGCGCTGTCGTCTGTCATATGGCAGGGCCGGCATCGGCCGATCTCTACAATGGGGGCATCCATCCCCTCGAGTGACGCCGGGAGTTCCACACGTGGCGCTGATCGTCCAGAAGTACGGCGGTTCGTCCGTCGCCGACGCCGAGAGCATCAAACGCGTCGCCAAGCGCATCGTCGACACCCGCCGTGCGGGCCATGACGTCGTCGTCGCGGTGAGCGCGATGGGAGACACGACCGACGAGCTGCTCGACCTCGCCCACCAGGTCGCGCCCATCTCGGCGCCGCGCGAGCTCGACATGCTGCTGAGCTCGGGGGAGCGCATCTCGATGGCGCTGCTGGCGATGGCCATCCATTCGATGGGCTTCGAGGCGCGCTCGTTCACCGGCAGCCAGGCGGGCATGATCACGGATGCCACGCACGGCGCGGCGCGCATCGTCGACGTCACCCCGGTGCGGCTGCGCGAAGCCCTCGACGAGGGCGCGATCGTGATCGTCGCCGGCTTCCAGGGCTTCAACCGCGACACGCGTGACGTCACGACCCTCGGTCGCGGCGGCTCCGACACGACCGCGGTGGCCCTCGCCGCCGCGCTCGACGCCGACGTCTGCGAAATCTACAGCGACGTCGACGGCATCTACACCGCCGACCCGCGGGTCGTGCCCAAGGCGCGCAAGCTCGACGTCGTCACCTCCGAGGAGATGCTCGAGCTCGCCGCCAATGGGGCGAAGGTGCTCTACATCCGCGCCGTCGAGTACGCGCGCCGGCACGGCGTGATGATCAACGCCCGCTCCACCTTCAGCTCCAGCCAGGGCACGTTCGTGCTCGGCGCCGGAATGTCCATCCCCGCCGCCGTGGCGGCCACGCTAGAGGAGTCCGCCATGGAAGAGCCCATCGTCGCCGGTGTCGCCACCGACCTCGGCCAGGCCAAGGTCACCGTCGTCGGCGTGCCCGACGTGCCCGGCAAGGCCGCCGAGATCTTCACCGTCGTCGCCAAGAGCGGCGCCAACGTCGACATGATCGTGCAGAACGTGTCGGCGGCGGCGACCGGACGCACCGACATCTCCTTCACCGTGCCGAAGGCGGATGCCGCGCTGGCGCTGCGCGCGCTCGCCGCCGAGCAGGCCGGCATCGGGTTCGAGAGCCTCGTGCACGACGACCAGATCGGCAAGCTCTCCGTCGTCGGCGCCGGCATGCGCACCCACTCGGGCGTCTCGGCGACCCTCTTCGAGGCGTTGTCGACGACGGGCGTGAACATCGAGATGATCTCGACCTCCGAGATCCGCATCTCGGTGGTCGTGCGCGGCGACGAGCTGGCCGAGGCGGCCCGCGTGGTGCACACCGCGTTCGGTCTCGACGGCGACATCGACGCCGTCGTCCACGCCGGCACCGGCCGCTGACGAGGCTAGAATCGCCGAAACCCTTCTCACGCTAGGACCCGCCATGACCCGCATCTCCGATTCAGGACTCTCCGTCGCCGTCGTCGGCGCCACCGGCCAGGTCGGCACGGTCATGCGTGAGATCCTCGCGGAGCGCGCGTTCCCGATCCGCGAGCTGCGCCTGTTCGCCACGGCCCGCTCGGCCGGCACGGCGGTCGAGTACGGCGGCCAGACGGTCATCATCGAGGACGTCGCGACCGCCGACCCGGCCGGCATCGACATCGCCCTGTTCTCGGCCGGTGCGACCGGATCGCGCGCGCACGCCCCGCGCTTCGCCGAGGCCGGCGCCGTCGTCATCGACAACTCGAGCGCCTGGCGGATGGACCCCGAGGTGCCCCTCGTCGTCAGCGAGGTCAACCCGCACGCGGCGCTCAACCCGCCCAAGGGCATCATCGCGAACCCCAACTGCACCACGATGGCCGCGATGCCCGTGCTGAAGCCCCTGCACGAGGCCGCGGGCCTCGAGCGCCTCATCGTCAGCACCTACCAGGCCGTGTCGGGCTCCGGCCTCGCGGGAGCCGAGGAGCTCCTCGGCCAGGTCGAGGGCGTGCTCGCGCAGGGCCACACGCTCGACCTCGTCCACGACGGGTCGTCGGTCGACTTCCCCCAGCCGGAGAAGTACATCGCCCCGATCGCCTTCGACGTGATCCCGTTCGCCGGCAACCTCGTCGACGACGGCGACAACGAGACCGACGAGGAGAAGAAGCTCCGGGGCGAGAGCCGCAAGATCCTCGAACTGCCGGGCCTGCGTGTCGCGGGCACGTGCGTGCGGGTTCCGGTGTTCACCGGGCACTCGCTGTCGATCCACGCCGAGTTCGCCGAGGACATCACGCCCGACCGTGCGCGCGAGATCCTGGCATCCGCCCCCGGCGTCGTCCTCGAAGAGGTGCCCACGCCGCTCCAGGCCGCCGGCGCCGACCCGAGCTTCGTGGGGCGCATCCGCGCCGACCAGTCGGCTCCCGAGGGCAAGGGCCTCGTGCTCTTCGTCAGCAACGACAACCTCCGCAAGGGGGCGGCGCTGAACGCCGTGCAGATCGCCGAGCTCGTCGCGGCGCGCCTGGGCGCCACCGCCTGATCGCACGCCCGCAGTTCACGCGCGGGTAAGAACCGGCATCCTTGACGGCCGTGGATGCCTCGACCGGACGGCGCGTCGGAGAACGCGGCCTAGACTGGGACATCGTGAGTGAACCCGTCGACGTCGTCCTGATCGGCGGTGGCATCATGAGTGCCACCCTCGGAACCCTGCTCCACCGGCTGCAGCCGGAGTGGAAGATCGTCGTGCTCGAGCGACTGAGCGAGGTGGCCGAGGAGTCGTCCAACGCGTGGAACAACGCCGGCACCGGTCACGCGGCGCTGTGCGAGCTCAACTACATGCCCCCGGCCGCCGACGGCTCGGTCGACCCCGCCAAGGCGATCTCGATCAACGAGCAGTTCCAGCAGAGCCGCGAGCTGTGGTCGACGCTCATCGGCGAGGGCGTGCTCGACGCGCCCTCGACCTTCATCAACGCGACGCCGCACATGACGTTCGTGACGGGCGAGAAGGACGTAGCGTACCTCAAGCGCCGCTACGAGGCGCTGAAGGATCAGCCGCTGTTCGCCGGCATCGAGTACTCCGAGGACTCGCGCGTCATCAACCAGTGGGCGCCCCTCCTCATGCAGCGTCGTCGCAAGGGCGAGCCGTTCGCGGCGACCCGCGTGCCGGCCGGCACCGACGTCGACTTCGGCGCGCTCACCCGCCAGCTCCTCGGCAACCTCGAGAGCGACGGCGTCGAGGTGCGCACGAACATCGAGGCGCGAAAGCTGCGGAAGCAGAAGGACGGCACCTGGCGGGTGTCGTATCGGCACGCGCTCGGCCGCACGCCCGGCACCCTCGACGCGCGGTTCGTCTTCGTCGGCGCCGGCGGCTGGGCGATCAAGCTGCTGCAGTCCTCCGGCATCGACGAGATCAAGGGCTACGGCGTCTTCCCGATCGGCGGGCAGTGGCTGATGACCTCGAACCCCGCCCTCGTCTCGCAGCACAAGGCCAAGGTGTACTCGCAGGCGGCCGTCGGCGCGCCGCCGATGTCGGTGCCGCACCTCGACACGCGCGTCGTCGACGGTGAGACGTCGCTGCTGTTCGGCCCGTTCGCGACGTTCACCCCCAAGTTCCTCAAGCGCGGCCACTGGTGGGACCTCATCACCCAGGTGCGCTTCTCGAACCTCTTCAGCATGCTGAAGGTCGCCGTCACGAACCTCGACCTCGTGAAGTACCTCGTCACCGAGCTCGCCAAGACCCACAAGGGCAAGGTCGAGAGCCTCCGCGCCTTCATGCCGACGGCGAAGGACGAGGACTGGACGCTCCTGAACGCCGGTCAGCGCGCCCAGGTGATGGTCGGCGGTGAGCTGAAGTTCGGCACCGAGGTGATCAGCGCGGCCGACGGCTCGATCGCGGGTCTGCTGGGCGCCTCGCCCGGCGCGTCGACGGCGCCCTCGATCATGCTGGGGCTGCTGAAGCGCTGCTTCCCCGATCGCATCGCCGAGTGGGAGCCCCAGCTGCGCGCCCTCATCCCGAGCTACGGCGAGCAGCTGAACCCGCAGCCGGCGCTCGCCGACGAGGTGCTGACGGCCACGGCATCCGCTCTGCAGATCAACCGCTGAAACCCGCATGGCGAAGCTCTACTTCCGCTACGGGGCGATGAACTCGGGCAAGTCGACGGCGCTCCTGCAGGCGGCGTTCAACTACGAGGAGCGCGGCCAGCACGTGCTGCTGGCCAAACCCGAGATCGACACGAAGGGCGCGGGGCACATCTCCAGCCGCCTCGGCGTCGAGCGTCCCGTCGACTTCCTCATCGGCCGGGGCGACGACGTGCGCGCCCTCGTCGCGGCGCACGGCGCGCGCTACATCGGTGCGGTGGCGTGTCTGCTGATCGACGAGGCGCAGTTCCTCTCGCCTGAGCAGGTCGACGACCTGCTGCGGCTCGTCGTCGAAGACGGCATCCCGGTGCTCGCCTACGGCATCCGCACCGACTTCCGCACGCGCGCCTTCCCGGGGTCGGCGCGCCTCATGGAGGTCTCGCACAGCCTCGAAGAGCTGAAGACGATCTGCCGCTGCGGCCGCAAGGCGCTCTTCAACGCGCGCCTGGTGGGCGGGCGGTTCGTCTTCGACGGCGATCAGGTCGCCATCGACGACCTCGACCACGACCAGGTCACGTACGAGTCGCTGTGCGCGCAGGACTACCTGCTCGCCTCCGGCGGCCGGCTCAGCTGACGCGCCGGCGGGGGAGCGGGACGAGCATCGACGTCCTGCGCCGATACTCGGCGTAGGCGGGGTACTTCGCCGCCGAGATCGACTCGGTCGAACACCGTCGAGCCGAGGAAGAGCAGGGTGAGCAGCACGGCGCCGATGATGCCGGGGTTGATCACGCCGCCCCAGAAGCCGAGTCCGTCGCCGACCGCGGCGCTCGCGCCGAGCGCGTAGAACGCCCACCACTGCCCCTGCTCGAAGAAGAAGTTCGGATGCCTGCTGGTCGCGAACAGGCCCGTGGTGAGGAAGCCCTCCGCCTCGCCGCGGGCCTTGCGCTGGTGGAAATCCCACTGCTGCTGGTCGGCGACGGTCTCGCCCACGAGGAACGCGACGAAAAGCACCGCGAACACCGCGTCCCACACGCCGAACGGCGACGGGTGCTCCCACGCGACCAGCGCAGGCAGGGTGATGAGCACGAGCAGTGTCATCTGGTACAGCACGATGAACAGCAGGTTGAAGACCTGGAAGAGGGCGGGGCTCATCCGCCCGCGCAGGATCGCCCACCGGTAGTCTTCGGTGCCGGTGTAGCCGCCCTTTCGGGCGAAGTTGAACGTCAGTCGTGCACCCCAGGCGGTCACGAGGAGGGCCATCACGACCAGCCGCGTGGCATCCGCGCCGTCGGTGAGCCCGGCGATCGCGAAGATCCAGACGTAGATCACCGGCACGATCGACCAGAGCCGGTCGACCCAGGACGTGTCCTCGGTGACCAGTGAGGCGATCCAGCAGAAGACGGCCGCGACAGCGGCGACGATGATCACGACGAGGGGGGGTGCATGAGCACAGCGTAGAATGTCGTATCGTTTCAACCGACGCTTGGCGGCCTGACCACAGTGCGCTAACGTGGTCAGGCCAGCTCTCCGGCCCGTTCCGCGACAGATCCGGGCCCCTCCGCTCGAAAGGCGCCGATGACCGATTCCACTCCCGCCCGCGCGTGGCGTGTCGTGCTCGACCGGATCGAAGGCGATCTGCTCGAGGGCACGCTCGGCCCCGGCGACCGGCTGCCGCCCGAGCGAGAGCTCGCGACGACCCTCGGCGTCGGCCGATCGAGCGTGCGCGAGGCGCTCCGCGTGCTCGAGGTGATGGGGCTCATCCGCACCGCCACGGGCTCGGGCCCCACGGCGGGCGCCGCCGTCACCGCGACCCCCCAAGGCGGTCTCGCGCAGCTGCTGCGGCTGCAGGTCGCCGCGCAGGGCTTCCCGATCCCCGACGTCTACGAGACGCGGCTGCTGCTCGAGGAGTGGGCCGTCGCCCACCTCGCCGGGGTCGACAGCCCCGACCTCGCCGATGCGCACACGGCGCTCGAGGCGATGGATGCCGACGGACTCTCCGTCGACGACTTCCTCGCGCTCGACGCGCAGTTCCACGTGCGGTTGACCGAGGCATCCGGCAATCTCGTCGTCTCGGCCACCATGGCGGGCCTGCGCGAAACGATCGAGAGCTACATCCGCGGGGGAGCGGCGCGCATCCCCGACTGGGCGGCCACCGGCGAGCGACTGCGCCACGAGCACGCCGAGATCCTGCGCGCGATCGAGGCGGGCGACGCCGAGACCGCACAGCGCGTCGTCCGCGCGCACATCACCGGCTACTACGCCGACGCGGGCCTGCCCGACCCCTCCGACGCCTGACCGCCCCGCCCGACACGACACCGAGAGAAGACGCCACGATGGTTCAGCGCCAATTGCCGAAGATCCCCGAGCTGCTCGAGCTCATGCAGTTCAAGAAGCCCGAGTGGGATGCCACGAAGCGGCGCCTCGAGTCCGCGCTGACGATATCCGACCTGCGCCGCATCGCGAAGCGCCGGACGCCCAAGGCCGCCTTCGACTACACCGACGGCGCGGCGGAGGGCGAGATCTCGCTCCGTCGTGCCCGTCAGGCGTTCAAAGACATCGAGTTCCACCCCGACATCCTGCGCCCCGCCGCGTCGGTCGACACCTCGGTCGAGATCCTCGGCGGCCCGTCGGCGCTGCCCTTCGGCATCGCCCCCACCGGTTTCACGCGCCTCATGCACACGGAGGGAGAGGTCGCCGGTGCCGGAGCGGCCGGGGCCGCAGGCATCCCGTTCACCCTCTCGACCCTCGGCACGACCTCGATCGAGAACGTGCGGGCCGCGAACCCGCACGGGCGCAACTGGTTCCAGCTCTACGTGATGCGCGACCGCGAGATCTCCTACGGACTCGTGAAGCGCGCGGCGGCCGCCGGGTTCGACACGCTCATGTTCACGGTCGACACGCCCGTCGCCGGCGCCCGGCTGCGCGACAAGCGCAACGGCTTCTCGATCCCGCCGCAGCTGACGCTCGGCACGATCGTCAACGCCATCCCGCGACCGTGGTGGTGGGTCGACTTCCTCACGACCCCCAAACTCGAGTTCGCCTCGCTGACGACGACCGGCGGCACGGTGGGCGAGCTGCTCGACGCCGCGATGGACCCGACGATCAGTTACGAGGACCTCGAGGTCATCCGCTCGATGTGGCCCGGCAAGATCGTCGTCAAGGGAGTGCAGAACCTCGAGGACTCGAAGCGGCTGATCGACCTCGGCGTCGACGGCATCGTGCTCTCGAACCACGGCGGGCGTCAGCTCGACCGCGCCCCGATCCCGTTCCGGCTGCTGCCCGAGGTGGTGCGCGAGGTCGGCAAGGATGCCACGGTGATGGTCGACACCGGCATCATGCACGGCGCCGACATCGTCGCCTCGATGGCTCTCGGCGCGAAGTTCACGCTGATCGGTCGCGCCTACCTCTACGGCCTGATGGCCGGTGGTCGCCGCGGCGTCGATCGGACGATCGAGATCCTGCGCAGCGAGATCGAGCGCACCATGAAGCTCCTCGGCGTCTCGACGATCGCCGAGCTCGAGCCGCGCCACGTCACCCAGCTGCAGCGGCTGACGCCGGTGCCCGGTGTCGGCGCCGCGGCATCCGTCTCCCACGCGCGGCGCTCTGCGCCGGCGCGCGTCAAGGCCTGACGCGCGGGGGCGCCGGGCCGGCGGTCTGCGCCGGTCCCGGTGGGCGCGGTCTCGCCGGTCAGCGCGGGGGGAGCGTCGGAAGGAGCTTCTCGAGGAACTCGGCGGTGTCGGGCCATCCCTCGACGGCCTGGCATTCGACGCCCATCGCGAGCACGGGGTAGTCGTTCCCCGCCTCGTCGAGACGGTCGCCGACGAACAGCATGTCGTCGAGGGCGATGCCGGTCTGGTCGGAGAGCTGCCGCATGCCGTACGCCTTGTCGATGCCGCGCTCGGTGATGTCGACCGAGGTCGACCCGCCCGAACGCACCTCGAGGTCGGGCACGCGTGCGGCGACCGCGTCGCGCAGGGCGCTCTTCTTCTCGCCGGTCGGGTCCCACGCCGTCTTCGCGTCGACGGGCGCGGTCTGACCGAGCGCCGAGAACGTGATCTGCGAGCCGCGGTCCTCGAGGATCGCCCCCCACGTCTGCGCCTCCCAGAGGCCGAGGCGCCGCGCCTCCTCCTCGACGGCGGCGAGCGCACGGGCCTTCTGGTCGTCGCTGAGCGTCCGCGCGTAGACCGTCTCGATCCCTGCGGGCGTCAGCCGGTAGTACTGGGTGCCGCACGTGGGCATGAGGTGGAGGCGCGACAGGACGTCGTCGGATGCCTCGGGCAGCCTGTCGACGACCTGCGCGGTGAACTGGCCGAGCTGCCCGCCGGAGATGATCGCCACCTCGACCCGCTCGGCCAGCGCGATCAGCAGCTCGCCGATGCGCGGGTCGATTGCGCTCTTGGACGGCGCGAGGGTGTCGTCGAGGTCGAAGGCGACCAGGCGGGGGGCGGTCATCGGTGCTCCGTTCGAGGGGCTCGTGCGGCGAAGGGCTCCGCCGGTGAATCTCCGGTGGAGCCCTTCTGCTGTCGGGGTGACAGGATTTGAACCTGCGGCCTCTTCGTCCCGAACGAAGCGCGCTACCAAGCTGCGCCACACCCCGTGGCAACCCTCCGAGTCTACAGGGTTCCGGGCCTCTCGCCGAATCGGCTCACGAGATCGCCCGGATCGTGAGCACGGTCGCCTCGGGGCGGCACGCGAACCGCACCGGCGCGTAGATCGAATGCCCGAGCCCGGCCGACACGTTCAGCGGCACGGTGCGTCCGTCGTGCGTCCAGGTGCTGAGTCCGCGCGCCTGATCGCGGGGGATGTCGCAGTTGGCGACGAGCGCCGAGCGGGAGAACGGGATGCGCACCTGGCCGCCGTGCGTGTGACCGCCGAAGATCACGTCCGCACCGAGATCGGTGAACGCATCCAGCACGCGCCGGTACGGCGCGTGCGTGACGCCGATCGTGAGCGCCGCCTCCGGTGCGCGCCCGAAGAGCGGCCGCCGACGGATCGCGGCGAGCGCGTCCGGCAGCACGTCGAGGTCATCCCACTGCCGGTGTGCGTCGCTCACGCCGAAGGCATCCAGGCGCACCCCGGCCGCCTCGACGACGGATGCCGCGTTGTCGAGATCCGTCCAGCCGAGTTCGGCCACGAAGAAGGCATCCATCGCGGCGGTGTCGAGGTCGCCGCCGCGCTCTGCGCGCAGCGACGGCCCCTGGAAGTAGCGCAGCGGATTGCGCGGCGACGGTCCTGCGACGTCGTTCGACCCGTGCACGAACGCGCCCGGCACACCGCGCAGCGGCGCGAACGCGGCACGGATGCCCCGCAGCCCGTCTTCATGCCCGAGGTTGTCACCCGTGTTGATGACGAGGTCGGGCTGCTCGCGTTCGGCGACCTCGGCGATCCACGCCTGCTTGCGGTGCTGCCACGGCGCCATGTGCGCGTCGGAGAGGTGCAGCACCGTCAGCGAGGGCGAGCCGGGCGGCAGCACGGCGAGGTCGTGACGGCGCACCGTGAACAGGAATCGCTCGATGCAGGTGCCCCAGACCGCGGCCGAGAGCCCCACCGCGGCGAGCGCTCCCGCCGCACCGAACGCGCGCTGCGCGCCGGTCACCGCCCGCACTTCTTGGCCTGGTACTGCACCGAGATCGCCGCGTTGCGGTTCACGACGGTGCCCGCCGCCGGATCTGTGCCGGTGACCGTGCCTTCGTCGTTGGCCGTCTCGGTGGCGGTGCACGCCGTCGTCACCTGACCGAAGCCGGCATCGCGCAGGGCCTTCACGGCGTCAGCGGGCTTGCCGCTGACAGCGGGCACGGTGACGCCCTCGCCGTTGCTCGGCCGGATCGTGACGACCGTGCCGCCCGCGACGCGCCCGGCACCCGGATCCTGCTGGATCACGGTGCCGGCGCCCTCGAGTCCGTCGACGGCGTCGCCGACCGAGACCGAGAAGCCCGCGGCCCGCAGCGTCTGTGTCGCCTGATCGACGTTCATGCCGATGACCGACGGCAGGTCGGTGAGCACGCGCTTGGTGAGGTTCGAGTCGGGCCTCGGGAAGTCGTCACCGCCGAACTTCGCGTTCGCCGCACCCTGCATCGCGGGCCAGATCGAGTTTCGGATGCGCGCGAGCGAGTAGCCGCTCTCGTAATAGTTGTTCAGCTCGGCGTGGCCCTCGACGTTGCCGACCCATACGACCGTCGCGACCTTCGACGAGGCGCCGTCCATCCAGGTGTGCTCGTACTCGTGGATGCCGGTCTTGCCGAACACGGGCACGCCGTCGCCGATCCGGGCGCCCGACCCGGTGCCGGTCATGACGCCCTGCAGCGTGTACGCGGCGGTGGCGGCGACCTCGGGGGTCAGCGTCGGGGCGCACGTCGTCTGCGGCGTGATGTCCTCGCCGTCCGCGTTCAGAGCCTTGTCGATGGCCTTCGGCTGGCAGAGCGTGCCGTTGGCGGCGATCGAGGCGTACGCCTCGGCCATGTCGAGCGGGGCCACGTTCTTCGAGCCGAGGACGTCGTAGGGGTTGTTCGTGGCATCCAGCGCAGAGCCGTCGCCGACCGTCACGCCCATCTTGCCCGCGACCTGGTTGGTGGAGCAGACGCTGATCTTCTCGGCCATCGCCATGAAGCCCGAGTTCAGCGAGTCGCGCGTGAAGTTGTACACCGTGCCGTTGTAGCCGCTGCTCGCCTCGAAGTTGCCGATGCCGTCGCCGTTGTTGGAGAGCCGCACGTCCTGCGTCTGACCATCGCAGACGAGCACCTTCTTCGTGCCGATGCGGCCGTTGAGCGTTTCGTTGACCGAGTGGCCCTGCTCGAGCCAGTTGACGAGGCTGAACACCTTGTACGTCGAGCCGGCCGGGTGGCCGATGCCGCCGCCGTTCTTCTCGCGCACGTTGTAGTTGACCGAGGTGGTGCCGGGGACGTCGCCTGAGGCGCTGTACGGGCGGTTCTGCACCATCGAGAGGATGCGGCCGGTGCCCGCCTCGACCTGCACGGCGGAGGCGCCGAGGTCCATGTAGTCGACCGAGCCGGGGACGACCGCGATGGCTTCCTGACCCGCCTGCTGCAGGTCGGGGTCGAGCGTCGTGTAGATCTTCATCCCGCCGCGGCGGAGATTCGCGGCGCGCGCGTCGTCGTCCTCGCCGAAGGCGGGGTCGGTGAGCAGCACCGATCGCACGTACTCGCAGAAGAACTCCGCGCCCGAGGCCGTCTGGCAGCCCTGCGTGCGCTCGGTGACCTGCGGGGTGATGGGAGACGCGTAGGCCTCGTCGTACTCGGCCTGCGAGATCTTGCCGAGATCGAGCATGCGGTCGAGCACGTAGTTGCGTCGATCGAGAGTCAGCTTGTAGCCGTCGGCGGCACTGTTGACCGGGTTGCCGGCGCTGTCCTGCGTCGACCCGTCGGGCTCGTCGATGCGATACGTGTTCGGGGCCTGCACCATGCCCGCGATCGTCGCGGCCTGGGCGATGGTCAGGTTCGCCGCATCGGTGGAGAAGTAGTGCTGCGCGGCGGCGCCGATGCCGTAGACCGTGCCGCCGAAGTTCGTGATGTTGAGGTAACCGAGAAGGATCTCATCCTTGGAATAGCGCTTCTCGAGCTGGATCGCGTAGCGCATCTCCTGCAGCTTGCGCTGGTACCCCTCGGAGCCGCTGTTGACGGTCGTCGCCGTGAAGCACGCCTCGACCTCGTCGCTGCTCTTCGCCTTCGACTCGCAGTTCTGCTGCAGCACGTTCTTCACGTACTGCTGGGTGATCGACGAGCCACCGCGGTTCGAGCCGCTCGAGGCGTTGCCGAGGAGGGCGCTGATCGTGCCGCCGAGGTCGACGCCGCCGTGCGTGTAGAAGTTCTTGTCCTCACTGGAGATGATCGCATCGAACATGACCGGGTTCACCTGATCGAAGGTCACCGGGATGCGGTTCTGGTCGTAGAACTGCGCCATCAGCATGTCGTTGCCGGCGCTGTCCTTGCGGTAGAACTCGGTCGGGAGCATCAGCGGGTCGATCTCGAGGAAGCTCGGCATGTTCTCGAAGGTGTCGAGCGCGCTCGAGGCCGCGTAACCCGAGACGGCGATCGCCGGGGTCACCGTCGCGGTCACCAGAACGCCGGCGACGGCGCTCAGACCGACGAGGCCGGCGAGGCCACCGAGCACACCGCTGGCCGTCCGATTGAGATGAGGCATAGGCTTGATCGTAGGGGACAACCCTGGGCGAACCCTCGAAGGGCGCGGGTTCGCGGGGCCTCAGCGCCCGACTCTTCCGGTCCGCGATCTCGCCACAGGAGCCTTCTATGACCACGTGGGAATATCTCACCACGCCCCTGCTCATCCACAACACCGCCGCCATCCTCAACAACTGGGGCAAGCAGGGATGGGAGCTGGTGCAGGTCGTCACCGGACCCGAGGGGGGCCTCGTGGCCTACTTCAAGCGCCCCGTCGGCGGCGCGGGCACGGCCGGCGCCGCGAACGCGGGCCTCGGCGCAGCGGCGGTCGCCGCCCAGCAGTTCGAGGGCGAGGGGCACGCGTGAGCGCCGTCGCCGCGCGGCTCGCCGAACTCGGCATCGAGCTGCCGTCGGTCGTCCCGCCCGTCGCCGCGTATATCCCCGCCACGGTGCACGGCGACCTCGTCTACACGTCCGGACAGCTGCCGATGGTGGCGGGCGCGCTGCCCGCCACCGGCAAGGTCGGGGGCGGCGTCGAGGCATCCGCGGCCTACGGCTACGCGCGTCAGTGCGCGCTCAACGCGATCGCCGCCGCGGCCGCCGCGGTCGGGGGAGTCGACCGGCTCACCCGCGTCGTGAAGGTCACCGGCTTCGTGGCATCCACTCCCGACTTCACGGGCCAGCCCGGGGTCATCAACGGCGCGAGCGAGCTGCTCGGCGAGGTCTTCGGCGATGCCGGGCGGCACGCGCGCTCCGCGGTCGGGGTGCCCGTGCTGCCGCTCGACTCGCCCGTCGAGGTCGAGGTCGTCTTCGCCTGGGAGTGAATCCGCAGCCGTCATCGCTCGGGGTCTTGAGGTGTTACTTGCATTTTGCAAGTAACGCGTCATGAGTATCTTCGTGAGTTTCCCGGTCGACGACGTCGTGCGCGCCAAGGCCTTCTATTCCGCCCTCGGTCTGACGATGAACGAGGCCATATCCGTCGGCGGCACGGAAGACCTCGTCGGGGGGTCCGGCACACCGTCCCCCGTCACCCTCTCGTGGGCGCTGGACAGTCGTGAAGAGGTGGATGCCCTGCTGGGCCGCGCCGAGAAGGCGGGCGCCCGCATCGGCGACACCGACGACTACGGGTTCATGTACCAGCGACAGTTCGACGACCCGGAGGGCTATCACTACTCGCCGTTCTGGGCGGAGCCGGAGCACCCTGCGTCGGCGTGAGCGACGGCGACCTCCCCGACCGGCCGGGCGGGCTCGACGCGGCCCTCGGCGTCGTCGGGCAGCCGTGGGCGCTGCTCATCGTCGACCGCCTGCGCGAGGGTGCGCTGCGCTATGGGGATCTGCAGCGAGAGCTCGGCATCCCGACCAACATCCTCGCGACGCGCCTGCGCGAACTCGAGCAGGCCGAGGTGCTGCGCCGGATCCCGCTCACGCACAACACCCGCGCATACGATCTCACCCCACGGGGCCTCGCGCTCGGCGAGGCCCTCGATGCGCTGCGTCAGTGGGGCGAGGGCATCACTTGACCTGTGCGGAGATGACGCTCATCACGGCGGTGTCGGCGAGGGTCGTCGTGTCGCCGACCTCGCGGCCTTCGGCGACATCACGGAGCAGGCGCCGCATGATCTTGCCCGAGCGAGTCTTCGGCAGCTCGCCCACGATGTAGACGTCGCGGGGTCGGGCGATCGGGCCGATCTGCTCGCCCACCCATTTGCGCAGCCCGTCGGCGAGACCCTCGGGGGAGTGCTCGTTGAGGTAGCTCTGCTTCACGATGACGAAGGCGACGACGGCCTGGCCGGTGGTCTCATCGGATGCCCCGACGACCGCCGCCTCGGCGACCGCCTCGTTGCCCACGAGCGCCGACTCGATCTCGGTCGTCGACAGCCGGTGCCCCGACACGTTCATCACGTCGTCGACGCGGCCGAGGAACCAGATGTCGCCGTCGTCGTCAAGGCGTGCGCCGTCGCCGGCGAAGTAGTAGCCCTTGTCCTGGAACTTCTCCCAGTAGGTCTCGACGAAGCGGTCGGGGTCGCCCCAGATGCCGCGCAGCATCGACGGCCACGGCTTCGTGATCACGAGGAGCCCGCCGTTGCCGTTGCCGACATGCTCGCCGGCGTCGTCGACGACGTCGATCGAGATGCCCGGAATCGGCACCTGCGCGCTGCCGGGCTTCGTCTCGGTGACGCCGGGCAGGGCCGACACCATGATCGAGCCGGTCTCGGTCTGCCACCAGGTGTCGACGATCGGCGTCGCGTCGGCGCCGATGACGTGGCGATACCACATCCACGCCTCCGGGTTGATGGGCTCGCCGACCGAGCCGAGCAGGCGCAGCGACGACAGGTCGAAGCGGTTCGGGATCTCGCGGCCGAGCTTCATGAACGAGCGGATCGCGGTCGGCGCGGTGTAGAGGATCGTGACGCCGTACTTCTCCACGAGCTCCCACCAGCGGCCCGGGTGCGGGGCATCCGGGGTGCCTTCGTAGAGCACCTGAGTGGCGCCGTTGGCGAGCGGGCCGTACGTCACGTACGAGTGGCCGGTGATCCAGCCGATGTCGGCGGTGCACCAGAACACGTCGGTCTCGGAGTGGATGTCGTGGACCACGCGGTTCGTGAACGCCGCCTGGGTGAGGTAGCCGCCGGAGGTGTGCAGGATGCCCTTGGGCTTTCCGGTCGTGCCCGAGGTGTACAGGATGAACAGCGGGTTCTCGGCGGGGAAAGGCTGGGCCGTGTGATCGGCGGATGCCTCGGCGACCGCGTCGTGCCACCAGAGGTCGCGCCCCTCGGTCCAGCCGACCTCGTTCTCGGTGCGACGCACGACGAGCACGTGCTCGACCGTCGCCTGCGGCCCGTTCCCGCGGTCGGCTAGCGCCTGGTCGACGGCGGGCTTGAGCGGCGACACGCGACCCTTGCGATAGCCGCCGTCGGAGGTGATGACGACCTTCGCGCCGGCATCGTCGATGCGCGTCCGCAGGCTGTCGGCCGAGAAGCCGCCGAAGATGACGGAGTGAATGGCGCCGAGGCGCGCGACGGCGAGCATCGCGGCGATCGCCTCGGGGATCATCGGCAGGTAGATCGCGACCCGGTCGCCCGCCTCGACGCCGAGCCCGGTGAGCACGTTCGCGACGCGCTTGACCTCGTCGGTGAGCTCGGCGTAGGTGACGCGCCGAGAATCGCCCGGCTCACCCTCCCAGAGCAGCGCGATGCGGTCGCCGTTGCCCGCCTCGACGTGGCGGTCGAGGCAGTTGTACGCGACGTTGAGCTCGCCGTCGGCGAACCACTGCGCGAACGGCGGGTTCGACCAGTCGAGCACCTGCGTGAACGGCGTGTGCCAGTGCAGCGCGCGCGCCTGCTCGGCCCAGAAGGCCTCGCGGTCGGCGTCGGCCTGCGCGTACAGCTCGGCGGTCGCGACCGCGTCGGCGGCGAATTCGGGCGACGGCGCGAACCGGCGGTTCTCGGTCAGCAGGTGGTCGATCTGGCTGCTCATCTGGCGCGCTCCTTTGCGGCGAGGCTCCCGAATGAGGACGGTCTTCGGGACGATTCAGCTATCTAGTCACAGCGCTCCGGCGGTCACTACCGCCGATAGTAGGGAGCGCGACGACGCGCCGGACCGATATATCTCCGCGTGGCGCGCCTCTTTCGTACGGTCGGCGGACGATTCGTGCGTATGCTCTTGAGCGGCCGAACTTCTGATTCTGGCGTCGCGGTGCCCACCCCCCCCCAATGGGGCACTGCGTGAGGCGGCATCCCATTCCCCCCAATGGGATGCCGCCCTTCTTTTTCTGCGCAGTGCTGACGGCTCTTCTGCCGTGTGCGGTCTGCGGTCGTCATCGCCTCCTCCCCAACGGGCCCGATCGGCGAACTGTCCACCGATGCGGCCCGCGGGCGGTTCGGGCGCGGCCCCGACGCCTACCGTCGGGGCATGTCCGAAGCGTTCGTCGTCAGCCCCCGCGTCCCCGAAGCCGTGCGTCGCGCCGGCCCGGCCCCGGTGCCGCGGCGCGACGCGGTGGCCGAGGCCGGGGCTCGCGCGTCGGCGGAGTCGCCTCGCCGTGAGCTGCGCCGGCGCGAGCTGCCCGACCATCCCGCGCTCGAGCCGCTGCGCGACGTGCTCTCCGATCCGGCGGTGACCGACGTCTTCGTCAACGGCACGGACGGGCTGTTCGTCGACCGTGGACGCGGCGTCGAGCAGGTCGCGGGGTGGCGGGCCGGCGCCGACGAGCTGCGGGCGCTCGCCGTCGCGCTCATCGGGGTGGGCGGTCGGCACCTCGACGACGGCACGCCGCTCGTCGACGTGCGCTGGGAGCACGGCGCGCGGGTGCATGCCGTGCTGCCGCCGGTCGCGTGCTCGGGGGCGGCGATCTCGATCCGCCTGCCCGACGTCGACGTTCCCGATCTCGATGAGCTCGGCCGCCGCGGCATGTTCGACGCGGTCACCGGCGCACGGCTGGACTCGCTCGTCACGAAGCGCGCGAACGTGCTCGTCACCGGGGCCACCGGCGCGGGCAAGACGACCCTCCTCGCGGCGCTGCTCGGACGGGTGCCCGCCTCGGAGCGGATCGTCACGATCGAGGATGTCGCCGAGCTGCGCATCTCGCACCCGCACCACGTGCGGCTCGAGGCGCGGCAGCCGAACCTCGAAGGCGCCGGCGCGGTGCCGCTCGCGCGCCTCGTGCGCGAGGCGCTGCGGATGCGCCCCGACCGTCTGGTGGTCGGCGAGTGCCGCGGCGAGGAGGTGCGCGAGCTGCTCATGGCGCTCAACACCGGCCACGACGGCGGGGCGGGCACAGTGCACGCCGGCAGCATCCGCGACCTGCCCGCCCGCCTCGATGCGCTCGGCGCCCTCGCCGGGCTCGACGACCACGCGACCGCGCGGCAGGTGGTGAGCGCGATCGGCGTCGTGGTGCACGTCGAGCGCGGCAGCGACGGTGTGCGCCGCATCGCGGGCTTCGCGCGCCCCGTGCTCGAGGACGGGCGGCTCGGCGTCGAGGTGCTCACATGAGTGCGAAGCGGGTGATGGATGCCGCCGATGCGGCGGCCTCGGTGCAGCGCCTGGCGGTCCTCCTCGAAGCGGGCGTCACGCCCCCGCGTGCGTGGCAGCTGCTCGCCGACTCGGGTGATGATGCCGCGACGGCGGTGTCGACCGCCGCGGCCGGGCGCGGGACGGGGGAGGTGCTGGCCGAGCGCGGCGGCGCGTGGGGCGAGGTCGCCGTCGCCTGGCGGGTCGCGGAGACCGTCGGCGCGCCGCTCGCGCCGAGCCTGCGCCGCTTCGCCGACGCCTTGCGCGACGCGCAGGAGACCCGCGACGACGTGGCCGTCGCCCTCGCCGATCCCGCGGCGACCGCGCGGCTCGTCGCGTGGCTGCCGCTCGTCGCGATCGGACTCGGCGTCGCGCTCGGATTCGACGTGCTGTCGACCTTCACGCAGCCCGCCGGGATCGCCTGCCTGGTCGCGGGCGTCGTGCTGATGCTCCTCGCGCGACGGTGGAGCGGCCGGCTCGTCGCCCGGGCGCAGCCCGCCGGCCCGCCGCCGGGGCTCCAGGCCGACACGGTCGCCATCGCCCTGTCGAGCGGCGCCTCGATCGAGCGCGCGCTCGCGGTCGTCGCCGGGGCCGGCGGCGGAGAGGCCGATGCCGAGACGGCGGAGATCCTCGCCCTGTCGCAGCGCGCCGGCGCGCCCGCGGTGGATCTCCTCCGCTCCTCGGCGACCGACGCGCGACGCCGTGCGCGCACCGACGGACGGCTGCGCGCGGCGAGGCTCGGGGCGCGACTGCTCCTGCCGATGGGGCTGTGCACACTTCCCGCCTTCCTGCTTCTGGGCGTCGGACCGATGTTGCTGTCGGTCATGGCCGGTGCGGCGCCGCCGCTCTGATCCGCCCTCCACACGTGCCCACACATCCCTATAGAGAAGGAGTCACCTTATGTCCCTCACCCTCATCCCCACCCTGCCGCGCGGGGCGTTCGGCACGCGTGCGTCCGGTGCGCTGCCGCCGCTCCCGCCCCTCCCGCCGCTCCCGGTGCTGACATCGCGCCGCGCGGCGACCCTGTTCGGCGACGACGCGGGCGCCGCGACCGCCGAGTACGCGGTCGCGACCATGGCGGCGGTGGCCTTCGCCGGGCTGCTGGTTCTGATCATGCGCTCCGACGAGGTGCGAGGCATCCTCACCGACCTCGTCCGCCGCGCGCTCACGGTGGCCTGACGATGCGCGCCGGCGATCGCGGATCGGCCACGGCCGAGTTCGCCGTCGTCGTGCCCGCCGTCGTGCTCGTCATCGCCCTGACGGCCGGCAGCCTCGCCGCGGCCGGCCGTCAGGTGCGGCTCGAACAGGGGGTCGCGCAGGCGGCGCGGCTCGCGGCGCGCGGCGAGCCCGCCGGGCGCGTGGCCGAGATCGTCGCGGCCGTCGCCGGGGGAGCGGTCGAGGCCGTCACCGACGAGGGCGACCTCGTGTGCGTCTCGGCGACTGCGCCGACCCGCATCCCGCTGCCGTTGCCGCCCCTCAGGGCCCGCTCCTGCGCGCTGTCGGGAGGACGGTGATGGCGGGGTCGACCGTGGCGCTCGGCGCGCTCGCCGTCGCCGCGACGCTCGCGTTCTCGGGCGGGGTCGCGGGCGCAGCGTCGATCCGCGCGGCGCGGGCGTCGGGGGCTGCGGACGCCGCGGCCCTCGCCGCCGCCGACGCCGCCTCCGGTGCGGTCACCGGTTCACCGTGCGAGCGGGCCGAACAGGTCGCGGCGGCGGCCGGCGCAGCCCTCCTGGTGTGCGACCTCGACGCCCTCACCGCGACGGTGCGGGTGCGCGTCGGGGCGGGCGCCTTCGCCGCCGAGGCGCGTGCCCGGGCGGGCCCCGCACCCGCGGCCGAACCGTGATGCGCGCAGCACCACCCCGTGCGCGGCGCTTCGCCCGCAGCGAAAGCTCCGGCCGCTCACAGCCACTTCATGTGCGGCACGTGTGTATGGTGTGCATCGAAGAAAGGACGCCACGTGGCTCAGAGCACAGGAGCATCGACGAAGGCATCGGCATCGGCGACGACGAAGGCCGCGGCGAAGCCGTCGACCAAGGCATCCGCCGCGGGGTCGGGGAAGACGCTCGTCATCGTCGAGTCGCCGACCAAGATGCGGTCGATCCAGGGATACCTGGGCGACGGATACGAGGTGCTCAGCTCGGTGGGTCACATCCGCGACCTCGCCGACAAGAAGGACATCCCGGCCGAGCTGAAGAAGACCTCGGTCGGCAAGTACTCCATCGACATCGAGAACGGGTTCACCCCTCTTTATGTGGAGAGCGACCGTGGCAAGAAGACCGTCGCCGAACTCAAGCGCGCGCTGAAGTCCGCCGACCAGCTGCTGCTCGCCACCGATGAGGACCGCGAGGGAGAGGCCATCGCGTGGCACCTGCTGCAGGCGCTGCAGCCGAAGGTGCCCGTCAAGCGCATGGTGTTCCACGAGATCACGAAGGATGCCATCCGCGCGGCCGTCGGCAACACGCGTGAGCTCGACCTCGCGCTCGTCGACGCGCAGGAGACCCGCCGCATCCTCGACCGTCTCTACGGGTGGGACGTCTCCGACGTCACCCGTCGCAAAGTCGGGCAGGGCACGTCGGCCGGCCGCGTGCAGTCGGCCGCGACGCGTCTCGTCGTCGATCGGGAGCGCGAGCGCATCGCCTTCGTCTCCGCCGACTACTGGGACGTCGAGGCCGTCGCCGCTCCCGCCGAGCGCGTCGCCGACGGGTTCGCCACGCGCCTCGCACGCCTGGACGGTGCGCCCCTCGCCCGCGGCACCGACTTCGACGACGCCGGTCAGCTGAAGAAGGCCGTCGTCGTCCTCACCGAGCCGCAGGCTCGCGCGCTCGCCACCGCGCTCGAGGCATCCGGCGACGTCGTCGTCGTCTCGGTCGAAGCCAAGCCCGGCACCCGCAGCCCCAAGCCCCCGTTCACGACCTCGACGATGCAGCAGGAGGCCGGGCGCAAGCTCTCGATGAGCGCGAAGCACGCCATGGGCGTCGCGCAGCGACTCTACGAAAAGGGCTACATCACCTATATGCGCACCGACTCGACCGCGCTGTCGACGCAGGCGATCGCCGCGGCGCGTGCCCAGGCCGTCGCGCTGTACGGCGACCGGGCGGTGCCGCCGAACCCGCGCAGCTACGCGAACAAGAGCAAGAACGCGCAGGAGGCGCACGAGGCGATCCGGCCCTCCGGCGAGACCTTCCGCACCCCCGCCGAGGTCGGCTCGGCGCTCGACCGCGACGAGAGCCGCCTGTACGACCTCATCTGGAAGCGCACGGTCGCCTCGCAGATGTCGGATGCCAAGTACGAGACCACCACGGTGACCCTCGAAGCCGACACGTCGGGCGCGGGCGACCTCGCCTGGAAGACGGCGTCGTTCACCGCCTCGGGCACGGTCTACACGTTCAAGGGCTTCCTCGAGGCGTACGAAGAGGGCCGGGACGAGAAGCGCGGCGACGCCGACAAGGCCGACGACCAGTCGCTGCCGCAGCTCGCCGTCGGCGACGTGCTGACCCTGCACGAGGTCGAGCCGAAGGGGCACGCCACGAGCCCGAAGCCGCGCTACACCGAGGCATCCCTCGTCAAGGCGCTCGAGGAGAAGGGCATCGGCCGCCCGTCGACGTTCGCCTCGATCATCGATGTCATCCTGGGGCGCGAGTACGTCACCAAGCGCGGGCAGGCCCTCGTGCCGTCGTGGCTCGCCTTCAGCGTCGTGCGTCTGCTCGAGCAGCACTTCACCGAGCTCGTCGACTACGACTTCACCGCCGCGCTCGAAGACGACCTCGACGCGATCGCGCGGGGCGAGCAGCAGCGCGTCGAATGGCTGAAGGAGTTCTACTTCGGCTCCGACCAGCACGTGGGGCTGCGGAACATCCTCGACAACCTCGGCGAGATCGACGCGCGCGAGATCAACGCGACCCGCATCGGCGACGTCGCGACGCTGCGCTTCGGCCGCTACGGCCCGTACCTCGACGTGCCGAACGAAGACGGCACCTCGCGCATCGTCAACATCCCGGGCGACCTCGCTCCCGACGAACTCACGCCCGCCAAGGCCCGCGAGCTCATCGACGCCCCGGTCGCCGGCGACCGGGTGCTCGGCCAGAACCCCGAGACCGGGCGCGACATCATCGTCAAGGACGGCCGTTTCGGACCGTACCTCGAAGAGGTGCTGCCGCCCGTGCCCGAGCCGGTCGTCGACCCGGACGCGCCCAAGAAGCGGACGAAGAAGGTCGAGGCGCCCAAGCCCCGCCGTGCGTCGATCTTCAAGAGCATGTCGCCCGACACGATCGACCTCGAGACGGCGCTCAAGCTCTTCGCGCTGCCGCGCACCGTCGGCCTCGACCCCGAGACCGAGACGCCCATCACCGCGCAGAACGGCCCCTACGGCCCGTATCTGAAGAAGGGCACCGACTCGCGCTCGCTGCAGAGCGAGGACCAGATCTTCGACATCACCCTCGAGCAGGCTCTCGAGATCTACGCGCAGCCGAAGTACGCCAACCGCGCCGCGACCTCGCTCAAGGAATTCGAGGCCGACCCGGTGAGCGAGAAGCCGATCCGCATCAAGGACGGCCGCTTCGGCGCCTACGTCACCGACGGCACCACCAACGTCACGATCCCGAAGGGCCAGACGCCCGACGACATCACGTACGAGATCGCGGTGCAGATGCTCGCCGACAAGCGCGCGAAGGGTCCCGCGCCCAAGCGGACGACCCGGCGCGCCGCGACGACGCGCAAGCCCGCCGCCAAGAAGAAGTGATGACGACTCCGGATCCGGAGCCCGGTCGCGGGCTCTGGGTCACCTTCGAGGGCGGTGACGGCGTCGGCAAGACGACGCAGGCGGCGCTCCTCGAGGAGTGGCTGCGCGGGCAGGGGCGCACCGTCGTGCGCACGCGCGAGCCCGGCGGCACCGAGGTGGGGGTGCTCGTCCGCGACATCGTGCTGCACCACCGCGGCGACATCGCGCCGCGCGCCGAGGCGCTGCTCTACGCCGCCGATCGGGCCCACCACGTCGCCACCGTCGTCCGCCCCGCGCTCGCCCGCGGCGACGTCGTCATCCAGGACCGCTACCTCGACTCGTCGGTCGCCTACCAGGGGGCGGGTCGAGTGCTGGATGCCACGGAGATCCGCGACCTCTCGCTGTGGGCGACGGAGGGGGCGCTGCCCGACCTCACCGTGCTGCTCGACCTCGACCCGTCGTCCGCACGGGCGCGCCTCGACGCCGACGAGAAGCCGTTCGACCGGCTCGAGGCGGAGAAGAGCGAGTTCCACGCGCGCGTGCGCGCCGCCTTTCTCGCCCTCGCCGAGGCCGAGCCCGCGCGCTTCGTGGTGCTCGACGCGAGTCGCCCCCCAGGCGAGCTGGCCGCCGACATCCGCTCGCGCGTCGCACCCACCCCGTAGGCTGGGGCGCATGATCGCCGCCACCCCCGCCGCCCTCCCGTGGGGCGAGGTCTGGGGGCAGGACGACGCGCTCGGGCAGCTGCAGGCGGCGGCATCCGATCCCGCCCAGCTCGCCCACGCCTGGCTGATCACGGGGCCCGCCGGGTCGGGGCGTTCGACCCTCGCCGCCGCCTTCGCCGCCGCGCTGATCGCCGAACCGGGTGACGAGGCGGCGACGCGCCAGGTGCTCGCGGGCACCCACCCCGACCTCACGACGCTCCGCACCGAGGGCGTCATCATCTCGATCAAAGACGCGCGTGCCCTCGTCGAGCGCTCGTACTTCTCACCGTCGCTCGGACGCTACCGGGTGATGGTCGTGGAAGACGCCGACCGGATGGTGGAGCGCACCTCGAACGTGCTGCTGAAAGCCCTCGAAGAGCCGCCGGAGCGCACCGTCTGGGTGCTGTGCGCGCCGAGCGAGGCCGACCTGCTGCCCACCATCCGCTCTCGCGTGCGCACGCTGCGCCTGCACGAGCCCGACGTCGCCGACGTCGCACGACTGATCGTGGCGCGCACCGGAGTGGATGCCGCGCTCGCCGAGCAGTCGGCACGGCTCGCCCAGCGCCACATCGGCATGGCGGTGCGGCTCGCGACCGACGAAGGAGCCCGCGCGCGACGCGACGAGACGCTGCACGCGGTGCTCGCCGTGCGCGGTGTCGGCACCGCCGTCGAGACCGCCGCGCGCATCGTGCAGCTCGCGACCGAGGATGCCAAGGCGCTCACGGCCGAGCGCGACGAGGCCGAGCGGGCCTCGCTTCTGCGCACCCTCGGCGTCGCCCCGGGCGCCGCGGTGCCTCCGGCGGTGCGCGGGCAGCTCAGCGCGCTCGAGGACGAGCAGAAGCGCCGCGCCACCCGCAGCCTGCGCGACGGCATCGACCGCGTGCTCACCGACCTCGAATCGATGTTCCGCGATGTGCTCATGGTGCAGTTCGGGCGCGGCGACGACCTCATCAACCGTGAGCTGGGCGATCAGATCGGGGCACTCGCCGCGGTCTGGACGCCGCAGCGCACCCTGACCGTGCTCGATCAGATCTCGGCGACCCGCACGAACCTCCAGGGCAACGCCGCACCGGCGCTGGCTCTGGAGAGCATGCTCGTGACGGTCGCGAGCGGAAGGACTCCGTGAACACCCTTCGACGCGCCCTCACCGTCGTCGCCGCCCTCGCCGTCGCCTCGCTGACGCTGTCGGGCTGCCTGTACGCGGCCATCCCGCCCGAGACGTCGGCGACGCCGGCACCCAGTCGCGAGCCGGACCTCGACGGCGCACCCGCCGGGTTCGAGGAGTTCTACGGTCAGACGCTGTCGTGGACCTCGTGCTCCGGCTCGGACGCCGGGTCGTACGACTGCACCGACGTCACGGCGCCGCTCGACTGGTCCGACCCGACTTCGGGCACGATCCAGCTCGCCGTGATCCGTCGAGCGGCGACGAGCGGCGACGCGCTCGGATCCCTGCTGACCAACCCCGGCGGCCCTGGCGCGAGCGGCTACGACCTCGTCGCCGATTCGGCGAGCTTCGCCGTCAGCGAGCCCGTCCTCGACGCGTACGACGTGATCGGGTTCGACCCGCGCGGAGTGGGCCGCTCGACGGCGGTGGCCTGCCTCGACGCGGCGGGCATGGACCACATGCTCTACGACATCCCCGCCGATCCGCGGGGCAGCCAGGGCTGGACCGACGAGCTGACGCAGCGCAACACCGAGTTCGTCGAGGCCTGCGAGGCGAACTCCGCGGGCATCCTGCCGTTCGTCACGACTGACAACGCCGCTCGCGACATGGATCTGCTTCGCGCCGTGCTCGGCGACAAGACCTTGAACTACCTCGGCTATTCCTACGGCACGTTTCTCGGCGCGACGTACGCGAAGCTCTTCCCCGAGCGCGTGGGCCGCCTGGTGCTCGACGGGGCGATCGACCCCTCGGCGTCGGGCCTCGACGTCGGCACCACGCAGGCGATCGGCTTCGAGTCGGCGCTGCGCGCGTACATGGCCGACTGCCTCGACGGGCGCGGCTGCCCGTTCACCGGCACCGTCGATCAGGCGATGGCCGACCTCGGCACCCTCCTCGCGAGCGTCGACGCGCAGCCGTTGCCCGCCGACGACGGCCGGATGCTCGGCGCCGACACCCTCATGACCGGGATCATCGCCGCGCTCTACGCGGAGGACTCGTGGCCGTACCTGACCCAGGCGCTCAGCCAGGCGCTGCAGGGCGACCCGACGACGGCGCTGCTGCTCGCCGACTTCTACAACGGACGCAACTCCGACGGCACCTACCAGGACAACTCGACCGAGGCGTTCCGCGCGTATAACTGCATGGACTACCCGCTCGACACCTCGCAGGCCGATCAGGACTCCGCCAACGCGCTGATCGCTCAGAAGGCGCCGACCATCGCGCCGTACTGGCAGGGCGTCGACGTGTGCGAGGTGTGGCCGTACCCGCCGACCGGGGTGCGCGAGCGCATCGCCGCCGACGGCGCCGCGCCCATCGTCGTGGTCGGCACCACGAACGACCCGGCGACGCCGTACGCGTGGTCGGTCTCGCTCGCCGAGCAGCTGAGCTCGGGCGTGCTCGTCACCCGCGAGGGCGAGGGCCACACCGGCTACAACAAGGGCAACACGTGCGTCGACCGCGCCGTCGAGGACTACCTCGTCGACGGCACGGTGCCGCAGGACGGCCTCAGCTGCTGAGGCCCGTCCGAGGCGTCCACGGCGTCCGAGGCGTCCTCGCCGTCAGCGGCGCAGCACGCGCCGCGCGAGGGCGTTGCCGATGAACTGCACGGTCTGCACGATCGCGACGATGACGAGCACCGCCGTCCACGTCACCCACGGGTTGAACTGCTTCGAGCCGTAGTTGATCGCGAACTCGCCGAGGCCGCCGGCGGCGACGGCCCCGGCGATGGCGGTCATGTCGACGAGCGCGACGACGACGAAGGTGTAGCCGAGCACGAGCGGACCGAGAGATTCGCGCGGGACGAGCCGGAAGAGGATGCGCGACCGGCTCGCACCCGCTGCCCGGGCCGCCTCGATGACGCCCGGACGCACGGTCAGCAGATTCTGTTCCACGATGCGGCTGATCGCGAACAGCGACGCGATCGTGATCGCGAAGATCGCGAACGGCACGCCGATCCCGGGGAGTCCGATGCCGCGGGCGATGGGCTGCAGTGCGAGCAGGAGGATGATGAACGGGATCGGGCGGAACGTGTTCACGATGACGTTCAGAGTGCCGAACACGACCCGGTTCGGGAAGATGCTGCCGGCGCGCGTCGCGTAGAGCGCCAGGCCCAGCACGAGGCCCGCGAGGCCGCCGAAGATGAGCGCGGCGGTGGCCACGAACAGGGTCTCCAGCGTGGCATCCCACAGCTGCGGCAGCAGTTCGATGAGCCTATCCACGGGCATCCTCCTCGATGAGGGTCGCGAACGCCGATGCGGCGGCGATCGCCCGGTCGACGGCGGCCGGCTCGCCGTCGACGGCGAGGGTGAGGTGGCCGAACACGCGGCCGCCGATGTCGTTGATGCCGCCGTGGACCACCTCGAACCGCACACCGTGCGCGCCGAGCGCGGCGAACACGTCGCTCTGCGCCGCCGCGCCCTCGCGGACGTCGAGGGTAAGGATGCGACCGGGGTGCCGGGCGCGGAGCGCGGCGAGGTCGTCCCCGGAGGGCACGTCCTCGATGATGCTCGCCACGAACCGCGCGGTGGCGGGGTGGCGCGGCGCGGAGAGGATGTCGAAGACGGGTCCCTCCTCGATGATGCGGCCGTGCTCCATGACGACGACGCGGTCGGCGAGGGTGCGGATGACGTCCATCTCGTGAGTGATGACGACGATCGTGACGCCGAGCTCGGCGTTCACGCGGCGGAGGAGCGCGAGCACCTCCTGCGTCGTGTCGGGGTCGAGGGCGCTCGTCGCCTCGTCGGCGAGGAGGATGCGCGGGTTCGTGGCGAGGGCGCGGGCGATGCCGACGCGCTGCTTCTGCCCGCCGGAGAGCTGCTCGGGGTAGTTGCGCGCCTTGGCGGCGAGGCCGACGAACTCGAGCAGCTCATCGACGCGGGCGCGGATCTCGGCGCGCGGGCGCCCGGCGACCTCGAGGGGGTAGGCGATGTTCCCGGCGACCGTGCGCGAGTCGAAGAGGTTGAACTGCTGGAAGATCATGCCGATGTCGCCGCGCAGGCGGCGGAGCTCCCGCTCGCCGAGGCCGGTGATGTCGACGCCGTCGATCTCGACGGTGCCGCTCGAGGGGGTCTCGAGCGCGTTGACGAGGCGCAGCACGGTCGACTTGCCGGCGCCCGAGTAGCCGATGATGCCGCAGATCTCGCCGGCGGCGACGGCGAGGCTGACGTCGTCGACCGCGACGACGGGCTCGGCGCCGCGCGTCTGCGGGGGGAAGGTCTTCGTCACGCCGGAGAGGCGGATGAGGGTCATGGGGTCATTCCGGGTCGAAGGGTGAGGCGGGGCGGTGATGCGCGTGTGCGGCCCGCCCCCGAGGGAGCCGGCCGCACACGCGTTCAGGTCACTGCTGGGCGCGGATCTCGTCCTCGGTCTTCTTGAGCGAGGCGACGAGGTCGGAGACCGGGGTCTTCACGAGCACAGCGGTGCCGCCGGATGCCTCGAGCACGCCGTCCTGCACCGACGGGGTGTCCTGGTAGATCTTCACGAGCTTGAGGTACGTCGGGTTCTCGGCGTCGGCGGCCTTCGCGGCGAAGATGTTGATGTAGGGGAACGCCGACTCGTCGGACGGGTCGTCCTGCGCGAGCAGCTGGTCCTTGGTGAGACCCGCCTTCGAGACGAAGTCGTTGTTGACGACGGCTCCGGCGAAGTCGGGCAGCGACGAGGCGGTGAAGTCGGCGGCGACCGCTTCGACCTTGACCTTCGAGCCCGACTCGATGTCGGCGACGGTGGAGAACACCGACCCGCCGTCCTTCAGCTCGATGAGGCCGGCGGACTGCAGCACGAGCAACGCGCGTGCCTGGTTCGACTCGTCGTTGGGCACCGCGATGGTCTCGCCGGCGGGGATGTCGCCGACCTTTCCGTACTTGGTCGAGTACAGACCCAGCGGGTAGATCGCCGTCGCGCCAATCGGCACGAGGTCGTCGGACGCGGCGACGTTGTAGGTGGCGAGGTAGATGATGTGCTGGAACTGGTTGAGGTCGAGCTCGCCCGCCGACAGGGCCGGGTTCGGCTGGTCGTACGAGTCGAAGTTGACGATCTCGACGTCGATGCCCTCGGCGGCCGCGGCCTCCTTGTAGGTCTCCCAGTACGGGTCGCCGGCGCCGACGACGCCGATCTTCACGGTCTCGGACGATCCCGAGGCGTCGCCCGAAGCAGCGGTGTCGGACGATCCGCCGGCGCAGGCGCCGAGGAGGAGTGCGAGGGGGAGGGCCAGCGCGATCGCGGCCAGGGACTTCTTCGTGCTCATGGTGGTGCTCCTTGTGGGTCGGGGCACCGCGCAGCGCGGATCGGTCGTCCGGGTGCCGCGCCAGCCTCATCGCGGTGCCTCTTCGACGCTACGGACGTGCCCGGGCGCGGGCCAATCGGCCGTAACACGGGGTCACCGAGCGGCCCGGGGGGAGCTCCGTCGCGGAGGTGCGGGGCGTGGTTCGCGAGTGGCCCGCGGAGCCTGTAAGATCGTTCTTCGTGCACGGCGCCCGCGCCGGCACACGTCGGACGCCCGTCGTCCGCGCCGCCCTAGCTCAGTCGGCAGAGCATTTCACTCGTAATGAAAAGGTCAAGGGTTCGATTCCCTTGGGCGGCTCCACACCTCCGCGTCCCCACGCGTGCTCCATGATCGGCAGCCCTGCCGCGCGTCGATAGACTGACGCCGCCATGTCCGCCATTTCGTCCGACGTCACCGACGTGCTCCTCGAGGTGTTCACGTGGGTCGGCTTCGGCGGCTCGGCGGTGCTCGCCGTTGTCATGGCGATCCTCTGGGCGGCTGACGGCACATGGCTGCCCGCCGAGGCGATCGTCGACACCGAACGGGGCCCCACGGGCGAGGTGACGGTCGTCCGGTGGTTCGACGCCGACGGCGACGCGAACAGCGCGGTCGCCGGGCCGGCCGAGGCATCCGCGCTCGCCGGGCGTGAGCAGGCCGACATCTGGTATCGGCACGGGTGGACCAGCCGCATGCGGCTGCAGCGCCGTCCGCCGGGGCTGCGCGCGGTCACCCTCGCCGCGGCGGGACTGTTCGCACTCGGGGTGCTGTGTCTGGTCTCCGGTTGGGTGGTCTTCTTCCTCCGCGGGTGACAGCGGACGAGATTGCTAGATAAGCTAGCGATATGACTCTCCGAGCCGACTCGCGCCGTGCCGCCTCGAGCGACCGTTCGGCGACCCCGACCAGGTGGCTGCGAATCGGCATCCCGGTGCTCCTCGTGCTGATCTGGCTCGTCGGCGGGTCGATCGGCGGACCCTACTTCGGCAAGATCGACGAGGTCTCCACCAACGACCAGTCGAGCTTCCTGCCCTCCTCGGCCGAGGCCACCCAGGTGCAGGAGCGGCTCGCCGACTTCACCGGCGGCGACACGATCCCCGCCGTGGTCGTCGTCACCGGCGACGGGGCGCTGTCCCCGGAGCAGCTCGCGAGCATCGGCGACCTCGCCGCCGCGATCGGCGACGCCGACGGCGTGGGCGACGTGTCGCCCGGCATCCCGTCCGACGACGGCGAGGCGGTGCAGCTGTTCGTGCCGATCGACACCTCGGGCGACGTCGGCGAGACGGTCGAGGCGGTGCGCGCGGCGATCGCAGACGACCTGCCGAGCGGGTTGGATGCCTGGGTCACCGGCCCCGCCGGCTTCACCGCCGACCTCGTGCAGGGCTTCCTCGGCATCGACGGACTGCTCCTCGGCGTCGCGCTCGGCGCCGTCTTCATCATCCTCGTGATCGTCTACCGATCGCCGCTCCTCCCGATCCTCGTGCTGCTCACTTCGACGTTCGCGCTGTGCGTCGCGCTCCTGACGGTGTGGTGGCTGGCGAAGGCGGGCGTATTCGTCCTGAACGGCCAGGTGCAGGGCATCCTCTTCATCCTCGTGATCGGCGCCGCGACCGACTACGCGCTGCTGTACGTCGCCCGCTTCCGCGAGGCGATCGCGCAGGGCAGGCGGCGATGGGATGCCACGACGACCGCCTGGCGCGGCGCGTTCGAGCCCATCCTCGCCTCGGGCGGCACCGTGATCGCGGGCCTCCTGTGCCTGCTGCTGAGCGACCTCGCGACCAACCGCGCGCTCGGACCGATCGCCTCGATCGGCATCGTCTTCGCGGTGCTCTCGGCGCTGACCTTCCTCCCCGCCCTGCTCGCGCTCGTCGGCCGGGCGGCGTTCTGGCCGTTCCTGCCCAAGACCGGCACCGCGCGCGATGCGGGCGCCGACGTCGAAGCGCTCGTCACGAACCCGGATGCCCCGGTCCACGGCTTCTGGGAGCGCCTCGCGCGCCTCATCGCCCGGCACGCGCGTCTCGTCTGGATCGTGACGACGGTTGTCCTGCTCGCAGCGTCGGCGGGTGTGCTGCAGCTGAAGGCCGACGGCGTGCCGCAGAGCGACCTCGTGCTCGGGGCCTCGGAGGCGCGCGACGGACAGGACGTGCTCGCCGCGCACTTCGCCGCCGGGTCGGGGAGCCCCGCCTACGTCATCGTGCCGGAGGGCGACGTCGCGACCGCGCTCGAGGTGCTCGGCGACAGCGACGGCGTCGACTCGGTCGCCGCGGCGTCGCAGGACTCCCCGTCGGGACAGGTGCAGGTGGAGCTCTCCGGCGGCGACGTCGTCTACACGACCGCGGGCCCGCCGGCCGCGGCCGGGGCGCCGGCGGCCGCCCAGCCCGCGCCGACGGTCGCCGACGGCGACGTGCTGCTCATCGCGACGCTCGGCGACGAGGCCGACTCGCTCGCCGCGGAGGACACGGTGCGAGAGCTCCGCGGGGCGTTCGCCGACCGGCTCGGCGAGGGCACCGTGCTCGTCGGGGGACCGACGGCGATCGACCTCGACACGAACGACACCTCGATCCGCGACCGCACCGTCATCATCCCGGTGATCCTCCTCGTGATCCTCGTGATCCTGATGCTGCTGCTGCGAGCCGTGGTGGCGCCGATCCTCCTGATCCTGAGTGTCATCGTCTCGTTCGGGGCGGCGCTCGGGGTGAGCGCGCTCGTGTTCAACCACGTGTTCCACTTCCCGGGGGCCGACCCCGCGGTGCCGCTGTACGGCTTCGTGTTCCTCGTGGCGCTCGGCGTCGACTACAACATCTTCCTGATGTCGAGGGTGCGCGAGGAGTCGCTGCGCCACGGCACGCGCCCCGGCATCCTGCGGGGGCTCGTCGCGACGGGCGGGGTGATCACCTCGGCGGGGCTCGTGCTGGCGGCGACCTTCGCGGCGCTCGGCGTCATCCCGATCCTCTTCCTCGCGCAGCTCGCGTTCATCGTCGCGTTCGGCGTGCTGCTCGACACGTTCGTCGTGCGCTCGCTGCTCGTGCCCGCGGCGGCGTACGATCTGGGACGCGTCATCTGGTGGCCCTCGAAGCTGTGGCGGCGAGACGGCGGTGACAGCGGAGGGCGATGATCCGAGCGGCGGAGCGCGTGGGCGGGTGGGTCTGGCGGCTCGCCCGGCGGATCGCCGCGTGGTTCGGCGGCCGCCGGTACGACACCGGTCCGTCCGCGGCGCACGCCGTGACCTCGCGGCCCGGCGCCGGGTTCACCTCGAGGGCGGCGATCCGCTACACGTTCACCGGTGGCCGTGTGGCGGTCACGCCCGATCTCGGCGCCGAGCTGCGTGAGCGGCGCATCGTGCCGGGTGACGAGCTGCGCTACGCCGTGCTGCCGGAATGGAGTGCGACCGGTGACGTGCGCGACGGGTTCGCCGCCGACGCCGTGGCGCTCGACCTCGTCCTCGACGACGGCTCGCTCCTCAGCGCGTACGGGGTGCGCGACCAGTACGGGGTCGCGCTCGATCCGCGCGCCCAGCACGAGGGCGCCGCGCTCCACCCCGACCAGTGGAATCTCGTTCGCGTCGCCCTCGACGCGGTCGCCGGCCGCGTCGTGGCGGGCGTGCGGCTGCGCGTCGTGGAGACGCGCGCGCCTGGCGCCGGGCGGCGGACGCTCGTCGGCTGGCTCGACACGATCTCGATCGGGCCGGTCGCACCCGAGCCGGAGCGCCCCGCCGACCGGGCGCGCACCCGGCAGGGCACGATGTCGACGCCCGCCCTCTCGCGCGGCAACACCGCGCCGACCGTGGCGGTGCCGGGCGGCTTCGTCGGAGGCATCCCGGTCACCCGCGCCGACTCCGCCCGCTGGCCGTACACGTGGCACGCCGACAACACCTCCGACAACAGGTCGGTGCTGCAGGCGTTCGCGACGTCGCACCTGCCGAGCCCGTGGATGGGGGAGCGCGGCGCGTTCCAGGTCATGCCGGTGCTGCCGCCTCCGCCGGGAGAACCGGTACCCACCTCGCCCGGGGCGCGGGCGCTCGGCTTCTCGCACGACGACGAGATCGCCCGTCCGCACGACTACCGGGTGACGCTCGACGGCGGCATCCGCGTCGAGATGACGGCCACCGACCACACCGTGCTCGTGCGCGTCGGCTTCCCGCCGGGCACGGCCGAGGGCGTGCTCGTGTTCGACCAGATCGACGGGCACGGCGCGGTGAGTCTGCCCGGCGAGACGGGTGTGCCGGGCGACGCCTTGCGCGCGTACACCGACGACGGCACGGAGGCCCAGCGCGACCGCGCCGCCTCCCCGCGCGCGTACCTGCACGCGCAGCTCGACCGGCCGATCGTCGCGGCCGACCGCGTGCGCACGGGCCTGCGGACGCCCGGGGAGTCGCCGCGCGCGTGGGTGCGGGTGGCGCTGGATGCCTCGGCCACGGTCACCGTGCGCCTCGCGACGAGCTTCATCGGCACCGCGCAGGCCGAGCGGAACCTCGCGCTGGACGGGGCGGATGCGCCGTTCGACGAGGTGCGCGAACGCGCCGGGCATGCGTGGGATGCCTGGATCGGCCGCATCGGGCTGCCGAGCGGCGACGGGGAGACGGCCGGTGACGGGACATCCGCTGCCGCGGTCGAGCAGCGCGCCATGATGGCGACGGCGCTCTACCGGGTGGGGCTCTTCCCCGCCCGCGCGCACGAGAACCTCGGCACGGCCGAGGACCCCGATCCGCGCTATGCGAGCCCGTTCCATCCCGTCGACGGGTCGAGTGCCGACCGCACCGGCGCCCGCGTGCTGCCGGGCGAGCTGAGCGTCAATCACGGGTTCTGGGACACCTACCGCACCGCGTGGCCGCTCTACGCGCTGCTCGACCCGGAACGCGCGGGGCGGCTGCTCGACGGGTTCATCGAGCACTATCGCGCGTCCGGTTGGACGAGCCGGTGGTCCTCGCCCGGCCCGGTCGATTCGATGACGGGCACCTCGCTCGACACCGTCACCGCGCAGGCGGTCGACGCGGGGGTGCCGGTCGACCTCTGGAACGCGTTCGACGCGGCGCTCCGCAACGCGAGCGTGCCCTCCACCGACCCGCGCCTGGGCCGCAAGGGGCTCGCGACCTCCGCCTACCGCGGATGGGTCGACACCGACACCCACGAGGGACTCACCTGGACCCTCGACGGGTCGATCAACGACCTCGCCGTGGCGCGTCTGGCGCGCGCCCTCCTCGACCGCGTCCCCGCCGCGCACGAGCGGCGGGGCGAGCTCGTGGCGGCGGCCGCGTACTTCACGGCGCGCGCGGGTTCCTACGCGCACGTCTTCGACCCGCGCACGGGGTTCTTCCTCGGCCGCGACGCGCGCGGGCGGTTCCGGATGGCTGCCGAGGCGTACGACCCCACCGTCTGGGGGTTCGACTACACCGAGACCGACGGCTGGGGCACGGCCTTCTCGGTGCCGCACGACGGGGCCGGGCTCGCCGCGCTGCACGGCGGACGCGAGGCCCTCGCCCGGCGGCTCGAGCAGTTCTTCGCGGTGCCCGAGCGGGGCGACGACCGCATCCGCGGGTCGTACCCGATCGTCATCCACGAGATGGTCGAGGCCCGCAATCTGCGCGCCGGGCAGTGGGCGCCCTCGAACCAGCCGGCCCACCACATCCCGTTCATGGCGCTGTTCGCCGGCCGCCCCGACCTCGCGCAGCACGCCGTGCGCACCGCCGTGGAGCGCATGTTCACCGGCGGTGAGATCGGCCAGGGCTGGCCCGGCGACGAGGACAACGGCGAGATGGCGGCGTGGTGGGTGTTCGCCGCGCTCGGCCTCTATCCGCTCGTGCCCGCGACCGCGGGCTACGTCATCGTCGCGCCCGCGGTGCCCGAGGCCCGCGTTCGTCTCGGTGACGATGCGTGGCTCGTCATCCGCGCGCCCGGAGCGAGCCGGAGCCGACGCTTCGTGCGGTCGGTGCTCCTCGACGGACAGCCCTGGGCGAGCGCGTTCCTGCCGCACGAGCGCGTCGCGCGCGGCGCGACCCTCGACATCGAGCTGTCCGACGAGCCCGAGCCGTGGGGGAGCGCGCCCGCCGACGAGCCGCCGTCGCTGACCCCGCACGGACGGCTGCCGACGGTGCTGCGCGACCTGACGACGGATGCCGAGGTGCAGGCATCCACCCGCGCCGCCGGATCACCCGCCGACGCCGTCGACGACGACGCGGCGTCGCCCGGCGTGGCCCTGAAACCGGGGGAGTGGGTGGCGGTCACCGGTGTCGACGGCTCGCCGGAGATCCTCACGGTGACGGTCGACGCGGCGGGTCGCCACCGCTTCCGCCTGGAAGCGGGGACGGACGACGGATGGCGGACGGTGTTGCGCGTCGACACCGCGTTCACCTGGGACCGGCAGCTGCGGCCGTTCGTGCTGCCGCCGCACGGTCCGGCGCGGGGCGCTGCACCGGTGAGCCGGTGGCGCCTCGTGGCCGAGTCGGCGTTCACGGTGCGTCAGCTCGAACTGCTCGTCCGTGAGGAGTACCGCCTCCCGGTGGTCCGGGCGGAGCGCGACGCCGATACCCTCGGATCATGACCAGAGCACTGTTCATCGTCGACGTCCAGAACGATTTCACCGAGGGCGGCGCGCTCGCCGTCGCCGGCGGCGATGCGGTCGCGGCGGGCGTCTCCGCCTACCTCGCCGCGCACGCGGGCGACTACGACGTGATCGTCGCGTCGCGCGACTGGCACGACCCCGACTCCGACAACGGCGGGCACATCGCCCTCGGCGGCGAGCCCGACTTCGTCGACACGTGGCCGGTGCACTGCGTCGCCGGCACCCCGGGCGCCGCGTACGACCCGCTGCTGCAGGCCGGCGCCGTCACCCACCACGTGCGCAAGGGACAGGGCGTGCCCGCCTACTCGCTGTTCGAGGGCACGGCAGACGACGGCCGGACCGCCGCCGAGATCCTGGCGGAGCACGGCGTCACCGAGGCCGATGTGACCGGCATCGCGACCGATCACTGCGTGCGGGCGTCGGCGCTCGACGCCATCGCCCACGGCATCCATGTGCGGGTGCTCACCGACCTCGTCGCCGGCGTCGCGCCCGAGCCGTCCGAGGCGGCGCTCGCCGAGCTCGCCCACGCGGGCGCCGAGCTGGCGGTCTCCGCGTGAGCGTGGTGGCGGGCTGGTATCCCGACCCGAGCGGCGCGCCGCGCGAGCGCTGGTGGGACGGGGCGCAGTGGACGGCGTACGAGCGGGATGCCCCCGTGGCGCCCGCCCCGGCGCCGTCCGCGCCGTCTTACGCTGCTCCCGCCTACGCTGCGCAGCCGTACGCCGCCGCGCCGCCCGCGGCGTATGCCGCGACGGGCATGCCCTCGAAGGTGCAGGTCGACACGAACACGGTCTGGATCTGGCTCGCGATCGTCGCCACCGTGCTGCCGTTCGCGACGCTCTTCCTGATCGATTGGAACGGATACCTGGATGCCATGCTGCGCATCGAGTCACGTGGCGCGGTCACCGACATGGAGCAGTGGCAGCTGCGGACCCTCGGCGTCTCGCTGCTCAGCTGGGCGGCGATGGGCGCGGGGATCGTGTTCAGCTGGCTCGACTGGCGGGAGCTTCGCCGCCGGGGCGTGCCGGCGCCGTTCCACTGGGCATGGTCGTTCTTCTCGCTGCTGGGCGGGGGAGCGGCGGTCTACATGATCGGCCGCGCCGTCGTGCTGCGCCGTCGCACGGTGTCGGGCGGCTGGCCGCCCCTCTGGGTGTGGATCGCCGTCACCGTCGTCGGCTACGCGGTCACCATCGCGTGGTCCGTCGCGCTCGTCGGGCAGGTGTTCAGCCGCCTCGCCGGGGCGTACGCCTGACCGTGGAATCGCGCCACCGGATGAGTCGTCGCAGGGTGGGCCCCGTGGGGCTCGAACCCACGACCCGCGGATTAAAAGTCCGATGCTCTACCGACTGAGCTAGAGGCCCTGATGCCTCCAGCGTACCGGGCCGCGCCGGGGCGGACGGACGAGCACGGCCGCCGGCGCCCCCCGCGCCGGTGTGACCTTTGACGCTCGGTGGCGTCGTTGTGTGATCGCTCCGTGGTCCTAGTCACCGATGACGAGGATGCTTGCGGCGGCTTCGACGACGTCATCAGTGATGGTTTCGAGTTGATTGATTTTCAGGACTCGAGCGATTTGGGGGAAGAGCCGTTCGAGGAGTCGGAAGTTGCCTCGGGTGATGCGTTCGACGGCGGCGATGGCTTGAGCGTCGGTGAAGTCTTCCGGATCAAGGGTGCGTCCGATCCGTGTCCAGTGTCTGTCAAGGACGAAGAGGAGTTCGTCGCGACCAAGAGGTCGGTAGTGGTGGGAGAACCCGAGCCGGCTGTAGAGCTGGGGGTAGTGCCGGAAGCGTTGGTCGATGCCGGGCATGCCGATGAGGATGATGGCGAGGTGTGTGCGGTCGTGCTGGTCCCGCAGTAGTTCCAGGGCCATGGGGGTGAGCCGTTCGGCTTCGTCGATGATGAGCAGTTCTACGAAGGTTCGGCCGGGTGAGCGCGGTCCGGTGATTTTTCCGATCGCACGTTGGTGTTCTTCGACGCAGATGTTGACCATGCTCTGCCAGTGGCCGATCTCACGGACGAGGTCCTTCGGTCGCGGGAGCACCTCAGGGGTGTAGAAGACGGTGCGGGATCGGTTGGCGAGGGCGTAGAAGCCGGCGTCGGCATCACTGCGCGGTCCCCACTTATCAATGTAGGGCGCGAGGTTGTCCCAGTTGGCGTATCTGCGGGCGGACTGAGTTTTGCCGACGCCGGCATCGCCGTGGCAGATGCCGATTGTCTGTTCCTTCCGGACGGCGTTCGCGAACTCGCTGAAGCGTCGGTGTTCCTTGGTCACGATGAATGCCTGGCCCATCACTCGTCCTCTTCGTAGGTGCGCAGCCGGTTGCGTCGCGGTGCGGGTGCGGTCTGGCGGGGTTCCATCCGGCTGACGACGGTCGGGATGCGTTCGTTGATGCTTTTGCGCAGCTCGCGTCGGCGGGCGCGTCGGGCGCTTTCTATCTCGCGAAGACTGAGGCGGAGGTTGGGGTGGGATTCGTCGATGGCCACGCAGATAAAGGTGTCGTGGTCGTAGACGCGAATCTCGGAGATGTCACGGGGGTCGTACCGGATCGTTAGGGTGTGCCCGACGAAGGGGGCGAGGGTGGGTGAGAGGTATCGCTGGCCTTGGAAGTGGATCCCGTCCCGCTGGACGATCCGGTTCTTAGGCACAGTGAGGAGGAGTGTGTCGAGGTCCTCGAGACTGTCCGGCATTCGCGGAAGCCATCCGTCGGCAACCCACGCGTCCCTCGGGGAGATCCCGAGCTCTGAGTGCCGCCGGTCGTTGTAGACGGCGACGAACGCGCCGATCATGCGGTCCAATGCGGGAAGGTCAATCGCCGGCGTCGGGGTTCGGCTGCCCGGTCCCAGATGACCGGGGAGCGTGGCGAGGAGTTCGGTGTTGACGGTCCCGAAGAACCGCTCAACCTTCCCGCGACCCTGGGGTCGGCCGACGATGGAGTGGATGATGCGGATGTGCAGCGCGATCGCGGTGCGCTCGAGATGGTGGCTGGTGAAGTCGGAGCCGTGGTCGACGTGCAGAATGTCTGGGAGACCGCACATCGCCCAGGCGGGGTCGCTCTTTCGCCAGATCGCTTGCCGGAGGGCGAGTGCGGTGTTGAGTGCCGAGGGTGCTCCAGTGAAGACGGTGTACCCGCGTATCGCGCGAGAGTAGTCGTCCATCACCGTCGTGAGCCATGGCCGGTCGGGCTTTCCGTCGGTCCCGACGATGAGGATGTCCAGCTGGGTGTGATCGGACTGCCAGGTTTGATTCGGCCGATCGGCGCGGCGGCGGAGAACGAGTTCGTGACGGTCGCGGTACGACGCTGGTCCTTCCAACGCCAACGTCACCAGCGCGGGATCAAGGGAGCGCACGATCTCTCGTACCGTGGCATAACTGGGAGCCGGGTGGCCCTGCCGGTTCGTCTCGGCAATGGTGAGGCGATGCAGAGTAGCCAAGCTCGGGCGCGGTCTGGTCAGCGCGAGCCGTTCGATGAACGCGACCGTCTCAGCCGCGGTGCGCCGCCTTCCCGCGTCGACGCGAGGATGATCATCCAACCCGATGATTCCCCCGTCGCGGTACCGGTGGTGCCAGCGGTGCAACGTGCGGGCGCTGATTCCGGTGTCTCGGGCAAGTGTGGCGAGCGGGACCTGGTCTTCGACATGCAGCCGAAGAATCCGCCACCGCTCCTCACCGTCCATCCCACACCAGCTACATTGCAGCGCTCTCGCGGGCCGCGTCCGCCTGCTGATGACGGTAGAGAGTGGCGCGGCTCCACCCGACGAGTCGGGCGGCGTCTTCGGCAGTACGCCCCTTCGCGCGCGCTTCCCTCGCCAACTCCAACTTGTCCGCAATCACGGTCGGGTCCGAAAGAGGTCGACCGAACCGGGTCCCGTTCTGGCGGGCGGCCGCGATCCCCGCGGTGACGCGCTCAACGATCAGTTCCCGCTCGTACTCTGCGAGAGTGGCGAGCATGTTCAGCATGAGCCGACCAGTTGACGTAGACGGGTCAATCCCGTCCGAGATCGACCGTACATTCACGGCCCGTTCGCGCAGAAGGTTCACCGTGTTCAAAACATCGATAAGGGACCGTCCCAGGCGGTCAACTCGCCAGACGACGACGGTGTCTCCCTCGGCCGCATGCTCAAGGAGGTTCTTCATCCCTGGGCGCTCGATCGCCGTGCGACTTCCCGAGGTGACATCCGCGAACACGTCGCGCTTCTGCACACCCGCCGCGACCAGTGCGTCGAGCTGGAGCTGCGCATCCTGACTCGTCGTGCTCACTCGCGTGTATCCCAAAAGCCTCATAACGTCAGTGTGACTCAAAAACCCCCTACACGCACCCATGCAAGACGAATTGCGGCAAGACGAGTTATGGAGACAGATTGCTTCGCGTCATCATGCGGCGGTCGGTCGTGAAGCACGGCGCCCTGCCCGCGTCTCGAAAAGCTGTTGTTTACCGAGACGCGAGCCGTGTTGCAGATATGGCACAGATTCAAATTGCGTTCGTGCAATACTCCCTGCTCACCGACCTTGACGATCCCAACGCGGGTGGTCTCCACAACAGCCAGTACAGCGGACGCGACATCACGAAGGTGAGAACTTCAGCGGCAGTTAGCGCCACTGTCGGCCAGAAGGCCGCGCGCGTCCGTGGCCTGTTCTGACGTCGCTCCTCGTGAACCCCTGGGCTCAGTCGTTCGGGTCCGCGAGGTCGCTGCTGAAGAGAGTGCGTAGGGCGCCCATCGCCTCGGGGCGAGCCTTGTAGTAGACCCATACCCCGCGTTTGTCGCGGTCAACAAGGCCGGCATCGTGCAGGACCTTGAGGTGGTGGCTGAGGGTCGACTGGGACAGGTCGAAGCCTTCGGTCAGGTCGCACATCGCGCACGCCTCGCCACCTACGTGGGACAGGATCATCGAAATCAGTCGCAGCCGAACTGGATCCGCCAGAGCCTTGAGCATGCGGGTAACACCCTCGGCCTGTTCGGTGCTGATGGGCTCGCGTGCCAACGGCGTGCAGTACCCCAGCGTGGCTTCCGGAGCGGGAGTCAATGACATCGACATCCGTAGATATTGACACACATCGAAGTCCTGTGCCACACTGGCAGACTTCGATAATCATCGAAGTCTTCCGACCCAAGGAGAACTGTTGTGACTGCTTCCAGCCCTTTGCTCCGTTCTAAGTACCGCGCCACCGAGGGCGGGTGCGTGTCCTGCGCCGGGGACCTCGTTACGGTCGAGGCCCTGCCCGGGGTCAGGGAGGTCGACGCGCTGGCCTCCGGTATCGTGCTGGTGACTCACGACGGCAGGGTCACGGACGACGCGGTCGTCGAGGCTGCGCAGAAGTCGGGGCTGCTGCTTGTCCCGGCTGGCTCGGCCCGCCCGGTCCGCAGCTGAGGCTTCCACTGCTGGCTCGAGGCGAATACGAACCGGAGACGAGGCAAGTAGATGAGTCCTGGTGCCATGACAACGGCAGAGGCGGTTATCTCGGCGCGACCTACCCGGCGTCGATGGTGGCAGAAGCCCGAGATGGTGACGCTGGCCGTCGCCGCGGTGTTGCTGGTGGCCGGCCTGGTGGTGGAGTGGACGGATAGCTCCGGGCCGGTGGCGCTGATCCTCTTCTGGATCGCGATCCTCATCGGCGGCGCCTATCCGCTGCGCAGCGCAGTCCGGGCGGTGCGCAACAAGCGGCTGTCGATCACCGTGCTGCTGGCCGTAGCGGTCATCGGCGCGATCGCGTTGGGGGTGATCGAGGAGGCGGCGATGCTCGTGGTCATCTTCAGCCTGGGCGAGGCGATGGAGGCCTATGCGACCGACAAGGCCCGCGGGTCCATCAGCGCACTGATGGAGCTGGCACCACCGACAGCAAACCGGCTCACCGTCGACGGTACGACCGAGGCGGTTGCGGCGGAGCAGCTCCACCCCGGCGATGTCGTCCTGGTCCGGCCCGGCGAGCGGCTGCCCACCGATGGCGAAGTGGTCCAGGGTGTCTCGTGGGTCGATGCCAGCCCGGTGACCGGAGAGTCAGTGCCGGTGGAGGCCACCACGGGTACCGAGGTCTTCGGCGGGAGCCTGAACGGTAACGGCGTCCTGCACGTGCAGGTCAGCAAGGAGCATTACGACACGGTCCTAGCCCGGGTGATCGAGCAGGTTGAGGAAGCTCAGGCAAACCGCAGCGACGCGGAACGCTTCGCGGACAAGTTCAGCGCCGTCTACACACCGGCCATGTTCGGCCTTGCCCTCGTGGTGGCGCTGGTGATGCCGTTGCTCGGATTCGAGTGGCAGGAGGCGATCTACCGGGCGCTGGTCATCTTGGTGGTCTCATGCTCCTGCGCCCTAGTGATCTCCGTGCCCGTCAGCGTGGTCACCGCTATCGCGCGCGGCGCGAAGGACGGCATCTTGATCAAGGGCGGGCTTTACCTTGAGCGCCTGGCGGACATCAAGGCCGTCGCCTTCGACAAGACCGGCACCCTGACCCGCGGACGGCCCGCATTGGTCAGGGTCGTGCCCTTCGATGGCGCGGACCACGACGAGGCCCTGGCCCTGGCGGCCGCAGTCGAGGCCGGAAGTGAGCACCCCATCGCCACCGCCATCGTCACGGCCGCCCGCGATCGAGGGCTAGCTGTCCCTGCCGCCCACGGTGCCCACGCTCTACCTGGCGCCGGCATGGTAGCCACGATCAACGGCCGCACCCTTCACATCGGCCGCCCCACCGGCGCCGACCGCGCCCACCCTCTGATCAGCCAGGCGCTGGCCGCCGCCGAAGCCGAGGGCTGCACCGCTGTCGTGCTGCGCGAGGGCACCCAACCCCTCGCCGTGGTGGCTGTGGCCGACCAGCTACGCCCCGACTCCAAGAGTGCCGTGGCTGAGCTCCGCGCGCTCGGGATCGACCGGGTCCTGATGCTTACCGGCGACAACGACACAGTCGCCCGAGCTACCGCGCAGGCCCTCGGACTCGACGACTACCGGGCCGAACTGCTCCCAGAGGACAAGTCCACCGCGGTGCGCGAGCTGCGCGAGAAGTACGGCGTAATCGCGATGGTCGGCGACGGAGTCAACGACGCCCCTGCCCTGGCCAACGCGGACCTGGCCATCGCGATGGGGGCCGCCGGCACCGATGTTGCCCTGGAAACCGCCGACGTTGCGCTCATGGCCGACGAGCTCGACCGGCTCCCTGCCGCCATCCGCCTGTCGCGTCGCGCCCGGAACAACATCAAGATCAACATCGCCCTGAGCCTGGCCGTTGTTGCCGTGCTCATCGTTGCCGCCTTGGCGGGGTGGATGTCCTTGACCACCGGCTTGCTCCTCAATGAGGGAAGCGCGGCGTTGATCATCCTCAACGGCCTGCGCATGCTCCGCCCCGGCCGCGGAGAAACCCGGAGCATGGCGACGGACTAGCCGCCGCCAGCATCCTCGTCTAAGGAACCTAGCGCTACGCAGCGATCACAAAACACCGCCACTGAGCGACCAAATCCACACCGCGCCGGGTACGAGATCGCGCGCACGGACTCCGTGCAGGCCCGGGTCGTCACCGTCGACGTCGACCCGGGCGTCGAGGTCTACTCGTTCACCTTCGGGTGAGCAAGGGGGTCGGCGCCGATACGGCGAGAACGGGCGGGATGAGGCATGCTGTGGGAGATGGTGATCGACGGCGTGGACGTGCCGGAGGATTCGCCGGCGCGTGATCACGTCGCCGAGCTCCTCGGCCGTATCGCCGTGCGCGACGAGGGCTCGTTCGCGCAGCTCTACGATCTGCTCTCCGCGCGCGTGTTCGGCCTGATCCTGCGCGTGCTCGTCAATCGCGCGCAGTGCGAAGAAGTGCTGCAAGAGGTGTTTCTGGAGATCTGGCAATCCGCTGCGTCCTTCGCTCCGAAGAAGGGGCAGGGGAGGACGTGGGTGATGACGATCGCGCATCGACGGGCCGTCGACCGCGTGAGATCGGCGCAGTCCAGCGCCGATCGCGACGAGCGGGCGGGGCTGCGTGAACTGCACAGCCCGCCGGCGGCGGTCGACGAGCAGGTCGAGCTGCGCATCGAGAGCAGGCGCGTGGCGCGGGCGCTCGATGCGCTGCCCGATGCGCAGCGCGAAGCGCTGACCCTCGCCTATTTCGGCGGTTACAGTCAGAGCGAGATCGCGGTGCTCACCGGAGCCCCGCTGGGGACGATCAAGACGAGGATGCGCGACGGGCTGTCGCGCCTGCGCAACGAGATGGGGTGACGAGATGAACGTGCACGAGTTCGCCGAGCTGTCGGCCGGTCACGCCGTCGCTGCGCTCTCGCCGGAGGACGAGCAGGCCTACCAGGATGCCTTGGCCGCGCACCCCGAGTGGCGCGGCATCGTCGAGGCCGATGCGGGGACGGCCGCCGCGCTCGCCGAAGGGGCCGCGCCTGTGTCGCCGCCGCTTGGCGCCCGCTCCGCGCTGCTGCGCGCGATCGCGGTCGAGCCGGCGGGCGTTGCGCCCGGCGTGGAGCCGCTGGGCGCCGTGGATGCCACATCGCGCCAGCCTGCCGATGCCGAAGCGACGGTGGCGATGGACGCCGTGGCATCCGTCCCGGCGGAGGTTTCGGAGGTCGACGAGCCGGGTGAGGACGCTGAGGCGGCCGAGCCCGCCGGGCCCGCCGAACCCGCCGAACCCGCCCCGCGGACGGAGCCCGTCTCGCCGCCGACGGAGGTCGTGCAGGCCGTGCAGCGCCGCAACTGGAGTCGCGGGGTGTTCGCGCTCGTCGCCTCGATCGCGCTGCTTGTCGGCATCGGGTGGGGGACCGGGGCGGTCGCCGACCTGTGGCGCACGCCGACGGCCGTGACCGCGCTCGAGCAGATCGAGGCCGCGCCCGACGCCGCCGCCGCGCAGACCGACTTCGGGGGCGGCACCGCGACGGTGCACTGGTCGCCGAGCGTCGGCAAGGTCGTGCTCGTCGCAGAGGGGCTGCCGACGCTCCCCTCCGACCGGACGTTCGAGCTCTGGTACGTGCGCGGCAATGCGCCGATCTCTGCCGGCACGTTCGCCGCCGACGGCACCGCCGCGACCGCGGAGCTCGCCGGCACGATGGAACCGGGCGACACCATCGCCGTGACCGTCGAACCCGCCGGCGGCGCGCCCGGCGGCGCCCCCACGACCGACCCGCTGTTCGCGATCCCGACCGCCTGAGGCCCGGGTAGCCTGGTCGGGTGAGCGATGACCGGAGCGAGACCCCCCGCGAATACCACCGCCCGGTGCAGCGCCCGGCGTCGACCTTCGACCGTCGATACGGTTCCACCGATCCGGCCGAGGTCTCGCGTGCGGCGCACGCCACGGCATCCGCTCTGCTGACGCGGGTGCGCGACGAGCCCTCCGACGAGGTCGTGGATCGCCTCGTGACGCTCACCGACACGCACGGCATCGACACCCTCGCCGAGCTGTGGTCGCACTCACCGGCATCCTCGCTGCCCGGCGCGCTGTGGCGGCTGTACCTGCTGCAGCTGATGGTGCGCGACGATGCGCGCACGGCGGCGCTCCTCTACGAACGCGGCCGCACCGTGCGCCACGGCGTCGACATCGTCGTCGCGGGAGCCCCGACGCCGGCCGGCCCGGAAGAGCTGATGGCGCTCGTCGACGAGATCCTCCGCGGCGTGTTCACCGGCGACTTCGCCGTCGCCCTCGAGCGGGCCGCCTCGTTCTGCCGCGTCGAGGCCGCCGGCGCCGCCGACCTCGCCGACGACTACGACGCCGCCGAGCCCGACCGCTCCGCGGCCCTCACCACGCGCGCGCTGCGACTCGACACCTACGCCGGCGAACTCACGACGTGTGCGGGGCTGTGGCGCCGCCATTCGCTGACCTGAATCGCGGCGGTCGCGATGGCGGGTGTGCCGAACGGATTCGAGTACGAGGTGCGCGGCGGCGCGGTGGTCATCCGGCACCACGGGCGCCTCGCGACGACGCTCCGCGCCGCGGCCGCCGACCGGTTTCTCACCGAGGTCGAGCGCGGCGATCCGCAGCTGGTGATGGCGCGGGCGACCGGGAACTACAAGCGGGGCAACGAGCGTTCGGCGCGGCGGCGGCCCTGATCGGCGGGTCCGCGGCGGCGCTGATTCGGCGCTGGCCCGGCGCCCGGGCAGAGAAGTGCCGGGCCGCAGAACGCCTCTCGGCGCGAGGCCGCTCATAGCGGCGAAAGATGGAGCCCGGGGTTACTGCGGCCCGGCTGATCCAGTGTAACCGAGGGGCGCGGCCCGGCATTCCCGCGCGTTCCCGCCGATGCTCATCGCTGCCCGTCGCGCGGCGTAGGCTCGGCGCATGGCTTGGCGCTTCGCACTGATGATCGACCCCGTGGCATCCGGCGACGACCGCGCCGACTATCTCGACACCTTCACCGAGCTCGACCCGGCCGCCCCCGCCCTCACGGTGGGGGAGCTCAGCACCCAGCGCGGCGACGGCATCTTCGAGTCGATCGGCGTCGTAGACGGGCATCCGCAGGAGGTGAGCGCGCACCTCGAGCGCCTCGCACATTCCGCGCAGCTGTGCGACCTGCCGGAACCCAATATCGGCCAGTGGCGCGCGGCCGTCGCTCTCGCCGCGGAGCGGTGCGGCGCCGGTGAGGCGGTCATCAAGCTGATCCTCAGCCGCGGCGTCGAGCATGGGCCGGCGCCGACGGCGTGGGTGACGGCGGCTGAGGCATCCGATTTCTCACGGGCGCGCACCGAGGGCATCCGTGCCGTCACGCTCGACCGCGGGTACTCTCTCGCGACGCCCGCGCACGCGCCGTGGCTGCTCCTCGGCGCGAAGACCCTGTCGTACGCCGTCAACATGGCCGCGCTGCGCGAGGCGAAGCGGCGCGGCGCCGACGACGCGATCTTCACGACGAGCGACGGATTCGTGCTCGAGGCGCCGACCGCGTCGCTGATCCTCCGCCGCGGCAGCACGTTCATCACGCCCGCCCCGAACGCCGGCATCCTGCACGGAACGACCCAGCTGAGCCTGTTCGAGCACCTCGTCTCGCGGGGGTTCACGGTCGGCTACGAGACCATCCCCGCCGAGACGCTGCCCGCCGCCGACGCGGCCTGGCTCGTCTCGAGCGTGCGCCTCGCCGCGCCGCTCGTCGCGATCGACGATGCGCCGCTCGCGGTGGATGCCTCGTTCACGGCATCCCTCAACGACTACCTCCTCAGCCCCCGCGACTGACCCCCTCCTCGGCGCTGCCCGCACGCCGCCCGAACTGCAAGGGATCGCGCGCGACACGCCGCCGCCGCGGCCCCGCGCCCGGCGTGTCGTCGCCGCGGCCTTGCAGTTCGGGCGCGTGCCTGGGCGGGCGAGGGGGCGGCGCGAGGGCGGGCGAGGGGGGCGGCGCGAGGGCGGGCGAGGGGGGCGGCGAGGGCGGGCGAGGGGGGCGGCGCGAGCTCATGGCGCGAGGGTGGCGAGTGAGCCCAGGATGGCCGCCTCGACGAGGTCCCAGTCGTGCACGATCAGCGCGTAGTCGAACCGCAGCGTGACGTAGCCCCACGCCGCCGCGTTCGCATCGCGCACGAGGTCTTTGTGCCGCAGCGCGACGCCGTCGTGGTTGAGCACGCCGTCCGCCTCGACGATCAGCCGGTCGCCGATCAGGGCGTCGACGCGGCCGACGCTCGCGACCCGGCGCTGCGTGCGCACCCGAAGGCCGAGCCGCCGCAGCCGCCAGCGCAACAGCGACTCGAGTCCGCTGTCGGCGTCGTCACGGGCGAGGGCGAGCGCTTCGCGCATCGCGCGGTTCGCACGGGCTCGCAGCCAGCGGAGTCCGCGCGCGTCGATGAGCCCCTGTCGCCGTGCCGATTCGAGCACGACGAAGAACTCCTCCACGCCGTGACAGCGGAAGACCTGGTGCAGGATGCGGGGCACCGACGGCGCCTCGTCGGGCGGCCCGAGCGGACCCGCCTCCCAGTGCTCCACGCACGCGCACCCGGGCGGGTGGTACGAACGCTGCCCGTCGCAGAGCCAGACGTGCGCACGCACGTCGTCCGTCAGGACCCACAGGCCCAGGTGCCGCGCCGCCGTGATGCACGCGACGCGACCGCCGTGCGCGGCGGCGAGACGGACGGGGGAGCAGACATCGGATGCCGTGTAGACGCCCCGTCGCGCACGCGCGAGCGCCCCGGCATCCACCTGTCGTCGCATCTCGGCACGGCCGATTCCGCACCGACGCAGCGACGCCGGGGTGAAGATGCCGGGAGCGGACGAACACATGCCGACCACGGTGCCGTGTGCGCGCCCGCCGCGGGCGTCGAGAACCCGCGAATGTGGATGGATCCGCGATTTTCTGCCCCTGTGGACAAACCCGGACTGCAAGGCCGCGGGAGCGACACGCCGGGGCGGCGGCCGCGGTCACGGCGTGTCGCGCACGATCCCTTGCAGTTGCGACGGCGGCGCCGCCAGCAGCAGCGCCCCGCGGGGCGTCACCCGAAGCGGCCGGAGACGTAGTCCTCGGTCGCCTGCACCGACGGGGTCGTGAAGATCACGTCGGTGGTGTTGTACTCGATGAGCTTGCCGGGCTTGCCGGTGCCGGCGATGTTGAAGAACGCCGTCTTGTCGCTGACGCGCGAGGCCTGCTGCATGTTGTGGGTCACGATCACGATCGTGTACTCCTGCTTGAGCTCCTGGATGAGCTCCTCGATCGCGAACGTCGAGATCGGGTCGAGCGCCGAGCACGGCTCGTCCATCAGCAGCACGTCGGGCGAGACCGCGATGGCGCGGGCGATGCACAGACGCTGCTGCTGGCCGCCGGAGAGGCCCGATCCCGGCTTGTCGAGGCGGTCCTTGACCTCGTTCCAGAGGTTCGCGCCCTTCAGCGATCGCTCGACCAGCGCATCGGCGTCGGACTTCGAGATGCGCTTGTTGTTGAGCTTCACGCCCGCCAGCACATTCTCCTTGATCGACATCGTGGGGAACGGGTTCGGGCGCTGGAAGACCATGCCCACCTGGCGGCGCACGAGCACGGGGTCAACACCCTGCGCGTACAGGTCGTCGCCGTCGAGCAGCACTTCGCCCTCGACGCGCGCGCCGGGGATGACCTCGTGCATGCGGTTGAGGGTGCGCAGGAACGTCGACTTGCCGCAGCCCGACGGGCCGATGAACGCGGTGACGCTGCGCGGCTGGATCTCGAGGGACACGCCCTCGACGGCGAGGAAGTCGCCGTAGTAGACGTTGAGGTCGTTGACTTCGATGCTCTTGGACACGATGGTTCCTAACGGGGCGGATGCCGGTGGGCGGCCGGTCAGCGGCCGGTCTTCGGGGCGAACACCTTCGCGACGATGCGCGCGATGAGGTTCAGTGCCATGACGATGAGGATGAGGGTGAGGGCGGCGGCCCACGCGCGGTCGACGTAAGCCTCGGGCGGAATGCCCTTGTAGGCGTACTGCGAGTAGATGTAGACGGGCAGCGTCTGCATGCGCCCGTCGAACAGGTTCTGGTTCATCGCGTCGGTGAACCCGGCGGTGATCAGCAGCGGTGCCGTCTCGCCGATGACGCGGGCGATGGCGAGCATGACACCGGTCGTGATGCCGGCGATGGAGGTCGGCAGCACCACCTTCACGATCGTCAGCCACTTCGGCACGCCGAGGGCGTACGAGGCCTCACGCAGCTCGTTCGGCACGAGGCGCAGCATCTCCTCGCTCGAACGGACCACGACAGGGATCATCAGTACCGAGAGCGCGACGGCGCCGGCGAAGCCCATACGGACACCCGGCCCGAAGATGAGGGCGAACAGCGCGTACGCGAACAGACCCGCGACGATCGAGGGGATGCCGGTCATCACGTCGACCAGGAACGTGATGGCGCGGGCGAGGCGCTTCTCCTGGCCGTACTCGATGAGGTAGATGGCGGTCATGAGGCCGATCGGCACCGAGATGATCGCGGCGGTCAGCGTGATCAGCAGTGTGCCCCAGATCGCGTGGACGGCGCCGCCGCCCTCGCCGACGATGCCGCGCATCGAGCTGGAGAAGAACGTCGCGTCGAACCGCGCGATGCCGTTGCTGACGACGGTCCAGCCCACCGACACCAGCGGCACCATGGCGATGGCGAAGGCGCTGGAGACGATGCCGGTGACGAACCGGTCGAACGCGCGGCGCGCGCCCTCGACGATGCGGGAGATCGTGTAGATCAGCACCAGATAGGCGATGACCGACAGGATGAGCCAGCCGGCGATGGAGAACTCGCCGCCGGCAGCGGCGCCGAGCACCCCGTAGATGGCGCCGAAGACCGCGAGGGAGCCGACCAGCAGCGCCCAGGGCGCCCAGCGAGGCAGGTGACCGGAGGTCAGCGGGATGTGCGCGGGGGCGGCCGGACGGACCGGCGCGGGAGCAGGGGCGGTGGTCATGTCAGTTCGCTCCCGAGAATTCCTTGCGGCGGCTGACGATCCAGCGCGCCACCGCGTTGACCGCGAAGGTGACGATGAAGAGGATGAGGCCGGTCGCGATCAGCACGTTGATGTTGAGGGCGTAGGCCTCGGGGAAGGTGAGCGCGATGTTCGCGGCGATCGTCGACGGGTTCTGCGAGGTCAGCAGCTGAAGGGTCACGACGTTCGTGGCCGAGAGCACCATGGCGACGGCCATGGTCTCGCCGAGCGCGCGGCCGAGGCCGAGCATCGAGGCCGAGACGATGCCCGAGCGGCCGAAGGGGAGCACCGCCATGCGGATCATCTCCCAGCGGGTGGCGCCGAGGGCGAGGGCGGCCTCCTCGTGCAGCGTCGGGGTCTGCAGGAAGATCTCGCGGCAGATCGCGGTGATGATCGGCACGACCATGACGGCGAGCACCAGCGCCGCCGTGAGGATCGTGCGGCCCGAGTTGAGCACCTGGCCCGAGAACAGCGGGATCCAGCCGAGGTTCTCGTTGAGCCACTTGTAGGTGGGGACGACCGACGGTGCGAAGACGAGGATGCCCCAGAGGCCGTAGACGACCGAGGGGACGGCGGCCAGCAGGTCGACGATGTAGCCGAGACCCTGCGCGAGACGGCGCGGCGCGTAGTGGGTGATGAACAGGGCGATGCCGAGCGAGAGCGGCACCGCCACGAGCAGGGCGAGGAACGCCGCCCAGATCGTGCCGAACAGGAGCGGGCCGACGTAGTCCCAGAAGTTCGTCGTCAGCAGCGACGCGCTCTGGCTGTCGGCGCCGAAGGCCGGCAGCGACTGGACGATGAGGAAGATCGCGACGGCGGCGAGGGTGACGACGATCATCGAGCCCGCGAAGACCGCGGTGCCGGAGAACCACAGGTCGCCGGGGCGCTGCTTGGCGGCGATCCGCGGAGGAGCGTCGGCGGTGGATGCTGTCATCGCACTCTCTCTGGTGAGGGAACTCGGGTGGGGTGGTGCAGGTCACGGGCCGGGCGGCATCCCCCGGAAAGCGGGATGCCGCCCGAGCGCGTTACTTGATGAGGGCGATCGCCGCGAGCGACTTCTCGCGCAGGTCGTCCGAGATCGGGGCGCTGCCGGCGTTGGTGGCGGCGGTCTCCTGACCGGCCTCGCTGACAGCGGTCTCGAAGAAGCCCTTCACGAGGGCCGCGACGTTCTCGTCCTCGTACTGCTCGCACGCGATCAGGTAGCTGACGAGGAGCACCGGGTAGGCGCCGGCCTCGGTCGTCGTGCGGTCGATCTTGAAGGCGAGGTCGCCCTCGGTGCGGCCGTCCTCGATGGCGGAGGCGTCGAGCGTCTTGGCGGCGCCCTCGGCGGAGTGCTCGACGAACTCGTCGCCGACCTTCACGGCCACCGACGAGATGCCGCCGGCCTGCGACGAGTCGGCGTAGCCGATCGAGCCCTCGCCGGCCTTGACGGCCTCGACGACGCCCGAGGTCTTCTCCGCGGCCTCACCGACGACACCGGCGGGCCACTCCTCGACGGAGCCCCACGTCCAGATGTCCGCGGCGTTGGCCGACAGGTAGTCGGTGAAGTTGCCGGTCGTGCCCGACTTGTCCGAGCGGTGGACCGGGTTGATGGGGAGGTCCGGCAGGGTCGCGTCGGCGTTGTCGGCCGCGATGGCCGGGTCGTTCCAGTTGGTGATCGTGCCGGCGAAGATGCCCGCGACGGTCGCGCCGTCCAGGTTCAGCGCGTCGACGCCGGGGACGTTGAAGATGATCGCGATCGGCGAGATGTAGGCGGGGATCTCCACCAGGCCCGAGTCGGCGGCGCACGCGCCGAAGCCGCCCTCGGCGATCTCGTCGGTCTTGAACGCGCGGTCGGAGCCCGCGAAGTTCACGGCGCCGGCGAGGAAGGACTCGCGGCCCGTGCCGGAGCCGGCCGGGTCGTAGTTGATGACCGCGTCGGGGTTGGTCTCGTTGAACAGCGCGGTCCACGACTGCACGGCGACCTGCTGCGACGAGGCGCCCTGGCCGTTGAGGGTGCCCGTGAGGCTGGGGGCCTGCGATTCGGTGGCAGTCGGGGTGGTGCCGCCTTCGTTCGCGGCGCAGGCGGTGAGCGAGAGGGCGGCGACGGCCGCGACTGCGCCGATCTGGGCGAGGCGAGTGAGCTTCACGTGTGTGTTCCTTCGGGTTGTCATGGAAATGCGCCCCTGGTGCAGGGCTCGCCATGACGGTAGACACCGACTCTTACCAAAGTGGGCTGTGGTGGTGAACGACAGGTGAACGGCCGGACAGGCACGGGCGTCACGGGGCGTCGCCGTTCCCCTGGGGTTCACCTGTCGGCGCTATTGTCGGTGCCATGGCGAACAAGAGCACGACCAAGACGGACAAGGCCGAGCGCGCGGCGCGGGCCGCCATCGAGGAGGCGGCCACGGCCGTCTCCCGCGCGAAGAAGGCGGCGAAGGCCCTGCCCTCCAAGCAGGCGCGCAGCCTCGACGACTACATCGACGACGCCCGCAGCGCTGCCGACGTGTCCAAGAAGAAGGTCAAGCGCAAGCCGAAGAAGGTCGCCAAGACGGCCGAGCGCGCCGCGCGTCGACTCGAGCGCGCCGTCGCGAAGGCCGTCGCGGCCGCGGAGCGCAAGGCGCGGCTGCGCGCCGAGGCTCGCCGTGCCGCCGCCGAGGCGGAGAAGGCGCAGCAGGATGCCGCGGCCCGCGCCGCGGAAGCGAAGGCGCTGCGCAAGGCCGCGCGCCGCGCCGAGAAGGAGGCGGCCCGCGCCGAGCTCGACGCCGCCGCCGCGGACGAGTCGCTCGCAGCGGAGCTGACCGCGCCGGCGGCGGTCGAGGAGGTCGCCGCGGAGACGGACGAGAACGACACCGACGCTCCCGCCCCGTCGATTGCCGCGGCCGAGGCGCTTGCCGAGACCACCGCGCCCGTCAGCTCGACCGCCGCAGACGCCGGCCTTGCCGAGCTGACCGTCGCGCAGCTGCGGGCGCGGGCGCGGGAGGCCGGTCGCACCGGGTACTCGCGCCTGACGAAGGCGCAGCTGATCGATCTGCTGTCCTGACGTGCCGGCACCAGGCCAGGCGCTCCTCGACCGCTCCGCCGACGCGCCGCCTGCGCGCACGCTCCTCGACGTGCTGCGGGCCACGACGGTGCGTCACCCGGAGGCCTCGGCGATCGACGACGGCTCCGGCGCCCTGAGCTACCGGGAGCTGATGGCGCGGGTCGGCGCCACGGCGGCGCGGCTGCACGAGGCGGGGGTCCGTCGCGGTGACCGCGTCGGGGTGCGGATGCCGTCGGGCTCTAAAGAGCTGTACATCTCGATCCTCGGCATCCTCGCCGCGGGTGCGGCGTACGTGCCCGTCGATGCCGACGATCCCGACGAGCGCGCCCGGCTGGTGTTCGGCGAAGCCGCCGTCCGCGGGATCATCGCGGGTGCGGGGGAGTACGTCGCGGCATCCGGCCCCCTCGACGCGGATCCCGAGGCTGCGAGCATGGCCGGCGGTTCCCCCGCGGCCGCGCTGTTCGAGGGCGACGCGCCGCACCCCGCGACGCATGCGATCGTCGCGGTGCCGCCGCCCGCGGTCGACGACGACGCCTGGATCATCTTCACCTCCGGGTCGACGGGCGTCCCGAAGGGCGTCGCCGTGAGCCACCGCTCGGCCGCGGCCTTCGTCGACGCGGAGGCGCGGATCTTCCTGCAGGACGCGCCGCTCGGCCCCGACGACCGGGTGCTCGCGGGGCTCTCCGTCGCCTTCGACGCCTCGTGCGAGGAGATGTGGCTCGCGTGGCGGCACGGCGCGTGCCTGGTACCGGCGCCACGCTCGCTCGTACGCTCCGGCGAGGACCTCGCACCGTGGCTGCTCCGCCAGGGCATCACCGTCGTCTCGACGGTCCCGACGCTGGCGGCCATGTGGCCCGGCGAGGCGATCGAGAACGTGCGGCTGCTGATCTTCGGCGGCGAGGCGTGCCCGCCCGAGCTCGCGGCCCGGCTGAGCGCGGACGGTCGGGAGGTCTGGAACACGTACGGCCCGACCGAGGCCACCGTCGTCGCGTGCGCGGCACCGCTCAGCGCAGAAGGCCCGGTGCGCATCGGCCTGCCGCTGGACGGCTGGGCGCTCGCCGTCGTCGACGCCGATGGGATGCCGGTGCCCGAGGGCGGCACCGGCGAGCTCATCATCGGCGGCGTCGGTCTCGCGCGATATCTCGATCCGGCGAAGGATGCCGAGAAGTATGCGCCCCTGCCGACGCTCGGCTGGGACCGGGCCTACCGGTCCGGCGACCTCGTCCGCTTCGAGACAGCGGGTCTCATCTTCCAGGGACGCGCCGACGACCAGGTGAAGGTCGGCGGCCGCCGCATCGAGCTCGGCGAGGTCGAGGCGGCACTGCAGGACCTGCCCGGCGTCACCGGCGCCGCGGCGGCCGTCCGCACGACCGAGGCGGGCGTCCCCGTTCTCGTCGGCTACCTCGCCGCCGCTCCGGACTTCGATCGGCTCGCCGCCCGCGCAGACCTCGCCGCGCGGCTGCCCGCGCCGATGGTGCCGCTCCTGGCCGTCGTCGACGACCTGCCGGTGCGCACCTCCGGCAAGGTCGACCGCGCCGCGCTGCCGTGGCCGCTGCCGAACGTGGAGCTGCCCGCATCCGACCTGTCGCCGGGCGAGCAGTGGCTCGCCGAGCAGTGGCAGGCCGTGCTCGGGATGCCGGTCACCGAGCGCAAGTCCGACTTCTTCGACCTCGGCGGCGGCTCGCTCGCCGCCGCCCAGCTCGTCTCCCGCATCCGCACCCGGGTGCCGGAGTTCTCCGTCGCCGACATCTACGACGTGCCGCGGCTGGGCGCGATGGCGAAGGCGCTCGGCGCCGCGCTGCAGGACGAGACCGACGGAGGCTTCCACCGACCGACCCCGACGCCGCGTGGCATGCAGTGGGTGCAGTCGCTGCTCGGTGCGCCGCTGTTCGTGCTCACCGGCATCCGGTGGATGCTCTACCTGCTCACCGCGTCGGCGATCCTCCGGCTGAACCCGGGGTTCGAGGTCCTCCCCGAGGCGCCGCTGTGGCTGCTCGTCACTGGCCTGCTCGTGTTCGCCACGCCGTTCGGGCGGATGGCGATCGCGGCGGGAGCCGCGCGGCTGCTGCTGCGGGGGCTCCGCCCCGGCGATTACCCGCGCGGCGGGTCCGTCCATGTGCGGCTGTGGCTCGCGGAGCAGATCGCCGACCAGGTGGATGCCGTGGGGCTGGCCGGTGCGCCATGGGTGAGCTACTACGCGCGCGCTCTCGGCGCGCGCATCGGCCGCGGCGTCGACCTGCACGCGCTGCCACCGATCACCGGGATGCTCGAGATCGGCGACGGTGCGGCGATCGAGCCGGAGGTCGACCTCTCCGGGTATTGGATCGACGGCAACGTCGTGCGCATCGGCGGCATCCGTATCGGCGCCGACGCGACGGTCGGCGCGCGCAGCACCCTCGCGCCCGGCACGCGCATCGGCCGTCGCGCGGAGATCGCCCCCGGGTCCGCCGTCTTCGGCCGCGTACGTGCCGACCAGACCTGGGCCGGCTCGCCGGCGGAGCGCGTCGGCGGCACGTCGTCCGCGCAGTGGCCTGCCGACCGGGCGCCGGCGCCCACCCGGTGGCTGTGGGCGTACGCCGCCTCCGCCGTCGGCCTCGCGCTGCTGCCGCTCGTCGCCTTCGCCGCCGGGGCGCTCGTGGTCGCCCGCGGCATCGCCGGCGCCGACTCGCTCGCCGAGGCGTTCGCCGGCGCGTTCGTGTGGCTCGTCCCGGGCGTGCTCGTCTCGGGCGTCGTCTTCGCGGCCGCCGTCGTCGTCCTGGTGCGGCTGCTGTCGCTCGGCCTGCACGAGGGCACGCACGCGGTGCGCAGCCGCATCGGCTGGCAGGCGTGGACGATCGAGCGGCTGCTCGACTCCGCCCGCACGATCCTTTTCCCGCTGTACTCGAGCCTGTTCACCCCGGTGTGGCTCCGGATGCTGGGGGCTCGCGTCGGCCGCGACGTCGAGGCATCCACCGTGCTGCTGCTGCCGTCGCTCACCCGCATCGAAGACGGCGCGTTCCTCGCCGACGACACGATGGTCGCCTCCTACGAGCTGCACGGCGGGTGGATGCGGCTGGGCGCCGTGCGCATCGGCAAGCGGGCCTTCCTCGGCAACTCCGGCATGGCCGCGCCGGGGCATCGCGTCCCTCGCGACGGCCTCGTCGCGGTGCTGTCGTCGGCGCCGGCGAAGGCGAAGCCCGGGTCGTCGTGGCTCGGGTCGCCGGCCGTGCGCCTGCGGCGGCTGTCGGCCGAGGGCGACGAGTCGCGCACCTACACGCCGCCCGCGCGGCTGAAGCTCGCGCGCACGCTGTGGGAACTGTGCCGCATCGTTCCCGTCGTCGTCACGTGCGCCATCGGGCTGCTGGTGCTGTTCGCCCTCGCCGCGCTCATCGAGGCCGTGGGCCTGGGGTGGGCCATTCTGCTGTCGGGTGTCGTGCTGCTCGTCGCGGGAGCGGTGGCGGCGGGCGTGTCGACGGCGGCGAAATGGCTGATCGTCGGGCCGATCCGCGCTGGTGAGCACCCGCTGTGGTCGAGCTTCGTGTGGCGCACCGAGGTGTCCGATACGTTCACCGAGATGGTCGCGGCGCCCTGGTTCGCCCGCGCGGCGACCGGGACCCCTGCGCTCGCCGTCTGGCTGCGCTCGCTCGGCGCCCGGATCGGTCGCGGTGTCTGGTGTGACAGCTACTGGCTGCCCGAACCGGATCTCGTGACCCTCGGCGACGGATCGACGGTCAACCGGGGGTGCGTCGTGCAGACGCACCTGTTCCATGATCGAATCATGAGCATGGACACCGTCGAACTCGAGACCGGGGCGACCCTCGGACCTCACAGTGTCATCCTCCCGGGTGCCGCGATCGGCGCGCATGCGACGGTGGGGCCGGCATCCCTCGTCATGCGCGGTGAATCGGTGCCCGTCGGCTCCCGGTGGAGCGGCAACCCCATCGGCCCCTGGCGGGCCGTGAAGGTGCGCGCCTACCAGTCGACATCGTGAGCGGGCACGACCCGTACGCACCCGAGAGCGGCGACGGCTCGTTCGACGTCGAGTCGTACGACCTGACGCTCGATTATCGGGTGCGCACCAATCGGCTGTCCGGCGTCGCCGTCGTGAACGCCGTCGCGGCGATCCCGGTGACGGCGATCAGCCTCGACCTCGTCGGGCTGCGCGCGACGCGCGTGCGCGTCGACGGCGACCGCCGCACGGCGTTCGCCGCGGGGCCTCGGAAGCTCCGCGTGAAGCTGCCGCGCCGGATGGCCGCGGGGGAGCGGTTCTCGATCGAGGTCGTGTACGCCGGCGCGCCGGCGCCGCGGCGCTCGCGGTGGGGCACGATCGGCTGGGAGGAGCTCGAGGACGGCGCCCTCGTCGCGGCGCAGCCGACCGGCGCGCCGACGTGGTTCCCCTGCAATGACAGGCCCGATGCCCGCGCGCGCATGCGCATCGCCGTGACGACGGATGCCGGCTACCTCCCCGTTCCGACGGGCCGCCCGCTGACGCGTGCGGTCGTCGGCGGGCGTGTGACGGTGACCGCGGCATCCGACGTCCCCGTCGCGACGTACCTCGCGGCGGTGCACGTCGGCGCGTACGAGGAGCGGCCCCTCGCAGGGGAGGGCGGCGTGGACGGGGTGGGCGCGCGGGTCGTCTCGCCGCCGGCACTCCGCGCCGCGGTGGACCGGGCTTTCGCCGACGTGCCCCGCATGCTCGCGCTCTTCACCGACGCCTTCGGCCCCTATCCGCAGGAGGACTGCGCCCTCGTCGTCACCGCCGACGAGCTGGAGATCCCGCTGGAGGCGCAGGGGATGGCGGTGTTCGGGGCGAATCACCTCGTGCCGCAGGAGCAGCGCCTCATCGCGCACGAGCTGGCGCATCAGTGGTTCGGCAACAGCGTGGGCATCGGGCGGTGGCGGGACATCTGGCTCAACGAGGGGTTCGCGTGCTTCGCCGAATGGCTGTGGTTCGAGGCATCCGGCACCGCGACTGTCGCGCAGAAGGCGGCGAAGCACCACGCGCGGCTGCGCGCGCTGCCGCAGGACCTGCTGCTCGCCGACCCCGGCCCCGACCTCATGTTCGACGACCGCGTGTACAAGCGGGGTGCGCTCACCCTGTATGCGCTGCGCTGCGAGATCGGCGAGCTCGCGTTCACCCGGCTGCTCACGCAGTGGGCGAGCCAGTATCGGCATGCCCTCGCCACCAGCGATGACTTCCGCGCTCTCGCCGCCGAGGTCGTCGGCCGCGACCTGGGACAGCTCTTCTCGGCGTGGCTGGATGAGCCCGCCCTCCCGCCCCTCCCCGTCGCCCGCCGCTGACGGCCCGCGCGCCCTCCTTCATCCGGCGCGGATCGCGGCTACCCGGCGTGATAGCCGCAGTATGCGACGGGTGAGCGGCGGGCGCGATTCTTCATCCGGCCCACATTGCGGCTATCGGGGCCCATAACCGCACTTTGCGACGGGTGAGCGAGCGAGCACCGGGCGAGCGGGCAGCCGGGCCGGCCGGCCACTGCCTCACAGGGGCGCCGCGACGGCAGCCGCGACGAGGATGCCGGGCGGACCGTCCACCTCGCGTCCCGCGTAGGTCGTGGGCTCCGGCGGCATCCGCGCGCGCCATCCGGCGGCGGTCTCCTCGATCACGACAGCGTCCGGGTCGCCGCGCAGGCCGCGACCGTCCGCCTTCAGCACCGCCTCGACGCGCACCCAGCGCAGCAGCCCGCCCGGGGCGCCGCCTGCCTGGTCGCGGACCGGATCGGCGAGCACCTCGGCATCCACCGCGAACCTCGTCGCCCGGTCGGGGTGGATCGCCGCCACCGCCGCCCCGCCGGCGTAGCTCACCGCCGCCCGCCACGGCGCGCCGGAGACCTGCACCGCGCCGTGCGGACCGCCGCATCGCGCGCAGGGGTTCGACAGGACGGCATCCGGCCACCCCTCCCGCGCGAGGAGCACCCGCAGCAGATCCCAGGCCACGGCACGGCGCGCGGCCCGCCCGGCGCCGGCACCGGCTCCGGCACCGCCCGGGACCCGTGCCCACGCCAGGCGGAGCTCTTCCACTCAGACCTTCGGCTCGTGCGTCTCGATCGCGACGATCCCCGACCCGGGGTTCGTGGCCGACAGGTGCACGACCGAGAAGGCGCCCGGCTGGAGCGTCGACGCGCTGCCGAGGTAGGAGCCGCGCATGGTGCCGGTGGCGAGGGCGAGTTCGCTGAGGATGCTGGGCAGCACCGGTCCGTGACTGCAGAGCACGGCGGGCTTGCGCGCGCGCACGCGCTGCCCGATGACCGTGCGGGGGTCTGAGGTGCCCTCCTCCCAGGCATCCTGGCTGAGCAGCGGCGTGCGGTGGACCTTGCGGCCGAGGGCCGCGGCGAGCGGGGTGACGGTCGTCACGCAGCGCACGGCGTCGCTCGAGACGATGCGGCGGATGCCGAACGCGCGCAGCGGCCCGACGGCGGCGGCGGCCTGCCGGGTGCCGCGGGCGGTCAGCGGCCGGGCGGCGTCGGCGCCCTTCCAGTCGTCGCGCGGCAGCGCCTTGGCGTGGCGCATCACGACGATCGGGAACGTCTCGAGCACGCCGTCGTCGACGTACCGCAGGAACTGCTCGACGATCTCGACGTCGACCGGGTAGGAGAGGTAGCCGAGCGCCTTGCGCGGCGTGACCCACTCGATCGCGGCGATCTCCTTGTTCGGCACGAACGCCGAGGCGCGGATCGCGTCGTCGGTCGCCTCGGCGGCCCAGTAGTGCACGATCTTCTGCCGGCCGCGCGGCATGCGGTAGCGGGAGACGCCCACCGGGATGCCGAGGGCGACGCGGATGCCGGTCTCCTCGAAGATCTCGCGCACGGCGGTCTCGGCGAGCGCCTCACCCGGATCGACCTTGCCCTTGGGCAGCGTGACGTCGGCGTACGCGGTGCGGTGGATGACGAGGATGTGGAGCTTTCCCGCGACGACGCGCCACACCACCCCGCCGGCGGCGTAGACGGCGGTCTCGGTCATCGCACCGCTCGTCCGCGGCGGCGGCGCTGCACCTGCAGCATGGTGCGGTCCTGCAGGTCGATGAGCGGCTTGCCGTCGGCGCCGACCGAGTGCCGCTCCCAGTCGCCGGAGGGCTGCAGCCGCCACGAGCTCGTGCCGTCGCTCAAGGCGAGGTCGAAGAAGTCGATGAGCTCCTTGACCTGCGCGGGCGCGACGACCCGCACGAGGGCCTCGACGCGACGGTCGAGGTTCCGGTGCATCATGTCGGCGCTGCCGATGTACACCTGCGGGTCGCCGTCGTTCGCGAACGCGAAGATGCGCGAGTGCTCGAGATAGCGCCCGAGGATCGAGCGCACCGTGATGTTCTCGCTCACCCCCTCGAGCCCGAGGCGCAGCGAGCAGATGCCGCGCACCCAGACATCCACCCGCACGCCGGCCTGGCTGGCGCGGTAGAGGGCGTCGATGATCTGCTCGTCGACCATCGAGTTGACCTTGATGCGGATGTGCGCGGGCTTGCCCTCGAGGGCGTTGCGGCGCTCCTTCTCGATGAGGCGGAGGAGGCCCTTGCGCAGGTGCAGCGGCGCGACGAGCAGCCGCTTGAACTTCTTCTCGATCGCGTAGCCGGACAGCTCGTTGAACAGGCGGGTGAGGTCGCGGCCGACCTGCTCGTCGGCGGTGAAGAGGCCGAAGTCCTCATAGAGGCGGCTGGTCTTCGGGTTGTAGTTGCCCGTGCCGATGTGGCTGTAGCTGCGGAGCATCCCGTCTTCCTCGCGGATGACGTGCAACAGCTTGCAGTGGGTTTTCAGGCCCACGAGACCGTAGACGACGTGGACGCCGGCCTTCTCGAGCTTGCGGGCCCAGACGATGTTCGCGGCCTCGTCGAAGCGCGCCTTCACCTCGACGAGGGCGAGCACCTGCTTGCCCCGCTCGGCGGCGTCGATGAGGGCCTGCACGATCGGGCTGTCGCCGGAGGTGCGGTACAGGGTCTGCTTGATGGCGAGCACGTGCGGGTCGCGCGCCGCCTGCTCGAGGAAGGCGACGACGCTCGTCGTGAACGACTCGTAGGGGTGGTGCACGAGCACGTCGCCCTTGCGGATCGCGGCGAACAGGTCGGCGCGGCCGTTCTGCTCGGCGGGCTGGAAGGCCGTCGCGGTCACGGGCACGTGCGCGGGGTAATGCAGCTCGGGGCGATCGATCTTGGCGAGGTCGAACAGACCCCGCAGGTCGAGCGGCCCGGGGAGGCGGTAGACCTCCTGCGCGGTGACCTCGAGCTCGTCGATCAGCAGATCGAGGGTGACGTCGTCCATCTCCTCGGTCACCTCGAGGCGGATCGGCGGGCCGAACCGGCGGCGCAGCAGCTCGGCCTCGAGGGCCTGGATGAGGTTCTCGGTCTCGTCCTCCTCGATCACGACGTCCTCGTTGCGCGTGAGGCGGAAGGTGTGGTGTTCGAGGATCTCCATGCCGGGGAACAGGTCGCCGAGGTGGTGGGCGATGAGCTGCTCGAGCGGCAGGTAGCGGGCGCGGCCAGAGGCCGACGAGCCCGGCACCTCGACGAAGCGGGGGAGCATCGGCGGCACCTTGAGGCGGGCGAACTCCTGCCGCCCCGTCTTGGCGTTGCGGATGCGGATCGCGAGGTTCAGCGACAGCCCCGAGATGTACGGGAACGGGTGCGCCGGGTCGACCGCGAGCGGCATGAGCACGGGGAACACCTGCGCCTGGAAGTACTCGTACAGCGACGCGCGCTCGTCGTCGGAGAGCTCGGCCCAGGTGACCACCTCGATGCCGGCGTCGGTGAGGGCCGGCTGGACGAGGTCGAGCCACACGCGGGCATGCCGCAGCTGCAGCGCGTGCGCGCTCTCGGAGATGTCGGCGAGCACGTCCGCCGGAGCGCGGCCGACGTTCGTGGGCACGGCGAGGCCGGTCATGATGCGGCGCTTGAGCCCGGCGACCCGCACCATGAAGAACTCGTCGAGGTTCGAGGCGAAGATCGCGAGGAAGTTCGCGCGTTCGAGCACCGGGAGCGCCGGGTCTTCGGCCAGCTCCAGCACCCGCTGGTTGAAGGCGAGCCAGCTGAGCTCGCGGTCCATGTAGCGGTGGGCGGGCAGCTGTGAATCGTCGACCTCGACGGTCTCGTCGAAGTCGTCGTCATCCGCGTCGCCCAAACCGGTGTCCACAACGTCGGTGTCGATCATCCCCTCATCATTGCAGGGTGTCGTGACCGACGCGTTAACCGGGTGGATGCCGGTGCGGGCGGCCTCAGGTGCCGGCGCGCTCCTTGGGCGCCGGCACCTGGTCGTCCTCGTACACGTTGAAGCGGTAGCCGACGTTGCGCACGGTGCCGATCAGCTGCTCGAGATCGCCGAGCTTGGCGCGCAGACGCCGCACGTGTACGTCGACGGTGCGGGTGCCGCCGAAGTAGTCGTAGCCCCACACCTCGCTCAGCAGCTGCTCGCGCGTGAACACCCGGGACGGGTGCGTGGCGAAGAAGTGCAGCAGCTGGAACTCCTTGTACGTGAGATCGAGCGGCTTGCCGTGCACCTTCGCCGAGTACGACGACTCGTCGATCGTGATGCCCGAGGTCTGGATGCGGCTGGAGACCTGCTCGGCACTCTGGCGACCCATCGCGAGCCGGACGCGAGCGTCGACCTCGGCGGGGCCGGCGTTCAGCAGGATGACGTCGTCGATGCCCCAGTCGGTCGAGACGGCCGTGAGGCCGCCCTCGGTGACGACGAGCACCAGCGGGGCATCCAGACCCGTCGTGTTGAGGATCTTGCACAGCGACTTCGCGCCGACGAGGTCGGTGCGCGCGTCGACGAAGATGACGTCGGCGCTCGGCGCCCCGACCAGCTGCGCCGGTTCGGCGGGGATCTGCCGCACGCGATGGCTGAGCAGTTCGAGCGCGGGCAGGACGGGGCCTCCGCCGAGGGCGGAACTCAAGACGAGAAGCTGAGCCATACGGTCCCTTCCGGCCGGTCGAGCGGGCCGTGGCTTCATCTTAGGACCTCGTCGCGGCGCCCCCGGACGGCGCCGCGATCGGCCATGATGGGGGGATGAGCATCCCCGGACTGGCGCCGCGCGGCGGCTTCGGCGGCATCGTGGCGGTGTGGGTGGCGGCCGCGGTGATCGCGGTCGTGATCGGCTTCGTCGCCCCGCCCGACTGGCGCGCGGCATGGATGCCGGTGGGTCTGGCCGGCTGCATCGTGCTGGCCTTCGTGGTGCAGTTCGCCTACGGCCACGCCGAAGGGTTCCTGCGCCGCGTCGCGGCGAGCGCCCTCGGCGCGATGGCGGTGATGGGGCTCATCGGGCTCGGTCTCGGCCTTGCCAGCATGTTCTCCGCGTAGCCGCGCGCTCCGCCGGGCACGGACGGGTAGAGTGAGGGCATGGACCTCGTCGCACTCGAACTCTTCTTCGTGGGGCTCCTCGCGCTCGCCTCGCTCGCGATCGTCTTCGTCTCGGGCGTCGTGATCAAGAACCTCTACCGCGGCCAGCGCTGAGCGCCGTGTTCGATCTTCCGACCGATCTGCCGGCGGACATCGTTCCGCTGTCGTGGCTGCTGGGCGTCTGGGAAGGCACCGGCGTCATCGACTACGAGGCGGACGGCACCCGGTTCGAGGGCGAGTTCGCCCACCGGGTGAGCTTCAGCCACGACGGCGGCGACTACGTCAACTACACCGCGAGCGCCTGGCTGATCGGCGAGGACGACACGCGCACCCCGCTCGTCGCCGAGACCGGGTACTGGCGCCTCGCCCGTCCCGCCGGCACAGATGACCCCGGCCCGGCGCTCCTGCCCGCCGTGACCGCGCGCGAGAGCGCGCGCACCGTCGACGACGTCGAGGCGCTGCGCACCGAAGAGGGCGGGTTCGACCTCGAGGTCGCGATCGTGCACTCCGACGGCATCTGCGAGCTGTACCTCGGCCAGGCGCGCGGGCCCCGCATCGACCTCGCGACCGACGCCATCGTCCGCCCCGCGAGCGCGAAGCCGTACGCCTCGGCATCCCGCATGTACGGCTACGTCGACGGTCACCTGCTGTGGGCGTGGGACATCGCCGCCCTCGGCAGCCCGCTCTCCGCGCACGCCTCGGCGCGCCTCGCCCGAGCCGAGTGAGCGTGACCGCCCCCGAGACGCCGGCGGCCGCCGCCGCGGCGCCGTATGTCGGCGTGCCGGGCGCCGTCGTCGACGCGGAGGGCCTCGCCCACGTCGGATCGCCGCTGCGCGAGCAGCGAGAGCTCGCCGACGGCCGGGCGCTCGCCCCGCTGTCCGGGCGCACCGTGCTGACCATCGCCGGGCCCGACCGGCTCACCTGGCTCGACTCGATCACCTCGCAGTCGCTCGCCGCCCTCGCGCCCGGCGAGAGCACCGAGCTGCTGGTGCTCGACCCGCAGGGGCACATCGAGCACGCGGCATCCGTCGTCGACGACGGCGAACGCACCTGGCTGATCGTGGAGCGCTCCCGCGCCGCGGCGCTCGCCGCATGGCTCACGCGCATGCGGTTCCGGCTTCGCGTAGAGGTGCAGGATGCCTCGGACACCCACCGCGTCGTCGGGGGGACGGCCGCCGCGGTCGGGGCGCTCCGCTCCGCCGCCGTGTGGCACGACCCGTGGCCCGGCGTCGGGATCGGCGGGTGGGGCTATGCCCTGACCGACCCGCACCCGGGCGACGAGCGCGACTGGGCCGAGGCGATCGTCGAGACCGCCGACGACGAGGCGCTCGCCGCCGCCGCCGTCGCCGGCACGCAGCCGGTCGCCGGCCACCTCGCTGTCGACGCCCTGCGGGTCGCGGCGTGGCGCCCCCGCGCCGACCGCGAGGGCGCGTTCGACACCGACGCGCGCACCCTGCCGCACGAGGTCGACTGGCTCCGCACCGCCGTGCACCTCGACAAGGGGTGCTATCGCGGGCAGGAGACGGTCGCGAAGGTGCACAACCTCGGGCATCCGCCCCGCCGCCTCGTGCTGCTGCAGCTCGACGGCAGCGAAGCGGTGCTGCCCGAGGTGGGCGCCGCGGTGTCGGCCCGTACGGGTGACGGCGCCGCGGACGCCGAGACCGTGGGCGTCGTGACCTCGGTCGCGCGCCACCACGAGGAAGGACCGATCGCGCTCGCGCTCGTCCGCCGGGCGACGCCCGTCGACGCGACGCTGACGGTCGGGACGAGCGACGGCGCCGTCGCCGCCGCTCAAGAGGTCATCGTGCCGCCCGACGCCGGGCGCACCGCCGCCGTGCCGCGCCTGCCGCGCCTCTCGCGCCGCCGCTGACGGGGCGACGATGAGCGCGCCCGACCCGCAGACCAGCTCGGTGGCCGTCCGCACGGGGTGGCGGGCGCGGCTGTCGCCGCGGCGCCGCATCGAGCGGGTGCGCGAGTCGGCCGGTGCGGTCGCGCAGATCGTCATCGCCGCGACGGCGGCGTTCGCGTTCGCGCACTACGTGCTCGGTCACGCGGCGCCGCTCCTCGCGGCGACCGTGACGGTGTCGAGCCTCGGACTCGTGCGCGACGCGCGGCCGCGGCGGGTGCTCGAGACCGTGATCGGCATGATCGTCGGCATCCTGGTCGCCGAGCTCATCGTGCTCATCGCCGGCATCGGTTGGTGGCAGCTGGCGATCACGCTCGCCGTCAGCCTCGTCGTCGCGCGGTTCCTGAACGACCAGCCGGGGTTCGCGATCGCGGCGGCCATCCAGGCCGCGATCGTGATGGTGATCCCGGCGAGCGTGCCGTTCCTGCGGCTCGTCGACGGCATCGTCGGGGGCGTGGCGGCTCTGCTGGTCACCGCCCTCGTGCCGCGGAGCCCCCTGCGTCAGGTGGCGCAGGAGGGCGCGGTCGTGCTCGCCGCGTTCGACGACGCGGTGCTGACCCTCGTGCAGGCGCTGCGCGCCGGCGACCGGCGGCGCGCCGAGCGCGGGCTCGAGAAGGCACGCGCCCTGCAGGGACCGTTGGATGCCTGGCGCGAGAGCATCGAGTCGGGGGCCGCGATCGCCCGCATCTCGCCGTTCCTGCACCGTCAGCGCAGCGAGTTCGACCGGCAGGAGCGGGTGCGCACGCACCTCGATCTCGCGACCCGCAACCTCCGCGTGATCGCCCGGCGTGTGGTGTACCTCTGCGACGACGGCGCCCCGCGCCCGGTCGCCGCCGACCTGCTCGGCGAGCTGGCCGCCGCCGCGCGGTTGCTGCCCGACGTGCTCGTCGACATCTCCTACGAGCCGGTCGCGCGGGAGGCGGTGCGCTCCGTCGCGACGCGTCTCGACCCGGCCGCGCTGGCGGCGGGCCGGTCGAGCGTCGACCAGAACCTCATCGGCGCGTTCCGCCCCCTCGCGGTCGACCTCATGACCGCCGCGGGGATGACCGCCGCCGACGCCCGCGCCGCGCTTCCGCGGGTCTGAGCCCCGGAGCGCGAGGCGCGGAGCGCGGGGGGCGAGGCGCCGACCGCGTCGGGGTCACGCCGGCGCGACGACCTCCCACGGCACGGTGACCTCGCCGAGGCGCCAGCGCGAGCGGCCCTGCACGGGCCAGCCCGCCGCGGCGAGCGCCTCGAGCGCGGTGCGCCACCGCTGCTCGGCGCCGAACGGGGCCGCCGCCACCGCGCGCACCCATTCCGTCTCGAGCGCCGCGAGGAACGCGTGCACGCGCTCGCCGGGCACGTTCCGGTGGATGAGCGTCTTCGGCAGCCGCTCGGCGGCGATCGCGGGGGAGGCGAGCCCCGCGAGGCGGAGCGACAGCGTGAGCGAGCGGGGCGTGGCATCCGCCCCCACCTCGATCCACGTGCACACGCGGCCGAGCTCGTCGCAGGTGCCCTCGACGAGCATTCCGCCCGGCTGCAGCCGCGCGCTCATCCGCTGCCACGCTGCCGCGACCTCGCCCTCGTCATACTGCCGCAGCACGTTGAAGGCGCGGATCACCGCGGGCCGGCGCTCGGTGCCCGGCAGGGGCACTTCGAACCCGCCTCGGCCGAACGAGACGTGCGCGTCGGGGGAGAACGGGGTGCGCCCGGCGCGCACGTCGGCGAGCTGAGCCTCGGCGCGGGCGACGCGGGCGAGGTCGATCTCGAGGCCGACGACCTCGACATCCGGCCGCGCGCGGTGCAGCCGCGCCTCGAGCTCGAACGCCGTCACCCCGCTCGCGCCGTAGCCCAGGTCGACGACCAGCGGATCGTCGGTGCGGCGCAGCACCGGGTGCCGCGCGATCCACCGATCGACGCGGCGCAGGCGGTTCGTGTTCGTCGTGCCGCGGGTGACCTGGCCGACGACGCCCGCCGCGGGACCGCTCCGGGATCGGGGCGGTTTTTCCGGCGACATATCCCCAGTGTGCCAGCGCCCTCCTCGGTAGGATGACGAGCATGACCGCTCCCTACACGCTGATCCTCCTCCGCCACGGGCAGAGCGAGTGGAACAAGACGAACCAGTTCACGGGCTGGGTCGATGTGCGCCTCACCGAGCAGGGGCGCGGCGAGGCCGCCCGCGGCGGCGAGCTGCTGAAAGAGTCGGGCATCCTGCCCGACGTGCTGCACACGTCGGTGCTCAGCCGTGCGATCCAGACGGCGAACATCGCCCTCGACACCGCCGACCGGCTGTGGATCCCGGTGAAGCGCTCGTGGCGCCTCAACGAGCGCCACTACGGCGCCCTGCAGGGCAAGGACAAGGCTGAGACCCTCGAGGAGTTCGGTAACGAGCAGTTCATGCTGTGGCGCCGCTCGTTCGATGTGCCGCCGCCGCCGCTGGACGACGACTCCCCGTACAGCCAGATCCACGACCCGCGCTATGCCGACATCGACGGCGAGGTGCCCCGCACCGAGTCGCTGAAGATGGTCATCGACCGCCTGCTGCCGTACTGGGAGGCGGAGATCAAGCCCGACCTCGCGAGCGGCAAGACCGTGCTCGTCACGGCGCACGGCAACTCGCTGCGCGGCCTCGTGAAGCACCTCGACAAGATCAGCGACGCCGACATCGCCGAGCTGAACATCCCCACGGGCATCCCGCTCGTCTACACGCTCGACGAGAACTTCGAGCCCATCGAGCCCGCCCGCTACCTCGACCCCGCGGCCGCGGCCGCGGGAGCCGCCGCCGTGGCGAACCAGGGCAAGCACTGACCCGAGCGGTCGCAGCCGAGAAGAGGGGATGCCACGTGGCATCCCCTCTTCTGCGTTCGCGTCGCGCTCCGGGCGCGTCGTGATCAGTCGAGCAGCTCGCCGCTCGCGGCGATGGTGTTGGTGTCGGGCGTCCAGTCGCCGGTGGCGAGGTAGGCGACCTTCTTGGCGACCGAGACGGCGTGGTCGGCGAAGCGCTCCAGGTAGCGGCTCGCGAGCGTCGCGTCGACGGTCGCCGCCGCCTCGCCTTGCCAGTTGTCGCTGAGCACCTTCTCGAAGACGGCCAGGTGGCGGTCGTCGAGCTGGTCGTCGAGGTTGCGGAGCGTCTCGACGAGCGCGAGGTCTTCCGTGCGCAGTAGCTCGGTGAGGGTGCGCGCCACCTCGACGTCGAGCTCGCCCATCTGCGTGAAGGTGTTCTTCAGGCCCTTCGGGATCGCCCGCTCGGGGAAGCGCATGCGGGTCAGCTGCGCGATGTGCTCCGCGATGTCGCCCATGCGCTCGAGCGACGCGCTCACGCGCAGCGCCGCGACGACGATGCGGAGGTCGCGCGCGACGGGCTGCTGGCGCGCCAGGATCTGGATCGCCAGCTCGTCGAGGGCGATCGCCTTGTCGTCGATCACCTGGTCGGCTTCGATGACCTCTTCGGCCAGCGCCACGTCGCTCGTACTGAACGCGCGGGTCGCCTTGTCGATGGCGACCGTCACGAGTTCGCCGATCTCGACCAGGCGGGCCCGCACGTCCTCCAGCGACTGGTGGAAAACTTCGCGCATCTTCGGTCTCTCCTCGAGGGGTTGGGGCGGCACGGATGCCGGGGTGCGTGACCTCTGGTCACGGCCCGCGCCGATCCTCCCGCCGAAGTTAACCAGCGAAGGTTAACGAACGGTGCCGGTGCGGTGAACAGTGCTGCGACGCGCCGTCGGCGGGGCGGTCCGCGTCGGATGCCGCCTTCCGCCCACCCTACGCTGGGGGCATGGACTCGACGCAGCTGGCGATCGTCGCCCTGGCCGTCGGTGCGGTCATCGGCGGCGGGCTCGCCGCCCTGGTGCTGTTGGCGCTGCGCACCCGCGACCGGGCGCGCGTCGAAGCGTCGCTCGAACTGCCCGACGGCACGCGGGCCGTGCTCCAGGGGATGGACGAGGCGGCCGTGGTGGTCGACGCGTCGCTGCAGGTCGTCGCCGCCTCGGCGCCCGCGGAGCTGTTCGACATGCACGAGGGCTCCTCGTTGCCGGGCGAAGAGCTGCGCGCCGTCGTGCGCGCCGCGCGCCGCGCCGCACGCCCCGAGAGCGCGACCCTGCGGCTGCGCCGCGGCGTCGAGCAGCGCCTCGTCACCGCGCGGGCGAGCGTCATCACGCCGCGCCTCACCCTCATCGTCATCCGCGACATCACCGAGCACGAGCGGGTCGAGCAGATGCGGCGCGACTTCGTCTCCAACACGAGCCACGAGCTGAAGACCCCGGTGGGCGCCATCACCCTCCTCGCCGAGGCCATCGACTCGGCCGCCGACGACCCCGACCAGGTGCGGCGATTCGCGGCGCGGCTGAGCGCGGAGGCATCCCGGCTCGGCCAGCTCACCTCGCGCATCATGAACCTGTCGCGCCTGCAGTCGGCCGACGACCTGACGGAGCTGCGCGACGTGTCGGTCGACGAGGTCGTCGCGGCGGCCATCGAGTCGCAGTCGATAGCCGCCGACGCCGCCGGCATCGCGATCGTGCGGGGCGGGGCGCGGGGCGCGTACGTGCGCGGCGACGTGCAGGTGCTCACCGAGGCGATCGGCAACCTCGTGGCCAACGCGGTCGCGTACTCCCCGCCGGGCGCGCAGGTGGGCGTCGGCGTGAAGGCCGACGACCGCGTCGTCGAGATCGCCGTCACCGACCGCGGCATCGGCATCCCCGAGGGCGACCAGGAGCGGGTGTTCGAGCGGTTCTACCGCGCCGATCAGGCGCGCTCGCGCCGCACCGGGGGCACCGGGCTCGGCCTGTCGATCGTGAAGCACGCGGTGCAGCGGCACGGCGGCGAAGTCGAGCTGTGGTCGCGGCCCGGGCGCGGCTCGACGTTCACGGTGCGGCTGAGCGTCGTCGAGCCGCCCGAGAACACGCTCGTCAAGGGCAGTCGGCGCACCAAGCCGAAGAAGCAGAAGAACAAGAGCAAGCCCAGGGCGGCCCGCGATGTCGCGCCGACGAAAGGAGACCCGTCATGACCCGCGTCCTGATCGTCGAGGATGAGCCGGATCTCGCCGACCCGCTCGCCTACCTGCTGCAGCGGGAGGGCTTCGAGGTCGAGATCGCGGAGGACGGACCCGCCGCCCTCGACGCCTTCGCCTCGCGCGGCACCGACATCGTGCTGCTCGACCTGATGCTCCCCGGCATGCCGGGCACCGAGGTGTGCCGCGTCATTCGCACGACCGCGAAGACGCCGATCATCATGCTGACGGCGAAGGACTCGGAGGTCGACATCGTCGTCGGGCTCGAGCTCGGCGCCGACGACTACGTCACGAAGCCCTACTCGTCGCGCGAGCTGCTCGCCCGCATGCGCGCGGTGCTGCGCCGTGCGGCGGTGCAGGAGGTCGACGTCGACGACCGCATCGTCGACGGCGGCCGCGTGGTGATCGACATCGACCGGCACACCGTCTCGGTCGACGGGGCGGTCATCGCCATGCCGCTGAAGGAATTCGAGCTGCTCGAGGTGCTGATGCGCAACGCGGGCCGGGTGCTCACGCGCGGCCAGCTGATCGATCGGGTGTGGGGCAGCGACTACTTCGGCGACACGAAGACGCTCGACGTGCACATCAAGCGCATCCGCTCGCGCATCGAGCAGAATCCGTCGGAGCCCGTGATGCTCCTCACCGTGCGAGGCCTCGGGTACCGCTTCGAGGCCTGAGCCGGCGGCGGGTCAGCTCTTCGGAACGAAGTCGGCAAGGTACTCCAGCGTGCCGTCGAGCACGGGCACGGCCTGTTGCACGCCTTCGCCGTCGCCCGACTGGAACGTCACGTCGACGTCGGCGCCCGCGGGGGTGTCGAGACCCTCGAACAGCAGCGGCTCGGCGTCGTCGAACCCGAGGCTCACGCTCGAGTGCGCGGGCACCCGCACGCTCTTGTTGGCGCCGTCGACGCCGACGAGCAGCGTCTCCGCCGCGTCGGTGTCGTTGATGATCGCGGCGAGGAAGTTGGCGTTCTCGCCCGACTCGTCGGCGACGAAGAGGGCGTTGCGCACCTTCAGGGGGCCCGACGCGGGCACGTTCACGCCGTCGGCGGGGGAGTAGGGGATGGTCGTCGCCTGGGGCGAGATCATGGCGCAGCCGGTCACGCCCAGCAGGACGGCGGCGGCGAGGGCGACGGGCGCGAGGCGGCGCGTGTTCACGGGTCCTCCAGGTGACGATGCGGGGCACCCGCCGCGAGCGGCGGTGCGTCACCATTCTAGGGTGCGCCCGCGCCGCCCGTCGGCCCGCGGCCGGGGCCGCAGGCGGGTCGCGCGAGGCGCCAGCTGGCGAACCTTAGCGTATGTCGGCTGTGGTATCCTTGAGGTTGCCGAAAGGACATAACTGCATGCTTTTTGAGGTTGGCGAGACGGTCGTCTATCCGCATCACGGCGCCGCGACGATCATCGAGGTCAAAGACCGGATCATCAAGGGCGAGACCAAGAAGTACCTGAAGCTGAATGTCACGCAGGGAGACCTCATCATCGAGGTCCCGGCGGACAACGTCGATCTGGTCGGCGTTCGCGACGTGATCGGCAAGGACGGGCTCGAGCGCGTCTTCGACGTGCTGCGCGCCGCCTTCACCGAGGAGCCCACGAACTGGTCGCGCCGGTACAAGGCGAACCTCGAGAAGCTCGCGTCGGGCGATGTCATCAAGGTCTCCGAAGTCGTGCGCGACCTGTGGCGCCGTGACCAGGACCGCGGCCTGTCGGCCGGAGAGAAGCGGATGCTCGCCAAGGCGCGTCAGATCCTCATCTCCGAGATCGCGCTGGCGCTGAAGGCCGACGAGGAGCACGCCGGCGGCGTGCTCGACGAGGTTCTCGCGAGCTGACCTTCTCCCGCGCCTCGCTCGTCCCGCGCCCTCGCTAGGGTCGAGGGCATGAGCAGCAGCGATATCGTCCCCGTTCCGCGCGTCGCCGTCATCGTGGTGGCCGCCGGGTCGGGGGAGCGCCTGGGCGCGGGTGTGCCGAAGGCGTTCGTCGGTCTCGACGAGCATACGGTGCTCCATCACGCGCTCGTCGCGGTGTTCGCCGCGCCGCTCGCGCAGGTGATCGTCGTCGCCCCGCCGAGCCGCGTCGGCGACGCGCTGACCGAGGCGCGCGAGGTCGCGGGTGACCGTCACGACCTCGTGAGCGTGGTGCCCGGCGGTCCGACCCGTCAGCAGTCGGTCGCGGCGGGCCTGCACGCCGTCTGGGCCGACGTCGATGTCGTGCTCGTGCACGACGCCGCACGCGCCCTGACGCCGCCTGCCGTGTTCGAGCGGGTGATCGACGCCGTCCGCGACGGCCACGACGCGGTGCTGCCGGTGCTCCCCGTCGTCGACACGATCAAGCGCGTCGACGAGGGCGCCGTGGTCGAGGCGGTCGACCGGTCGGCGCTCGCCGCCGCGCAGACGCCGCAGGGGTTCCGCAGGACGGTGCTCGACGAGGCGTACGCCGAGGCATCCGCCGACCACACCGACGACGCCGCGCTGGTGCAGGCGGCGGGCGGAGCGGTCTGGACGGTCGCCGGCGACGAGCGCGGCTTCAAGATCACGACCCCCGGCGATCTCGACCGTGCGCGCGCGCTGCTGCGGTCCGAGGCAGACGCCGAACCGGGTGCGGGTGCCGCTCCGGGCGGAGCCGCGATGACTGTTCCGCGGGTCGGCATCGGCACCGACGTGCACGCGTTCGGCGGTGACGACGCGCTCTGGCTGGCCGGGCTGGAGTGGCCGGGGGAGCAGGGGCTCCGGGGGCACTCCGACGGAGACGCCGTCGCGCACGCGATCGTGGACGCGGTGCTCTCCGCCGCCGGGCTCGGCGACATCGGCACGCACTTCGGCACCGACCGGCCCGAATACGCCGGCGCGCACGCCAAGGCGTTCCTCGCCCGCGTGCGCCGCCTCGTCGAGGAGGCGGGATTCTCGATCAGCAACGTCTCGGTGCAGGTGCAAGCGCGCCGCCCGCGGCTGTCCGCCCGGCGGACGGAGGCGGAGACGGTGCTCTCCGCGGCCCTCGGAGCGCCGGTGTCGCTGTCGGCGACGACGACCGACGGGCTCGGTTTCACGGGCACGGGGGAGGGCGTCGCGGCGTACGCCGCCGCGCTCGTCGTGCCGCGCTGACGGCTCAGACGTCCCGTGTCATGAAGGTGGAGAGCGGATCGGGCGCGTAGCCCTCGAACGGCCGGCACGGGGCGAACCCCTCGCTCGCGTAAGCGCACGGGCCGAGATGAAGGCATCCGCCGATCCCGTCTCGAGCCAGAGGCTCCGGATGCCGCGCTCCCGGGCCTGCGCGACGATGTGCCGCAGCTGCGCGCCCGGCACCGGTGCCGCGAAAGCGGTCGTCGACGCGCATCGACTTTCGGGGCGGGTGCGTGGCATCCACCCCTCGCCGTCGTGCGCAACTGCAAGGGATTGAGGTCGACACGCCGCGTGCGCAGGGTGCTGCTCGGCGTGTCGCACACGATCCCTTGCAGTTGGGGTGGGGCAGGCGGGATGGATGCGGGGAGAGCTCAGCCCTCCACTGCGTACGGGGCCGGGTCGTCCGCCGCGCCGGACGGGCGTGACGCGCTCCGCCCCCGCGAGCCGCGGGCGCCGCGGGCGAGGAGCGCGAGGCCCGCCGCGAGCACGACGAGCCCGGCGACGGCGGTCGGGGAGAGGCGCTCTCCGAGCACCGTCAGGCCCAGCAGCGCGGCCGTCAGCGGCTCGGCGAGGGTGAGGGTCGCGGCGGTCGCCGCCGACACGCCCTGCAGCCCCCAGGTGAACAGCACGTAGGCGACGGCGATCGTCGCAAGGCCGAGCCACAGCACGAGAGCGAGACCGCGCGGCTGCCCCGCCCACGACACGTCGACGAACGGCAGTGCGAGCGCACTGACGGCGGCGGCCGCCGCGCCCATGGCGCCGACGATGGTGAAGGCGTCCCATCCGGCATCCAGCAGGCGGCGCTGCACGTTCGCGATGATCGCGAAAGACGCTCCGGCTCCGACCGCGCCGGCGACCCCGATCGGGTCGGTGCCGCCCGATCCGGCCGATCCGCCGAAGCCGAGCAGCACGACGCCGACGGTCGCGAGCGCGGTGGCGCCCATCCACCGGGCCGAGGGGAGCCGTCGGGTGGGCGCCCACTCGATCAGCCCCGCCAGCACCGGCGCCGATCCGAGCGCGATCACGGTGCTCACGGCGACGCCGTTGCGCGCGGTGCCGAGGAAGAACAGCGGCTGGTAGACGGCGAGGCACACACCCGACAGCAGCATCAGCAGCGCCGAACGGATGCCGAGGCGAGGGCGGATGGCGTCCGGTGCCCGGCGGCGGCTGAGGGCCGCGAGCGAGAACGCGATCACGGCGAGGGCGGTGCCCCCGATCACCATGCGCATCACCCCGACCGCCAGCGGTGTCGTGCCCTCCGGCCCGAGCGCCTGCGCGGTGCCGGTCGTGCCGAACAGCACGGCGGCGGCGAGGATGGCGATCACGTGCAGCACAGCACTGTTCTACCGTAGGCGGCGAGGCCCGCCGGTAGGCTGGTCGGGTGACGGTCAGGTTCTACGACACCCAGGCGCAGGCGCTGCGCGACTTCGCGCCGCTCGACCCGGCGAACGTCACCATGTACGTCTGCGGGCCGACGGTGCAGTCGGGCCCCGGCATCCATCACCTGCGCGCCGCGCTCGCCTTCGACCTGCTGCGGCGGTGGCTCGTGCGACGGTACGGACGGGTCACGTTCGTGCGCAACGTGACCGACATCGACGACAAGGTGCTGGCGAACGGGTCGGCGACCGAGCCGTGGTGGGCGCTCGCCTACCGCATGGAGCGGGAGTTCACGGCGGCGTATTCCGCGATCGGCATCCTTCCGCCGACCTACGAGCCGCGGGCGACCGCGTCGATCCCGCAGATGCAGGAGCTCATCCAGACCCTCATCGACCGCGGTCACGCCTACGCCGCGGGCGGCGACGTCTACTTCGACGTGCGTTCGTGGCCCGCCTACGGCGCGCTCACTCACCAGAGCATCGACGCGATGGAGCCCGCCGCCGATGCGCCGGAGAGCGCCAAACGCGACCCGCACGACTTCGCGCTGTGGAAGGCCGCGAAGCCCGACGAGCCGGTGGATGCCACGTGGAACTCGCCCTGGGGTCCGGGACGGCCCGGCTGGCACATCGAGTGCTCGGCGATGAGCCGGCGCTACCTGGGGCCGCAGTTCGACATCCACGGCGGCGGGATCGACCTGCGCTTTCCGCACCACGAGAACGAGCTGGCGCAGTCGACGGCGGCGGGCGACCCGTTCGCGCGGTACTGGCTGCACAACGGGCTCGTGACGGTCGGCGACCAGAAGATGTCGAAGTCGCTCGGCAACTTCCTGCTCGCCCACGACGTGCTCGCCGAGAACGATCCGCTCGTCGTGCGCTACGCGCTCGCCGCGGCGCACTATCGGTCATCGCTCGAGATCACCCCGTCGACCTTCACCGAGGCCGAGGCGGCGCTCGGGCGCATCCGCTCGTTCCAGCAGCGCGCGACGCGCGTGCTCGGCACGGCGCTGCCGCTCGTCGCCGCCGACCTGCCGCAGGCGTTCGCCGACGCCCTCGACGACGATCTCGGGGTGCCGCAGGCGCTCGCCGTGGTGCACGAGACGGTGCGTGCGGGCAACGCCGCCCTCGACGCGGGCGACCGCGACGCGGCGGCGCGCGCGCTCGTCGAGGTGGGCCGGATGACGGGCATCCTCGGCCTCAACCCCGCCGACCCGCAGTGGCAGGGGAGCGCCGACGACGCCGAGGCGCGGGCCCTCGACGTGCTCGTGCAAGAACTGATCTCCCAGCGCGCCGAGGCGCGCGCGGGCAAGGACTGGGCGGCTGCCGACCGCATCCGCGACGCGATCGCGGATGCCGGCATCGTCCTCGAAGACGGTCCCGACGGGACCCATTGGAGTGTGAACCGTGGCTAAGCCGGGCAACCCCTCAGCGGGCAAGGGCAAGAAGAAGGGCCCCACGAAGGGCACCGGCGGCAACGGCCGTCGTGCCCTCGAGGGTCGGGGGCCGACGCCGAAGGCCGAAGACCGGGCGTGGCACCCGGCCGGCAAGCGCAAGGCGGCCGCCGAGCGCTACGCCGCCGCCGGCGGCAAGGGAAAGCCCGGGCAGCGCCCGGCGGGCTCGCGCGCGCCGAAGGCGAAGTCGGGCGACGACACCGAGAACGTGACGGGGCGCAACTCCGTGCTCGAAGCGCTCCGCGCGAAGATCCCCGCGACGGCGTTCTACATCGCCCAGCGCGTCGAGATGGACGACCGCGTGAAGGAGATGCTGTCGATCGCGACGCAGCGCGGCATCCCGGTGATGGAGGTCACCCGCCCCGAGCTCGACCGCATGGCGGGCTTCGACGGCGTGCACCAGGGCGTCGCCCTCAAGGTGCCCCCGTACGAGTACGCGCACCCGCAGGACCTCCTCGAGGAGATCGTCGACCGCGGCCAGACGCCGCTACTGGTGGCCCTCGACGGGGTCACCGATCCGCGGAACCTCGGGGCCATCATCCGGTCGACGGCCGCCTTCGGCGGTCAGGGGCTCATCATCCCGCAGCGCCGCTCCGCCGGGGTGAACTCCGCCGCCTGGAAGACGAGCGCGGGCGCCGCCGCCCGCATCCCCGTCGCGATGGCGCCGAACCTCACGACGACGCTGAAGGAGCTCAAGAAGCAGGGCGTGTTCGTCCTCGGGCTCGACGGCGGCGGCGAGATCTCGCTCCCGGCGCTCGAGCTTGCCGACCGTCCCGTCGTGATCGTCGTCGGCTCGGAGGGCAAGGGTCTGTCGCGCCTCGTCACCGAGACGTGCGACCAGATCGTCTCGATCCCGATCTCGTCGGCGACCGAGTCGCTCAACGCGGGCATCGCGGCCTCGGTCGCGCTCTACCAGGTCGCCTCCATCCGCGCCGCGAGCGAGTGATCCGCGCCGCGGGCGGATGATCCCTGCGCGGGAATAGCCCCGCGCGCACCGGACTTCTCACCGGAGAACCCACGAAAGGATGTCCATGTCGAACATCGCTGTCATCGGTGGCACCGGCTACGCCGGCCGTCACATCGTCGCCGAGGCCGCCGGCCGCGGCCACACCGTGCTCTCCGTCGCGCGCAAGGTCGCGGGCGCGCGCGTGCCCGGCGTGACCTACGTCGAGGGAACGCTGCTCGACGTGCCGAGCCTGCTCGCCGAACTGCAGGGCGTGGATGCCGTGGTGGTCGCCGTCGCCCCGCGCGGCGACATGGAGGGCCTCGTGCGCCCGAACATCGAGGCGCTCGCCTCGACGCTGCCGGAGAGCGTGCGCCTCGGCGTCGTCGGCGGCGCCGGCGGCAGCCTCGTCGCCCCGGGGGGTCCGCGCCTGGTCGACAGCGGCTTCCCCGAGGAGTTCAAGGCCGAGGCCCTCGAGATGATCGGCGTGCTCGACGACCTCCAGGCGGAGCAGTCCGACCGCGACTGGTTCTTCATCCACCCTGCCGGCGGTTTCGGCGGCTTCAACCCCGGTGAGCGTCACGGCACCTACCGCGACGGCGGCGACGTGCTCGTCGTCGACGAGAACGGGGACTCGTTCATCTCGGGTGAGGACTTCGCGATCGCCGTCGTCGACGAGATCGAGAACCCGAAGCACTCCCGCGGCCGCTTCACGGTCGGATACTGAGCGTCCGCGAGGGGCTTCGGCCCCTCGCGCCTCAGACGAGGTCACGCCAGTCGACGTCTTCGGCGTCGTCGTCGAGCGTGCCGATCGGTGCGGTGACGACCGGGATCGACATGGTCTCGGTGGGCGGGCCCATCACGGTCGCCTCGTCGCGGCGGTGGCGCAGCACCGTGTCGATGTACGACGAGAGCACCTCGGCGATGGGCACCGACTGACCGCGCGCCTGCGACATGTACCAGCGGTGCTCGAGCACCTGGTGGAACACCTCGGCGGGCTCGAGCTTGCTGCGCAGATCCCACGGGATCGCCTTGATCACGGGCTCGAACACGCGGGTGAGCCACTCGTGGGCGACCATCTCCTCGTCGGAGCCGAGACGTGAGACGCGGGCGCGGAACTCGTCCATGTCGTTGAGCAGGCGCCGGGCCTGGTTCTCCTCGACATCGAGTCCCGTCAGGCGCAGCAGACGCCGCTGATGGTGCCCGGCATCCACCACCTTCGGCTGGATGGAGACCCGGGTGCCGTCGGCGGTCTGCTCGATCGACATCTCGTCGATGTCGAAGCCGAGGTCGTTGAGGCGCTGCACGCGTTCGGTGATGTGCCAGGCCTCGCCCGCGGGGAACGTCTCCTGGTCGGTGAGCGCGGCCCAGAGCGAGTGGTACGACGACACGATGCCGTCGGCGATGGCCACGGCATCCACACCGCCCTCGAGCCGGCCACCGGCTTCGAGGTCCATGATCTCGCCGGCGATGTTGGTGCGCGCGACGTCGAGGTCGTGCTCGCGCTGACCGCGCGTGAGGCCACCCTCGTGCAGCTCGCCGGTCTCGGCGTCGACGAGGTACGCGGCGAAGGCGCCCGCGTCGCGGCGGAAGAGCGTGTTCGACAGCGACACGTCGCCCCAGAAGAAGCCGACGGTGTGCAGGCGCACGAGGAGCGCCGCGAGCGCGTCGACGAGACGGCCCGCGGTGTGCGGGCGGAGGGTCTGCGTGAACAGTGCGCGGTAGGGGAGCGAGAACTTCAGGTGCGCGGTCACGAGCGCCGCGGGCAGCGGTTCGCCCTTGGGGGTGCGGCGCCCGTCGATGACGGCGACCCGGCTGACGCACGGGACGTCAAGGCGGGCGAGCATGCCCAGCATCTCGTATTCGCGGCGCGCCATCTCGCCGGTCGTCTCTTTGACCGCGACGACCCGGCCCGAGAGGTTGGCGAAGCGCACGAGGTGGCGGGAGAGGCCCTTGGGCAGCGAGACGATGTGGTCGCTGCGCCACTCGTCGAGCGGGGTCGACCAGGGGAGGGCCAGGAGCCCCGCGTCGATGCTGCTGGCGGTGATGCTGAGGGAGTCGACCACGGGTGCTCGGCTTTCGTCAGGATGCGGCGCGGCGCGGGTGCTCTTGCGAGTCACCCGCGCCGCTTCAGGGTTCGATCAGTCCGTCGATCAGGCGGAGGCGATCGCCTTCTTGGTGAGGCGCTCGCCCGACTCGATGTCGAACGCGTGCACGTGGTGCGGCACCGGGGCCAGCACGACGGTCTCACCCGCGTTGGGGTGGCTGCGGCCGTCGACGCGCGCGACGATGTCGGTGCGCTTGCCGTTGATCTCGGTGTGGCCGTACAGGTAGCCGTCGGCGCCGAGCTCCTCGACGAGGTCGACCGTCACCGAGAGGCCCTGGCCGTCGGCCGGGTTCACGACGATGTCCTCCGGACGCACACCGGCGATGACCTGCGTGGCGTTGGTGGGCTTGTCGATGTCGGCGTCGACGACGGCGCTGCCGAACTGGATGCCGCCGGCCGAGGCCAGGTCGACCGGGAACAGGTTCATCGCGGGCGAGCCGATGAAGCCGGCGACGAACACGTTGTTCGGCTTCTCGTAAAGGTCGCGCGGGGTGCCGACCTGCTGCAGGATGCCGTCCTTGAGCACCGCGATGCGGTCACCCATCGTGAGGGCCTCGGTCTGGTCGTGCGTGACGTAGACCGTGGTGACGCCGAGGCGGCGCTGCAGCGAGGCGATCTGGGTGCGGGTCTGCACGCGCAGCTTCGCGTCGAGGTTCGACAGCGGCTCGTCCATGAGGAACACCTGCGGCTGGCGGACGATGGCGCGACCCATCGCGACGCGCTGACGCTGACCACCCGAGAGGGCCTTGGGCTTGCGCGTCAGGTACTCCTCGAGGTCGAGGAGCTTGGCCGCCTCGAGCACGCGCTGCGCGCGCTCTTCCTTGCCGACGCCGGCGATCTTCAGGGCGAAGCCCATGTTCTCGGCGACCGTCATGTGCGGGTAGAGCGCGTAGTTCTGGAAGACCATCGCGATGTCGCGGTCTTTCGGCGGGATGTCGGTGACGTCGCGGTCGCCGATGAGGATGCGGCCCGAGTTGACCTCTTCGAGGCCGGCGAGCATGCGCAGCGACGTGGACTTTCCGCAGCCGGACGGGCCGACGAGGACCAGGAACTCGCCGTCGGCGACCTCGAGGTTCAGCTTGTCGACCGCGGGGCGCGTGCCGCCCGGGTAGAGACGGGTGGCGTTGTCGAACGTGACGGATGCCATGGTTTTCTTCTCCTTCACCGGCAGGTACGTGCCGGACGATCCGTAGTGATGGAATGAGCGGGGGCTGGCCCGCACACCCGACATTGGGTGCACCTCCCAGTATCGCACGCGGCGGCTCACGGGCGTGCATCTGGGCATTTCCCAGGGTGGGGTTCTAGCATCGGGAGGGTCGCCGTCCCCGGGGCGATGCGCGCTCCGACCAGAGGCCGCCGCGCACCCGCACAGTCTTTCCGAGAGGTTCCATGTCCAGCGACGACTCCACGAATGCGCCGTCCACGGGCGACTCCGCGTCGAGCGAGGTCACGTCGACGGGCTCGACGCCCGCCCCTGTGGGTAGCCGTGAGGCGGTGCGCGAGAAGGCGCAGCAGGTGCACGTGCGTCAGTCGCGGGCTCGGCTCGTGCGCCGGGCCGCCTGGATATCCGCCGCGGTCGTCGTCGTCGCCGCCGCCGCCGTGGTCGTCGGCGTGACCGTGGGCGGGGCGGCGAGCAAGCCGCAGCTCTCACCTGACCGTGCCGATCAGGACGGCTTCGTCGTCACGTCCATCTCGAGCGCGAGCTCGAGTACCGGCAGCGTCGGATCACCGGGCGCCGCCGCGACGCCGACCCCGACGGAGGGGGAGCTGACGCCGTCGCCGACCGTCACGGCATCCACCGCCGCACCGGTGCAGATCCACGTCTACGTCGACTACCTGTCGCCGTCGGCGCGCGAGTGGCAGCTGGCCAACGAGCCGCAGCTGTCGTCGTGGGTCGCCGAGGGCGCCGCGACGCTCATCTACCACCCGGTGACGATGCTCACCGCGAAGTCGAACGGCACGAAGTACTCGCTGCGCGCGGCGAGCGCGGCGGCGTGCGTCGCGACGTATGCCCCGGCATCGTTCTTCCAGTTCAACAGCGACCTGCTCAAGCGTCAGCCGGCGGTCGACTCCGACGGGTTCTCCGACAAGGACCTCGCCGACATCGCCTCCGCCAACGGCACCGGCGACGAGCCGAAGAAGCTGCGGGAGTGCATCGAGACCGAGATGTATGCCTCGTGGGCGAAGGCCGCCACCGAGCGCGCCGTCGCCGGCATCGACGGCACCGACGGCCTGTCGCTGACCGGCAACGCCATGGTCATCGTCAACGGCGAGGCCTACCAGGGCGAGATGACCGACCCCGCGGAGTTCTCGCAGTTCGTGCTCACGAGCGCCAGCGGCAAGAGCGCGAAGAACGCGACGCCGACGCCGACACCGACCCCGACTCCTTCGGCCACGCCGTAACTCGGCGCGGCGGCGCACCATGCGCCGCACCGTAGACTGAGGGGGCCTCGCCGGCTTGGCGCAATGGGTAGCGCACCTGTCTTGTAAACAGGGGGTTGCAGGTTCAAGTCCTGTAGCCGGCACCGTCTCCTTGTTATCTCCGGCGATGCGCGCGGCGCGGGCGCCGGTCGCCGCGTAGCCTCGGTGTCGTGGACGAGCCGCACCCTTCGACCGAACCCGAGACCATCACCGAAGCGATCTGCATCCTCGGGTACGACTGATCGCGCCCGCACGGAGCGCTGAGCCGCCGCGGGGTTAGGGTGGGTCTTCGTGACCTCTCCCGCCCCTGCACGCCTCCCGGCCGGGGTGGCGCTGACCGGTGCGGTCATCGTCGGCGTCCTGACGGCCCTCCAAGCGCGCATCAACGGCCAGCTCGGGCTGCGGCTGGGTGACGGTTTCGTCGCCGCCGCGATCTCGTTCGGCTCGGGGCTCGTCCTCCTCATCGTCCTGTCCGCGATCCTCCCCGCGGGCCGCCGCGGGTTCGGCCGACTCCGCGCCGGCATCCGAGACCGCACGATCCCGTGGTGGATGCTCGCCGGCGGCGTCGGCGGGGCGTTCACCGTGGCCACGCAGGGTCTCGCCGTCGCGGTCATCGGGGTGTCGCTGTTCACCGTCGGCGTCGTCGCCGGACAGACGATCTCGGGGCTCGTCCTCGACCGCGCCGGCTACGGACCCGCCGGCGTCGTGGCGATCACGGTGCCGCGCCTGATCGGCGGGTTGCTCGCCCTCATCGCCGTCGGCGTCTCCCTGCAGGACGGCGTGCTCGAACAGGTGCCGTGGTGGATGCTGGTCATGCCGGTCATCGCCGGCGTCGGCATCGCGTGGCAGCAGGCCACCAACGGACGGCTGCGCCAGCGCGTCGGCACGCCCCTCACGGCGACCCTCGTCAACTTCATCGGCGGCACGACGATGCTCGTCATCGCCGCCGCCGTGCACGTGGCCCTCGTCGGCGCGCCGGCCGCGTTCCCCGTCGAGCCGTGGCTGTATCTCGGCGGCGTCATCGGGGTGACCTACATCTTCATGTCGGCGGCCCTCGTCGTGCACACCGGCGTGCTGCTGCTCGGCCTCGGAACCGTCGCCGGGCAGCTCGTGACTGCCTTTGCGCTCGACGCGGTCTGGCCCGCCGCCGCCTCACCCGGGTGGACGACGGAACTGCTCATGGTCGTCATCGCCGGCGCCCGGCGCGCTGAGCCCGCTGCGTGCTGAACCTCAGCCGTCGACCGCGTCGGGCTCCGCCGCCGCGGCCCGCACCCGTGCGCGCTCCGCCTTCACGGCGCGCTTCTCGGCGTGACGGGCGGCCTTCCGCGCCTTGGCGTCGGCGTGACGTGCCTTCTTCTCGGCCTTCGCCGCCTTCTGTGCCCAGTCGACCGGCTGCTGCGCCTTCGCGGCCTTCTTCGCCTGCTTCTTGTCCGCGCGGCGCTGCGCGTCGGCCGCCTTCTGCGCCGCCGCGTGCGCCTGATCGGCCGCGCGCGAGGCGACGAGCTCGTCGGGCAGCGTCGTGACGCCGGGCATCCGTGTCAGATGCGCGCGCGCATCGATGGCCTTCCGGTGGCCCGGCTTCGCACCATCGGGCTTGCCGCCGACGTACAGCCACCCGAGCAGCTCCTCGTCAGGTCCGAGTCCGTGCGCGGCCGCCACCGCCGCTGTGCGGGTGTATCCGCCGGTGCGCCAGATGACCCCCCAGCCGGCCTCGTCGAGCAGCAGGCTCAGCGCGTGCGCGACCCCTGAGGCGACCGCCTCCTGCTCCCAGCGCGGCACCTTGTCGCTCTTCTTGTAACTCGCCACGATCGCGAGGAGGAGCGGCGCGCGCAGCGGTTTCGTCGAGGGCTTGCGGTCACCGGATGCCTCGCCGATCGCCGCGCCCAGCACGAGCCGGTCGTCGCCGCGCAGCTCGATCACCCGCCACGGCCGGAGCGACGAGTGGTCGGCGACGCGACCCGCGGCGGAGAGCAGGGTGACCAGCTCGGCGCGCGTGGGGGAGGCATCCGTCACCTTCGACCACGACCGCCGGGCCCGCACCGCCTCGAGCGCGGGCCGCGGGGACTGGTCGCTCATCCTTCGGGGGTGAACGAGAGCGACAGCGAGTTCATGCAGTAGCGGTCGCCGGTGGGTGTGCCGAACCCGTCGGGGAAGACGTGGCCCAGGTGCGAACCGCAGTTCGCGCAGCGCACCTCGGTGCGCACCATGCCGTGACTGCGGTCTTCGATCAGCTCGACCGCCTCGGGCCGCACCGACTCGTAGAAGCTCGGCCAGCCGCAGTGCGAGTCGAACTTGGTGCCCGACTTGAACAGCTCCGCCCCGCACGCCGCGCACGTGTAGAGCCCGGCGCGGCTCTCGTCGAGCAGTTCGCCCGTCCAGGCGCGCTCGGTGCCGGCCTGCCGCAGCACCGCGTACTGCTCCGGGCTGAGCTCTGCCCTCCACTGCTCGTCGGTCTTGTTCACCTCGTATGCCATGACACGTCCCTTCGTCTGCTCTATTCAACCGGAAGGCACGGTGTTGTGTTCCGTTCGATGCGGTGAACGGATGCCTCGGCGATGCGGATCCGTACGAGTGGCGATCCCGGCATCCGGCGCACACGCGCGTAACCTCGAATCGTGCCCCTCTCCGACCGCGATCGCAGCCTGCTCGACTTCGAGGCGCGCTGGAACGGGCACGGCGCGGCGAAGGAGGAGGCGATCCGCCGCGAGCTCGCGTTGTCGCCGGCGCGCTACTACCAGCTGCTCGAGCGGGTCATCGACGAACAGGATGCCGCGGCGCACGACGCCCTGCTCGTCCACCGCCTGCGGCGCCTGCGCGACGAGCGGGCCCGCGAGCGCGCGCGCCGGTCGGCCGTGCCGCACGCGGCGACGGCGCCGGGCCTCGGCAGCGCGGGCGGAGCCGTTCGCACAGGCACGGCCCGGTAGCATTCTCTGGTGCCCAAGACCTCGCCGACGAAGGACCGCTTCGACGACCTTCCCGCCGACCGTGGCCGCGTCGGAGCCCACCGCGCCGAGAACCCCCGCATCCGTGGCGGTCTCGTGCTGCTCTGGTCGGTGATCGCGACCGTCGTGCTCGTGGCGCTCGGCGTGTTCGGCACGATGCTCGCGACCGGCCGCATCTCGCTCGCGCCTTCGCCCGAGCCGACGGTGAGCGTCGTCTCGACCGCCGAACCGGTGATCGACACCTCCTTCTCGGTGCTCGTGCTCAACGCGACGCCGCAGAGCGGCCTCGCCGCCGCGACGCGCGACACGGTGATCGCGGCGGGGTGGCCGGCCGACTCCGTCATCGACAGCGACGCCGCCACCGACGACTTCCCCGAGACGACGATCTACTACGCCTTCCCGCAGGACGAGGGCGCCGCGCGCGGTCTCGCGCAGGCGATCGGCGGCGCCGTCGTGCAGCTCAGCGACGCCTATCAGCCGGCCGACGACCCCGACACCGCCGACGTCGACGAGAGCGCCGCGAAGCAGCTCGTCATCGTCCTGGGTCTCGACCGCACCGATGCCGGCCAGCCCGCCGCAACCCCCTGAACGCCGGGCGGCGAGAGGTCCGGGAACCCGCGACGGGCGGGTCTGCCTGAGGGTGTGTTTCGCGCGTGTGAACTCTTCGGTGCGCGCGTGTCAACAATTGCCGAGGCGGCGCTTCAGAGGCATCCGCGCTGGTTAGTCTGGCGAAGTCCCACCGCAACATCAGGAGTTCGACATGGCACACGGCACCGTCAAGTGGTTCAACGCCGAAAAGGGGTTCGGCTTCATCACCGTCGACGACGGTCAGGATGTCTTCGTGCACTACTCCAACATCGACATGTCCGGTTTCCGGGTGCTCGAAGAAGGTCAGGCCGTCGAGTTCACCGTCGGCGCCGGGCAGAAGGGCCCCCAGGCCGAATCGGTGCGCGTCGTCGCCTGAACCCGCCGCTTCGGTCGCCCCGCGGCGGCGGCCCGGTCATCCCTCCGACCGGCTTGCACTCGTCATGCCCGAGTGCCAGAATGAGTTAGCACTCCATCATCGTGAGTGCTAAGACTCATCCTCACGTCCGGGAGGGACGACACACTTATGGCAAAGATCATCGCTTTCGACGAGGAGGCCCGCCGCGGCCTCGAGCGCGGCCTGAACATCCTGGCCGACGCCGTCAAGGTGACCCTCGGCCCGCGTGGCCGCAACGTCGTGCTCGAGAAGAAGTGGGGCGCCCCCACGATCACGAACGACGGCGTCTCGATCGCCAAGGAGATCGAGCTCGACGAGCCGTTCGAGAAGATCGGCGCCGAGCTTGTCAAGGAGGTCGCCAAGAAGACCGACGACGTCGCCGGTGACGGCACCACCACCGCGACGGTGCTGGCTCAGGCGCTCGTGCGCGAGGGCCTGCGCAACGTCGCCGCCGGCTCCGACCCCATCTCGCTGAAGAAGGGCATCGAGAAGGCCGTCAAGGCCATCTCCGACGAGCTGCTCGCCTCGGCCAAGGAGGTCGAGACGAAGGAGGAGATCGCCGCCACGGCATCCATCTCCGCCGCAGACCCCGAGATCGGCGAGCTGATCGCCGAGGCGATCGACAAGGTCGGCAAGGAGGGCGTGGTCACCGTCGAGGAGTCCAACACCTTCGGCACCGAGCTCGAGCTCACCGAGGGCATGCGCTTCGACAAGGGCTACATCAACCCTTACTTCGTCACCGACCCGGAGCGTCAGGAAGCGGTCTTCGAAGACCCGTACATCCTCATCGCGAACCAGAAGATCTCGAACATCAAGGACCTTCTGCCGATCGTCGACAAGGTGATCCAGGAGGGCAAGGAGCTCGTCATCATCGCCGAGGACGTCGAAGGCGAAGCCCTCGCGACCCTGGTGCTGAACAAGATCCGCGGCATCTTCAAGTCGGTCGCCGTCAAGGCCCCCGGCTTCGGCGACCGTCGCAAGGCGCAGCTGCAGGACATCGCGATCCTCACCGGCGGCCAGGTCATCACCGAAGAGGTCGGCCTCAAGCTCGAGAACGCCACGACCGACCTGCTCGGCAAGGCGCGCAAGGTCATCGTCACCAAGGACGAGACCACGATCATCGAGGGTGCCGGCGACCCCGCGCAGATCGAGGGTCGCGTGACCCAGATCAAGCGCGAGATCGAGAACACCGACAGCGACTACGACCGTGAGAAGCTGCAGGAGCGCCTCGCCAAGCTCGCCGGCGGCGTCGCCGTCATCAAGGCGGGCGCGGCCACCGAGGTCGAGCTGAAGGAGCGCAAGCACCGCATCGAGGACGCCGTCCGCAACGCGAAGGCGGCCGTCGGGGAGGGCATCGTCCCCGGTGGTGGCGTCGCGCTCATCCAGTCGGGCCAGAAGGTCTTCGGCACGCTCGAGCTCTCGGGCGACGAGGCGACCGGCGCGAACATCGTCAAGGTCGCCATCGAGGCGCCGCTCAAGCAGATCGCCCTCAACGCCGGTCTCGAGCCGGGCGTCGTCGCGAACAAGGTGGCCGACCTCCCCGCCGGCCAGGGCCTGAACGCCGCGACCGGTGAGTACGTCGACATGTTCGCCGCGGGCATCATCGACCCGGCGAAGGTCACCCGCTCGGCGCTGCAGAACGCCGCGTCGATCGCGGGCCTGTTCCTCACGACCGAGGCGGTCGTCGCGGACAAGCCCGAGAAGGCTCCGCTGCCGGCCGGTGACCCCACCGGCGGCATGGACTTCTGAGTCTGACGCGTCATCTCTGACGGAAGGGCCCCTCTTCGGAGGGGCCCTTTCGCGTGCCCGGTGGGGTGCGGGCGGGCCGGGATGCGGGGCGGTTCGGCGGCTTGGGGACGGGAGCGGGGCCGGCGTCAGCGGAACAGGCCCGCCGCGGCGACCTCCGTCTGGGCGTATTGGTTGCCGGCGTGGGCGAGGGCGACGCCGATGTCGCCGAGCGACGCCTCGAGCTCCCGCTGCGTGACCCGCCAGCGGTCGATGACCGACTGGAATGCGGCGGCGGCGGAGCCCGTCCACGCGCCCTGCAGCTGGGTCAGCTGCCCGAGCATCGCCGCCGTCTCGCCCTGCAGGCGGTCGGCGGTGGCGCGGATGGCGCTCGTGGCGGAGAGGACGGCGTCGGAATCGACGGAGAAGGCGGTCATGAGCGGGTTCCCTTCGGATCGGATGCCCGCAACGCTAGGCGCCGCACCGTGCGCGCAAGAGCGGAAACCGCGGATCGGTGGACAGAGCGCCCGATCGGCCGTCTGGGGAGGAGGCGGCGTCAGCCCCGGTCGGGGTCGGTCGCGTCGGCGCCCGCGTCGGCGCCCGTCGCGGTGTCGGGGGCGATGTCGCCCGCGGCGTCGGTGTCAGCGGCGGGGAGGCGCCGCAGCGGCTGCGTCTGGATGAGCAGGTGCTCGACCGCGGCCCGGCCCTGCACCAGCGGGAAGGCGACGCGGAAGGTGGCGCCGCCGCCGGGGGTGTCGGTCACCTCGATCGATCCGTGCAGCGCTTCGACCACGGATGCCACGATCGACAGTCCGAGGCCCGAGCCCCCGGTCTCGCGCGTGCGCGACGTGTCGGCGCGCCAGAACCGCTGGAAGATCTTCTCGCGCAGCTGCTCGGGCACTCCCTCGCCGTGGTCGACGACGGCGATCCAGCCCATCCCGGCCTCGTCGTCGACGCCGGTGGCGAGCTCGATCGGGGTGCCGGCGGGCGTGTAGCGGCGGGCGTTGCCGAGCAGGTTGGCGACGACCTGGCGGATGCGGTTCTCATCGCCGAGCACGATCGGGTCGCGCGGGGGCGCCGTGCGCACGGACTGCTCGGGCACCTCGCGCATGTCGACGACGGAGGGCTTCGGCCGCCGACGCAGCAGCGACCGGGTGGCGTCTGCGATACTGCCGCGGCGCACGGCCCCGGTGGTCGCCGTCGTGGTCGGTGCCGGCTCGGTCGGCGCGGCGGCGGGGGCTGGCGGCGTGGCATCCACGACCGTCACCGCGCGCTCGGGGGAGGTGGCCCGCGCGTCGAGCGCGGCGTCGCGCGCGATCGGGCGCAGGTCGACGGCCGTCACGACGATGTCGCGCCGCTCGTCGAGGCGGGCGAGGGCGAGGAGGTCTTCGACGAGGCCCCCCATCCGGATCGCCTCCTTCTCGATCCGCTCCATCGACTGCGCCGTCTGCTCGTCGCCCGAGATGGCGCCCATGCGGTAGAGCTCCGCATAGCCGCGGACGGTGACGAGCGGGGTGCGCAGCTCGTGGCTCGCGTCGCCGATGAACCGGCGCATTTGCTGCACGGTGGCGTCGCGCTGGCCGAGGGCCTGGTCGATGCGGTCGAGCATCGCGTTGATCGCGGTCTTCAGGCGCCCCACCTCGGTGCCGGGGGAGATGTCGCCCATGCGCTGGCTGAGGTCGCCGGCGGCGATCGACATGGCGGTGTCCTCGACCTGGCCGAGGCTGCGGAACGCCAGCGTGACGAGCCAGCGCGTCGCGAGGGCGCCGGCGAGGATCGTCAGGAGCGCGAGGATCGTGTAGATGCCGATGTAGTTGGCGACGGTCTGGTTGACGCCCGAGAGGGGGAGCGCGACCATCTGCGTGTAGTTGTCCATCACCCCGTCGATCGGCGGCAGGAAGTCGGCGCTCGCATGGAAGCGGCCCGACCCGTCGTCGGCCTCGAGCTCGAGGATCTGGCTGAGGTTCGACAGCGTCTGCTCGAGCGTGAACGTCTCGGGGAAGGCGGGGGCGGGGCCCGAACCGCCCGCGCTCGCGATGAACTTGCCGTCGGGACCGTAGACCGCGACGAAGTACTGCGTGGCCGTCGTACCCGCCTCCACGAAATGCGGCACCCCGTCGATGACTTCGACGCTCATCAGGGTCGAGGCGACGTCGGTGGGGGCGAGCTGCAGCAGGTACTGGTCGAGCGCGGCGATCTGCGCGTTCCGCAGGAACACCCCGGTGCCGAGCCCCGCCGCGAGCAGCCCCACCGCGAGCACCGCGACGGTGACGCCGGTGACCTTCGCGCGCAGGCTGGTGCCCCGCCACCACGAGGTGACGCGGTCACCGCGGCGGGCGTGGGCGGCGTGGACGGATGCCATGAGGCCGTTCAGGCCGTCTTGCCGGCCTTCAGCATGTAGCCGAAGCCGCGCTTGGTCTGGATGAGGGGCTCGGACGAATACGGGTCGATCTTGCGGCGGAGGTAGGAGATGTAGCTCTCGACGATGCCGGCGTCGCCGTTGAAGTCGTACTCCCAGACGTGGTCGAGGATCTGCGCCTTGCTGAGCACGCGGTTGGGGTTGAGCATGAGGTAGCGCAGCAGCTTGAACTCGGTGGGGGAGAGATCGATCGACACGTCGCCGACCATCACGTCGTGCGTGTCCTGATCCATCGTCAGCTCACCCGCCTTGATGGTCGACTCCTCGTCGGCCTGCATCGTGCGGCGCAGGATCGCCTGCAGGCGCGCGACGATCTCGTCGAGCGAGAACGGCTTCGTCACGTAGTCGTCGCCGCCGGCGTTGAGGCCCTCGATCTTGTCCTCGGTCTCGTCCTTGGCGGTCAGGAAGAGGATCGGGGCGGTGTAGCCGGCCCCGCGGAGGCGCTTGGTGACGCTGAACCCGTTCATGTCCGGGAGCATCACATCGAGGATGATGAGGTCGGGCTCTTCTTCGAGCACGGCGGAGATCGTCTGCGCGCCGTTGCTGACGGCGCGCACCTGGTAGCCGGCGAAGCGCAGGCTCGTCACCAGCAGGTCACGGATGTTCGGCTCGTCGTCGACAACGAGGATGCGTGGTGCAGTCATAGCCCCATCCTGGCACCGGATGCCATGGGGATGCTGGATATCCGCTCCGGTGGCCCATCATGAGAGGGTGACGATTCCCCCCGCCGCCGCGCCGACGCCCGTCCCGTACCCCGCGCCCGCCGCGCCGCCGGCGCCGCCGGCGCCGGCGAAGCTGCCGCGCGATGCCATCGAGGGCGGGCTCGCGTTCCACCGGCTCATCTTCGCGCGGCGCCGCAATGGGTGGTGGACGCCGCTCGCGGTCGGCGCGCTCGGCATCGTCTTCTACCTCGTGATGCTCGTCGTCGTGCTCGTCTTCATGATCATCGCGGCGATGGGTGACCCGACCTTCCTCGACCGCATGCTGGTGCTGACCGAGAACCCCTCCTTCGACCTCGGTGACCCGGTCATGCTGGTGTTCCTGCTCGCCACGATCGTGCTGATGCTGCCGGCGTACTGGCTCGCCTCGCTCATCGTGAACGGCAAGCGCGTCGGGCTCATCTCCTCGGCGGCCGGCCGCTTGCGGTGGCGCTGGATGCTGCTGTGCACCGGTATCGCGATCGTGGTGTCGGCGGTGCTGACCGGAGTCTCGTTCCTCGTGCCGGGGGCGTCGGGTGACGCGGGCGACGGTGGTGCGAACCCGCTCTGGTGGGTGTCGCTGATCATCATCCTGCTGCTCGTGCCGCTGCAGTCGGCGGCGGAGGAGTACGTCTTCCGCGGTTACCTCATGCAGGCGATCGGGCGGTGGCTGCGCCACCCCGCGTTCGCGATCCTGCTGCCGGTGCCGCTGTTCGTGATGGGGCATCTCTACGACCTGCTCGGTCAGCTCAGCGTGGGATTGTTCGCCGTGGCCGCGGGGTGGCTCACGTGGCGCACCGGCGGGCTGGAGTCGGCGATCGCCCTGCACGTCGTCAACAACGTGACCGGCTTCCTGCTCTCGCTCGGCGCGGGGTCGGACCCGACCGAGTCGTCGACCGGGTGGGTGAGCTTCCTCTGGTCGTTCCTGCTCATCGGCGGGTACGTCGCCCTCGTCGAGTGGGTGCTGCACCGGCGCGCCGCGCGCGGCCGCGCGCTCCCGCGCACCCTCGTGCTCACGCCGCCCGTCGCCGCCCCTCTGTAGCTCACCAGGCGTCGGAGACGTGGTGCGGGTGTGGCCTGGGGTGCACCACGAGGCAACACCAGCCCCACCGGTCCGACGGGTGGTGACGGAGGTTCCGGGCTGCCGCTGGTCGCCGTGGCCTGAGGTCCGCCGCCGGGCCGCAGGGACGCCGGTCGCCGCCCGGCCGGCGCCGCGCCGCCGCTCGGCCATCGCCGCGGCGGGTGGGGCGCCAGGAGTCGGAGACGTGGTGCGGGTGTGCACTGGGGTGCACCACGAGGTGACACCAGCACCACCGGTCCGACGGATGGTGACAGACACCCCGGCGGGGCAGCTAGGCGGCGGCGAGGCCGTCGGCGTCGAGGATGGTGTAGCTGTAGCCCTGCTCGGCGAGGAAGCGCTGGCGGTTCTGGGCGAAGTCCTGGTCGACCGTGTCGCGGGCGATGAGGGTGTAGAAGCTCGCCGTGTGGCCGCTCTGCTTGGGGCGGAGCAGCCGACCGAGTCGCTGCGCCTCCTCCTGCCGCGATCCGAACGATCCCGACACCTGGATGGCGACGGATGCCTCGGGGAGGTCGATCGAGAAGTTCGCGACCTTCGAGACGACGAGCACCGGGATGCGTCCCTCGCGGAACGCGCCGTACAGCTCCTCGCGCTCGTCGACCGGCGTCGCGCCGGTGATCTGCGGCGCGCCGAGCGCGTCGGACAGGATGTCGATCTGATCGAGGTACTGCCCGATCACGAGGATCTGCTCGCCCGCGTGCCGAGCCACGAGATCCTGCACGACGCCGATCTTCGCGTGCGCCGTGGCGGCGAGCCGGTAGCGCTCGTCATCCGCGGCGGCGGCGTACTCCATGCGGTCGCCCGCCGGCAGGTCCACCCGCACCTCGTAGCAGACGGCCGGGGAGATGAAGCCTTGCGCCTCGATCTCCTTCCACGGCGCGTCGAAGCGCTTCGGCCCGATCAGGCTGAACACGTCGCCCTCGCGGCCGTCTTCGCGCACGAGCGTCGCGGTGAGCCCGAGGCGCCGCCGCGCCTGCAGGTCGGCGGTCAGCTTGAACACCGGCGCGGGCAGCAGGTGCACCTCGTCGTAGACGATGAGGCCCCAGTCGAGGGCATCGAGCAGCGCCAGGTGCGCGTACTCGCCCTTCCGCTTCGCGGTGAGGATCTGGTACGTCGCGATCGTGACCGGCTTGACCTCCTTGACCTGCCCGGAGTATTCGCCGATCTCCTCGGGCGTGAGCGAGGTGCGCTTGAGCAGCTCGTCGCGCCACTGCCGCGCGCTCACGGTGTTGGTCACGAGGATCAGCGTCGTCGTCTTCGTGTCGGCCATCGCCGCCGCGCCGACGAGCGTCTTGCCCGCGCCGCAGGGGAGCACCACGACGCCCGACCCGCCCTCGCTGAAAATGTCGACGGCCTTCCGCTGATAGGGCCGCAGCGTCCAGCCGTCCTCGGCGAGCTCGATCTCGTGCGGCGTGCCGGGGGTGTAGCCGGCGTGGTCTTCGGCGGGCCAGCCGACCTTGAGCAGCTCCTGCTTGATGTGGCCGCGTGCCCAGGCATCCACCGTGAAGACGCCGGGGGAGGGATGCCCCGTGAGAAGCGGCTGGATGCGCTTGTTCTTCGCGACCTCGGCGAGCACCGCGGTGTCGGTCGCGCGGAGGATGAGCGTGCCCTCCTCGTCGCGCTCGATGACGAGGCGGCCGTAGCGGTTGACCGTCTCGCGGATGTCGATCGAGACGGATGCCGGCACGGGGAAGCGCGACCAGCGATCGAGCGTCGTGAGCATGTCGTCGGCGGAATGTCCCGCCGCGCGGGCGTTCCAGAGGCCCAGCCGGGTGATCCGGTAGGTGTGGATGTGCTCAGGGGCGCGCTCGAGTTCGGCGAAGATCGCGAGTTCGTGACGCGCGCTCTCGGCGTCGGGGTGAGCCACTTCGAGCAGCACCGTGCGGTCGCTCTGCACGATCAGGGGTCCGTCAGCCATAGCGGACCAGTCTACCGGCGCCCGGTCAGGCCGGACTCACGCGGGTGATGCTCGAGACGGGGAGCGTGCGCTCGACGTCGACGTTGCGGTCGAGGCCGCGCAGGCGTCCGCCGCCGAGCCCGGTCGCCTCGATCGTGAACTCGCGTTCGGTGCCGTCGGGCAGGCGCACCGCGACGACGATCGTCTCGCGGGCGCGGACGGCCTGTTCGAGCTCCCGGCCGAGCCACGCCGCATCGGCGTCGCCGCTCTCGGCGGAACGCAGCCGCGCGAGCAGGCCGGCGTACACGGCCACCGGCTCGGGGGCGGGCTGCGCGGCACCGGCGAGCCGGTGCCGGTCGAGCGCGCGGCGGTCCCCGTTCTCGTCGACGGCGACGACAGGGTAGCGGGCGTCGGCGATCATCCAGAACGCGGTGTCGGGGCTCGACCGGGTGAGGAGGGCGTCGCCGCCGGATGCCTCGCCGCTCGGCACCAGGCCGAGCGGGCGCAGCGCCTGGTCGACGGCGACGGTGCGCAGCAGCGCCTCGTCGTCGCTCGTGACCCGGGTGTGGCCGAGGCCGTCGGGGCCGACGCGGAGCGCGCCGTGGCGGCTCGCCGAGCGCTCGATCTCGTAGGCGAGCGGCTGCGGCAGGCCCGTCAGCGAGAGCTCCTCGAGGAACGCGCGCAGCGTCTGCGCGGTCTCGCCCGCCGTCAGCGCGTCGGCGAGCGAATCGGCGGTGAACCGATACGAGGATGCCTGGGCGCGCGACTCGCGGCGCGCCATCGACCGCAGCCGCATGTCGAGGTGCGGAGCGAGGGAGCCAGGGGCGATCGCGGTGAGGTCGTTCTGCAGGTAGACCCGATCGACCTCGGGCGGAAGGAGCGCGGCGAGGGCGTCGGCGTCGATGTCGCCGCCCGCGGCGGCGGGCCGCGTCCACGCGGGCGCGGCGCCGGTGGCATCGAGCACGGCCCAGCGCCGGAGCGCCGTGAGTATCGCGTCGGCGCGCGCGCGCCATGCCGGGTCGTACGGGTAGGCGCCCGGCCAGGCATCCACGTCGATCCAGCCGCGGTCCACGCGGTCGCCGGCCTCGCCGTCCTCGACGGGGCGCAGGGCGCAGGGGAGCGCGTCGATCAGGGCGGCCGCCACGGTGAGCCAGCGCTCGATCGTGCTCGAGCGCAGCCACGTGAGACCCGGCGCGGTGACGAGCAGGGTGCGGCCGTCGGCGGCGAGGAGCCCCGCCTGCTCGGCGATCGCGACGAGCTCGTCGGCGGCGTCGGCATCGGCGACGGCGCCCGACTCGATGAGGCGGCGACGGTCGGCGGCGCCGAGGGTGCCCGCGCCGATCCGTGCGAGCGGGCTGGTGAGCGCGGCCTGCAGCACGTCGGCGAGCGAGGCGACGGCGGTGAATGCCCGCTCCGCGGCGGCGGCATCGGTCTCCGGCGCCCCGGGCGTGGCCGGTGCGGCGCCGGCCGAGCCCGCGTCGGCGGGCGCCGCGTCGGCGGGCGCCGCGTCGTCCGGGGCCGGGTCGTCCCGTGCCGCCCCGGACGACCCCGCGGCCGGAGCAGAGACGACCGTCGCGGCGCGGAGGGCGGCGGCCGTGGCATCCCACGCTGTGCCGTCGTCCGAGATCAGGGCGCGGGCCACCAGCGCGTCGCGGTCGGGGCCGGCCGGGACCGCGTCGTCGAGGGCGGCGCGGAGCGCGTGCGCCTCACGGGCGGAGAGGTCGGTGATCGCTCGCGCCAGGGACGCGGGGTCGAGCAGCTGCTCCGCGGCGTCGAACGCGTCGCTCCAGGGGGAGGTGGGGGAAACGCGCCGCGCATCGAACAGCGCCGCGAGCGACTCGTCGCTGCGGGCGGAGAGCTGACGAGCGAGCGTGCGGGCGTCGGAGGCGGCCACGGTCAGCGGCGCTTGCCGGCCCGCGCCTTTCGCACGAAGGTCATGATCAGCACGGTCAGCAGCAGCACGAACGCGACGATCGGTGCGATGTACACGGTCGTGCCGACCGCCGGCCACAGCCCCGACCCGAAGTCGTCGTGGTCCATGCCCGAGGCCGATCCGATCATGATCGCGACGAAGCAGACAACCGACAGCAGCAGCAGGCCGAGAGACATGAATGCCAGCACACGGTCGATCCGACGGACGGGAAGGTCATCGGCGGCAGCCGGGCTGCGGGGCGTGGAAGGCGACATCGGCACCAGCCTAGTGGTTCACGCCCGGCCGCCGTACGGTCGTGAACTAGGCTGGAGGGCGGGGCGACCGCCCCCTCATCACCCGCGCGCGCACGTCGTCGACGACACGTGGCGCGCACGATCAGCGAGGTTCAGATGCCCACCGGCAAGGTCAGGTTCTACGACGACGAGAAAGGCTTCGGCTTCATCACCACCGATGACGGCCAGGATGTCTTCCTGCACGCCTCGGTCCTTCCTGCGGGAACGGTCGTGAAGACCGGCACGCGGCTCGAATTCGGTGTCGCCGACGGCAAGCGGGGGCTGCAGGCGCTCGCGGTGCGGGTGCTGGATGCCCCGGTGAGCCTCGCCAAGCGCAACCGCCCGAAGCCCGATGACATGGCGATCATCGTCGAAGACGTCGTCAAGCTGCTCGACAAGGTCGGCGGGGACCTGCGCCGCGGCCACTACCCGAACGCGGGTCAGGGTGCGAAGGTCGCCGCGATCCTGCGCAAGGTAGCCGATGACCTCGACGCCTGAGAACGACGAACAGGCCGCTGACGACGCCGTCGAGACGGTCGACGCGGTCGCCGACGCGCGCCTCATCGACGCGCACGACCTCGCGCGCGCCGCGCTCTACGAGATCACCCCGGCAGCGACGGTCGGGGCACCCGCGGGTTACACCCTCGAAGAGGGCGGCGTCGTGTCGCTCCGCTTCGCGAACACCATGCCGGGCTACCCGAACTGGCTCTGGACGGTGAGCGTCGCCGTGGTCGACGGCGCCGAGCCGACCGTGCTCGAGGCCGAACTGCTGCCCGGCGAAGGGGCCCTTCTCGCTCCCGAGTGGGTGCCGTGGGCCGAGCGGCTCGCCGAGTATCAGGCGGCGCAGGCCGCCCTCGCCGCCGAGCAGGGGGACGCCGAGGCGTCGGACGAGGGCGACGAGGATGCCGACGAGGCCGACGACGAGGACGATCTCGACGACGACATCGACGACCTCGACGCCGCCGACTTCGATGAGGACGGCTCGCCGATCCTGCACGCGGGCGACGTCGACGGCGTCGACATCGACGAGCTCGACGAAGACGCGGAAGACGACGAAAACGCGGACGAGGACGACGAAGCAGACGCGGGCGACGCGGCCGCAGAAGAAGACGACGACGAGATCGACGACGCCGACGAAAGTGATCCGACCGAGCGCTGAACGGCACCCACCGCGCCGGCGCCCGGCCGGATCGGCCTGTCCGGGTCAGGCAGCCGCGACCGTGAAACTCACGGACCGCAGGTCCTCGTCACGCGACGACGAGCCGATCAACAGCTCGAAGGCGCCCGGTTCGACGATGCGCGCGCCCGTGGCATCCACGATCGTGCAGTCGGCGACCGGCACCTCGAGCTCCACGGTCTCCTCCGCGCCGGGCGCGAGGTCGACGTGGCGGTACGCCTTGAGCTCCTTGTCGGCCCAGCTGGCCGAGGTCACCGCGTCGCGGACGTAGGCCTGGAGCACGAGGGGCTTCGAGGCCATCAGCACGACGACGAGGGGGGTGCCGGTGGCCGCGAGCGCCTCGAGGAGCGCGCGCTGCCCGCCGACGAGCTCGAGCGTCGCGGTGGAGCGGCCATCGCCGACGAGTTCGATCCGGTCGCCCACCACGGCGACGACGACGGCGGCCTCACGGGCGGCGACGGCCTCGGCGATCATCTCGTCGTCGGGCTCGACGGGCACGACGACCTTCGGCCGCGGCTGCCCGTCGGGGAAGAACGCTCCCGCGGGGTCGTCTTCGAGGGTGAGGATCTCGGCGCCTGCGGTGTGCGTGAGCGTCCAGTCGTCGGGGAGGAGCGAGCGCAGCCCGTCGAGCACGGTCGTGATCTGGCCGCGCGGCTGACCGGCGTCGAGCCAGTCGACCTGCCCCGACGAGCCGGCCCAGTCGCCGAGCTGCGTCTGCGCGTCGTCGGCGAGCGGCGGCGGCCGTCAGCAGGCGTCAGCGCGGATCAGCCGCGCTGACCGTCGATCGTGTACTCGATGCACTTGACGAGCTGGCGCACGTCGTCGGGCTCGATCGAGACGAAGGTCGCGATCCGCAGCTGGTTGCGACCGAGCTTGCGGTACGGCTCGGTGTCGACGATGTCGTTGGCGCGGAGGCTGGATGCCACGGCCGCGGCATCCACCGTCTCGTCGAAGTCGATCGTGACGACGACGGGCGAGCGGTCGGCGGGGTCGGCCACGAACGGCGTCGCGTACGGCACGCTCTCGGCCCAGTCGTAGAGCACCGACGACGACTCGGCGGTGCGGGCGGAGGCCCAGCCGAGGCCGCCGTTGCCGTTGATCCACTCGAGCTGCTTGTCGAGGAGGAACAGGGTCGCCACCGCGGGGGTGTTGAGGGTCTGGTTGAGCCGCGAGTTGTCGAGCGCGTTCTTGAGGCTCAGGAAGTCGGGGATGTAGCGGCCCGATGCGGCGATCCGCTCGATCCGCTCGATGGCGGCGGGGGAGACCGCCGCGAACCACAGGCCGCCGTCGGAGCCGAGGTTCTTCTGCGGGGCGAAGTAGTAGACGTCGGACTCGGAGATGCGCAGGTTGATGCCGCCGGCGGCACTCGTCGCGTCGATCACGGTGAGCGCGCCCTCGTCGCCGCGCACCCGCTCGACGGGCGCCGAGACGCCGGTCGAGGTCTCGTTGTGCGGCCAGGCGTACACGTCGACGCCCTCGACGGGGCTCGGGGTCGTGCGCGAGCCCGGGTCGGCCTTGCGCACGTCGGGCGCCTGCAGCCACGGCGCGGCGGCGGCGGCGGCGAACTTGCCGCCGAACTCGCCGAAGACGAGGTTCTGCGCGCGGTTCTCGATGAGGCCGAACGATGCGGCATCCCAGAACGCGGTCGACCCGCCGTTGCCGACGATGATCTCGTAGCCGGAGGGCAGGCGCAGCAAGTCGGACAGACCCATGCGCACCTGGCCGACGAGGCTCTTCACCGGGGCCTGGCGGTGCGAGGTGCCGAGCAGCGCCGCGCCGGGACCGGCGAGGGCGATCATCTGCTCGGTGCGGATCTTGGACGGGCCGCAGCCGAAGCGTCCATCGGTGGGCAGGATCTCGCGCGGGAGAGTCACGTGGGCCATGCACAGAGTCTAGGGCGACGTCTCGGGCGATGGTGGCCGTGGCATCCTGCCCGGGGCGCCGCGCCCGCGTCTGTTGTCTGACCGAACGGATAGGCTGGATGCACCGACACATCTGTATCCCCTTCGCGCACCGAGGCAGCCATGACCGACCTGATCGACACTACCGAGATGTATCTGCGCACCGTCCTCGAGCTCGAGGAAGAGGGCATCGTGCCCCTGCGCGCCCGCATCTCGGAGCGCCTCGGCCACTCCGGCCCCACCGTCTCGCAGACCGTCGGCCGGATGGAGCGCGACGGGCTGATCGTCGTCACCGACGACCGGTCGCTGGCCCTCACCGAGGCCGGCCGGCAGAAGGCCGTCGACGTGATGCGCAAGCACCGTCTCGCCGAGCGGCTGCTCTCCGACGTGATCGGGCTCGACTGGGCGTATGTGCACGAAGAGGCCTGCCGCTGGGAGCACGTGATGAGCGAGCTCGTCGAGCGGCGTCTGCTCGAACTGCTCGGGCACCCCACCGAATCGCCCTACGGCAACCCGATCCCGGGTCTCGACCAGCTCGGCGACGTGCCCGCGCGCACGTTCGACGACGGCGTCGTCGGACTCGTCCGGCTCATGAACGAGACCGGCGGGCCGGTCACCGGCACCGTGCGCCGGCTCGCTGAACCGGCCCAGGTCGACCCCGAGCTGCTGACCCAGCTACGCGATGCGGGTGTCATGCCGGGCGCCGTGGGCGATTTCCGCTTCAGCGAAGGCTACGTGCTGGTGCAGATGGAGGGCTCGGACGAGGGGCTGGAGCTCCCCGTCGAGGTCGCTTCGCACATCTTCCTGACGGGCGCCGCGCCGCAGGCCTGACCCTGGGCATCCGGTGGGAGAGCGCTGGGTCCGACAGGTGCTACGTGACTTATTCGTTACCTTCGGGTAGCCTCGAAAAGTCCAACTGGCGAGAAGCCCGCCACGGATCGCCGCACGAATTGCCTCATGGGTTCGTCGTTCGCGCGGTGACACCCGTACATCTGTGCCCTGACACCGAGTGCCGACGAACCAGCGATCCCCGTCAGCGGGGGCATGCGGAGGCGCCGGAGGACCCTTGGCTGAAAAGTACGACCCGTCGCAAGAGACACCCGAGTCCGAGCCGACGAAGACCGTTCTGCGGAGCCGTGCGCGCCGCCTGGTAGTGCCGACCACCGCCGCGCAGGCGCCCGCGCCGCGCCCCACCCGCGCCCAGCGCCGTGCCGCCGGCAAGCCGCATCCGGCGCGCAGCTTCTTCACCGTCGCCGCCGTCGCCGCCCTCGTGGCCACCGTCGCGGTGCCCGCCGCGTTCAGCGCCGCCGGCAGCACGCCCGCCGAGGCGGCCGTGACGACCGTGCAGCAGCTGGCCGCCGACAATGCGCAGTCGCTCGTCGTGGCATCCGAGGCGACGCCCGCCGCCCTCGCGCGCGGCGGCTACGCCGCCACCACGCCCGAGGAGATCCAGGCGAAGAAGGACGAAGAGGCCGCCAAGGCCGCGGCCGCCGCGCGCGTCGCTGCCGCCGCAGCGGCGTCGGCCGACTCGTCGAGCTACACCGGAGCGATCGCCGAGACGATCGCCCCCGCCGGTTCGGTCGTCCGCCCGCTGACGTCGTTCAACAACTTCGGCACCCCCTACGCCGGCCACAAGGGCATCGACTACATGGCCGACCGCGGCACGCCGCTCTACTCGATCGCCGACGGCGTGGTCGTCGCCTCCGACGAGGACGGCCCGGGATGGGGCGTCTACGTCAAGATCGCCCACAACATCGGCGGCCAGAGCGTCACCTCGCTCTACGCGCACATGCTCTACGGCTCGCGGCGGGTCACGGTCGGCCAGACCGTCAGCGCCGGGCAGCTGATCGGGCAGGTCAGTGACACCGGGCGCGCCTTCGGCACGCACCTGCACCTGGAGATCTACGTCAACGGCTCGTGGGTCGACGCGGAGAGCTGGCTCGTCGCCAACGTCGGCTGACGCCCGACGCGCTCCGGTCGAGGTCGGGCGACACGCGGCATCCGTTCGCCCGGTTTTCGCCGACCCCTTCCCCGACTGGGTTACCCTGATCCCGACGCTCGCAGAAGCCGAGGGGGAACAGGTGGACACAGCAGGAGCCCGCATCCGCACCATGGATGCCCTCTGCCGGAACGCATCCGGCCGCTACGTGCTCCGCCATCGCGTGCACGACTGCCGCAGCGAGAGCTGTGAGAGAAGGGCGCTGTCTTCATGACAGCGCCTTTTTTCGTGCCCGCGGCCCGCCCGGTCGCTGCGATCTCACACCGAGAGGCCGCTGAAGCCGTCACGGCCGTTCGAGAGGACACCGCATGCGCACCCTGGTACTGAACGCCGGATACGAACCCCTGGCCGTCGTCTCGTTCAAACGAGCCCTCGTGCTCGTGATGAACGAGAAGGCGACCGTGATCGAGCGGATCGACGAGGATCCCGTCTGGGGGATCGGAGGTCAGGTCGATCGCCCCGCCGTCATCGTGCTCACCCGCTATGTGCGGGTTCCCGGCGCCCGCCGGGTGCCCGTCACCCGCCGCGGCGTGCTGCGCCGTGACGCGCACCGCTGTGCGTACTGCGGCGGGCCGGCCAGCACGATCGATCACGTGCTGCCGCGCTCGCGCGGGGGAGCGGACTCGTGGGAGAACCTCGTCGCGTGTTGCCTGCGCTGCAACAATGTGAAGGGCGATCGCACGCCGCAGGAGATGAGCTGGACCCTCCGCTGGGTGCCGCAGCCGCCCCGCGGGGCGCAGTGGACGGTGCGGGGCACGGAGCGCTCCGACCCGGTCTGGGAACCGTACCTCTCGCTCGCCGCCTGAGGCTTTTCCCGCGCGACCACGCCTTCCTCCGGCTGGCTCGAGACCGGCGGCGGCGATGTCCGACCCCGTGGTTATCTTCGATCTCACTGGATTGAGAGATTAGAACGAAAGTTCTACTCTGGTGAGATGAGGTCGATCGTGGGGAACGTCGCCGTCCGTGACGTCGCGAGCACCGTCGACGGGCTGCGTGCGCAGCTCGAGCGCATGCAGGGCCGGCGGCTCGAGACGCCCGTGCTGCCGGTGCCGCAGGCCCTCGCCACGCTGCTTCCCGGCGGTGGCCTGCGCCCCGGGGCCTCGTATTCGCTCGGGCGATCGATGTCGCTGCTGTTCGCCCTGTTCGCCCGCCCCTCGCAAGACGGGGCCTGGTGCGCGGCAGTGGGCATGCCGCACCTGGGGGCCGAGGCGGCCCGCGCGGCGGGGGTCGATCTGTCGAGACTCGTGCTGATCCCCGAGCCGGGGGAGCGCTGGCTCGCGGTGACGGCGGCGATCGCCGACGTGCTGCCGGTGGTGGCGGTGCGCCCGCCCGCGCGTGCGAAAGACGGCGACATCGCGCGCCTGGCGGGGCGCATGCGCGAGCGTGAGGCGGTGCTGCTCGTGCAGGGGCCGTGGCCGCAGACCGAGGCGATGATCGACGTCGGCGACCCGTCGTGGTCGGGCATCGGCGAGGGGTACGGCCTGCTCGAGGGCAGAGAGCTGACCGTCACGGTGACCAGCCGCCGCTTTCCCCGCCCGCGCACGGGCCGCGTGCTGCTGCCGGATGCCGCGGGTGCGGTCTCCCGTGCCGTCACGCCCGACCATGGCATGCCGCTCCGGGCGGTGAGCTGATGACGGGCGAGCGGATGCCGGGTGAGCGGATGCCGGGTGAGCGGATGACCGGCGAGCGGATGCCGGATGCCGCCGAGCTCGCGCCGCGGACGCTCGTCGTGTGGGTGCCCGACTGGCCGATCGTGGCGCTCGCCCGTGACGGCGACGAGCCGTGGGATGTCTCCCTGCCGATCGCGATCTTCGCGAAGGGCGCGGTGGTGGCCTGTTCGCCTGCGGCGCGGGCTGAGGGGGTGCGCCGCGGCCAGCGGCGTCGCGACGCGCAGGCGCGCTGCCCGCACCTCGAGGTCGTCCTCGACGACCCGGTGCGCGACCACCGCGCGTTCGCTCCCGTGGTCGCCGCGGTCGAAGAGGCCGCGCCGAGCGTGCAGGTGATCCAGCCGGGGCTCCTGGCCTTGCAGGCGAAGGGGCCGGCGCGGTTCTACGGCGGGGAGGCGTCGGCGGCGACCGTGCTGTCGGGAGCGGTGGCCGCGCAGGGGATCGACGATGTGCGTGTCGCGGTCGCCGACGGCGCGTTCACCGCCGAGCAGGCCGCCCGCCGCGGCACCCGCGCGACCGACCCGGTGCGGATCGTGCCGCGCGGGGCGGCCGGCCCCTTCCTCGCCCCGCTGCCGGTCGCGGTGCTCGACGACGACACGGTGAGCCTGTTCGCCCGGCTCGGCGTGCAGACGCTCGGAGCGGTCGCCGCCCTCGGCCCCGACCGGCTGAGCGAGCGGTTCGGCGCCCGCGGCGCGCGGCTCTTCGCCCTGGCATCCGGACACGACCCCCGTCCGGTGCAGGCGCGCACGCCCCCGCCCGAACTGCACCGCGAGGTCGCCTTCGAGCCGCCGGTGAGCCTCGCCGAGCAGATCGCGTTCGGGGTGCGCGTGCCGGCCGAGGAGTTCACCGGACGGCTGGGCGATCGGGGCCTCGTCTGCACCGAGGTGCGCGTCGTGCTGACCGGCGAGCACGGGGAACGGAGCGAACGGGTGTGGCGGCATCCCGACGCGTTCGACGCCGCGGCGATCGTCGACCGGGTGCGGTGGCAGCTCGCCGAGCAGGGCGCGGCGGGGGTCGGGCGCCGCGCGGGCGGGGCCGGCGCGAGCGCGGGGCTCCGCAGCGCCGTCACGAGCGTGCGGATCGAACCCGAGGGGGTGGATGCCGCAGCGCACCACACGGCGCGGCTGTTCGGCTCGGGGCCCGAGGAGCGCGTGCACCATGCACTGTCGCGGGTGCAGGCGATGCTCGGGCATCAGGGGGTGCTCACCCCCGAGATCGGCGGCGGGCGATGGCTCGCCGAGCGGCAGCAGCTCGTGCCGTGGGGAGACCGCCTGGAGTCGGCGGCGCGGGTCGCCGACCGGCCGTGGCCGGGCAGCCTGCCCGGGCCGCTCCCCACGACGGTGTTCGCCGACGCGCCGCCAGTGGCGGTGCTCGACGCCGACGGCGACATGGTGGCCGTCGACGGGCGGGGCGAGCCGACCGCCGAGCCGGTGTGGGTCACGGTCAGCGCCGCGCCGGGGCGGCCGGGGCAGCCCGCGCGCCCCGCGCAGCGCCGCGGCGTCGACCGGTGGGCGGGGCCGTGGCCGGTGATCGAACGGGGGTGGGATGCCGCGCGCGCCCGCCGCGCGCACCGGTTCCAGATCGTCGACACCGAGCAGGTGGCGTGGCTGCTCGTCTGCGAGGAGGGCGGCTGGACGGTGGAGGGGAGGTACGACTGATGGGCTTCAACAACCCTTCCGTGACGTGGTCGGAGATGGAGCGCGTGCTGAGCGGGCGCGCCAAGGAGCCCGACGGCGGCGACGGCCCGGCGTTCTCACGCAAGCGCGGAAAGTACGAGCCCCCGCCCATCGAACGCCCGGACGACGCCGTGCCCTACGCCGAGCTGCACGTGCACTCGTCGTACTCGTTCCTCGACGGGGCCTCGTCGCCGGCGGAGCTCGCCGAGGAGGCCGAGCGGCTGGGGCTGCACGCCCTCGCCGTCACCGATCACGACGGGTTCTACGGGATCGTCCGCTTCGCCGAAGCCGCCGAACAGCTGCACGTGAAGACGGTGTTCGGCGCCGAGCTGTCGCTGAGCGATGATCCGTGGTCGCCGAGCGCGGCGCGCAGCGGCCCGGCCGACCCCGAGGGCACCCACCTGCTCGTGCTCGCCCGCGGCGAGGAGGGCTATCACCGCCTGGCCGCCGCGATCACGCACGCGCAGCTCGCCGGCGGCGAGAAGGGCCGCCCCCGCTACGACCTCGACGACCTCGCCGCGCGCGCCGAGGGGCACTGGGCCGTGCTCACCGGGTGCCGCAAGGGCGCGGTGCGTCAGGCACTGGCATCCGGTGGCGCCGCGGCGGCCGCCGACGCTCTCGACCGGCTCGTCGCCCGCTTCGGCGCGGGCGCGGTCGACGTCGAGCTCATCGACCACGGAAACCCCGCCGACACCCGCGACAACGACCTGCTCGCCGCCCTCGCCGCCGAGCGCGGGCTGCCTGTCCTCGCGACCAACAACGTGCACTACGCCGCGCCCGAGCGCATGCAGCTCGCCGCGGCCGTCGCCGCCGTGCGGGCGGGCCGCGGCCTCGACGAGCTCGACGGGTGGCTGCCCTCGCACGGCGCGGCGCATCTGCGTTCCGGCGCCGAGATGGCTCGCCGCTTCCGCCGCTACCCGGGGGCGATCGCGCGCACCGTGACCCTCGCCGACGAGCTCGCGTTCCCCCTGCGCCGCGCGAAGCCCGCCCTGCCGAAGACGGCGGTGCCCGAGGGTCATACGCCGATGTCGTGGCTGCGGAAGCTCGTGTGGGATGCCGTGCCGCGCAAGTATCCCGACGCGTCCGACGCCGACCGCGCGCGCATCGACAAAGAGCTCGGCGTCATCGAGCAGAAGGACTTCCCGGGCTACTTCCTCATCGTGCACGGGATCGTCGCCGAGGCGCGGCGCCGAGGCATCCTCTGTCAGGGGCGCGGATCCGCGGCCAACAGCGCCGTCTGCTATCTGCTCGACATCACGGCGGTCGACTCGATCTTCTACAACCTGCCGTTCGAGCGGTTCCTCTCCGCGATGCGCGAGGAGGAGCCCGACATCGACGTCGACTTCGACTCCGACCGGCGCGAGGAGATCATCCAGTGGGTGTTCGACACCTACGGCCGCGAGCGGACCGCGCAGGTCGCGAACGTCATCCAGTACCGGCCGAAGAACGCGGTGCGCGACATGGCGCGGGCCCTCGGTCATTCGCCGGGGCAGCAGGATGCCTGGTCGAAGCAGGTCGAGCGGTGGGACGGCCCCGTGCCGGGTGCCCACGACATCCCCGATCGGGTGCTCGAATACGCGAGCGCTCTGATGAAGGCGCCCCGCCACCTCGGCATCCACTCCGGTGGCATGGTGCTCACCGAGCGTCCCGTCGGCGAGGTCGTGCCGATCGAGCATGCCCGCATGGAGAAGCGCACCGTCATCCAGTGGGACAAGGATGACGCGGCGTGGATGGGGCTCGTCAAGTTCGACCTGCTCGGTCTCGGCATGCTCGCCGCCTTGCAGTACTGCTTCGATCTCATCCGGGCGGCGACGGGGGAGGAATGGTCGCTCGACACGATCCCGAAAGAGGAGCAGGCGGTCTACGACATGCTCTGCCGGGCGGATTCGATCGGGGTGTTCCAGGTCGAATCGCGCGCGCAGATGGGGCTGCTTCCGCGACTGCAGCCGCGGCGGTTCTACGACCTCGTGATCGAGATCGCGCTCATCCGGCCCGGGCCGATCCAGGGCGGCGCGGTGCACCCGTACGTGCGGCGCAAGGTGCAGGGCGAGAAGGTCACCTACGCGCATCCGAAGCTCGAGCCGGTGCTCGAGCGCACCCTCGGCATCCCGATCTTCCAGGAGCAGCTCATGCAGATGGGCATGGCCGTGGGGGATCTCACGGGTGAGGATGCCGATGTGCTGCGCCGTGCGATGGGGTCGAAGCGCGGCATCGAGCGGATCGAGTCGGTGAAGGCGAAGCTCTACGCCGGCATGGAGCGCAACGGGCTCGTGGGCGAGGTCGCCGACGACATCTACGCGAAGATCCAGGCGTTCGCGAACTTCGGCTTCGCCGAGAGCCACTCGCTGTCGTTCGCGCTGCTCGTGTACGCGTCGTCGTGGCTCAAGCTGCACTACCCGGCGGCGTTCCTGGCGGCGCTGCTGCGGGCGCAGCCGATGGGGTTCTATTCGCCGGCGTCCCTCGTCGCCGACGCCCGGCGTCACGGCGTGACGGTGCGCCGCCCCGACATCCACGCCTCCGGCGCCGACGCCGGGCTCGAAGCGGTCGGCGCCGACGCATCGTCGCCCGCGGGCGGGCCTGGAGCGCCGATCGCCGCGCCGACGGGGCGGGACGCGTGCACCGATCGCCACCAGCCGCCCGTGCCGGTCTTCGACGGCGCCGCGCCCGACGAGTCGGCCCGGCATCGCCGCGACGGCGCTCTCGCGGTGCGGCTCGGGCTCGCCGCCGTCACCGGCGTCGGGCAGCCGCTCGCGAAGCGGATCGTCGCGGCGCGTGCGGCCGAGGGTCCGTTCCGCGACCTCCGCGACCTCGTGCGGCGCACGAACGCGACCGAGGCGCAGGTCGAGGCGCTCGCCACCGCGGGGGCGTTCGAGAGCATGGGCATCTCGCGGCGCGAGGGGCTGTGGCTGGCGGGGGATGCCGCGCAGGATCGCACCGAGTTCCTCGCGGGCACGCTCATGTCGGTGCAGCCGCCGCTGTTCCCCGACCAGTCGAGCTACGACGTCCTCGCCGCCGACCTCTGGGCGACCGGCATCTCGACCGACGATCATCCGCTCACGCACTACCGATCGCAGCTGGATGCGCGGGGCGTGCTCACTTCGCGTGGTCTGCGTGAGCATGAAGAGGGCCGCCGGGTCGAGGTTGCGGGCCTGGTGACCCACCGGCAGCGGCCGGCGACGGCGTCGGGCATCACGTTCCTGAACCTGGAGGACGAGCACGGCCTCATGAACGTGATCTGCTCGAAGGGGGTGTGGGACCGGTATCGACGGGTGCTGCGCGACTCGCCGGCGCTCATCGCGCGCGGCATGCTGGAGCGCTCGCCGGAAGGGGTGACGAACCTCGTCGCCGACGCGTTCGAAGACCTGCGGGTGGGGGTGCAGCACCGGTCCCGGGACTTCCGCTGACCCGCCCGAGCGCTACGGCTGTAGACCACGGATGGCGCCCCGGCATCGTGTGCCGGGGCGCCATCCGTGGTTCCGAAGGCGGAATCAGCGGCGCTGCGCGAGCGCGAAACCGACGCCGCCGTTCTCGTCGATCTGCGCGTCGAGTACGCGGTCGTCGAGCTGCACGGTCGAGACCGCGTCGACGAAGACCCGCGCCCCGGCATCCTCCACGACCGTGTCGCCCTCCTCGGGCGCGTCGGCGAGAGTGACGGCGTAGCCCTCGTTCGGTGCCGTGGCCTGTGCGATGCGCAGGCCCGCCGAGTCGGCGGGAATCCGCTCGGTGAGGTGCTTGACGGCGGTGCTGGCGTTCTCGGTGAGTGTGAGCATGGTGCTCTCCTTCCGTGGAGTGCTTTGCGTGGATGAGTCGGCCACGATTCCGAGAATGTGCGCCGATCGCAACCTCTGACACACCTTGGGCTCGCACTCACACGGGATACGGAGGTTTGCGGCTGTCAACCCTAGGCGCAGAGAGCCCAGGGGGCGTAGCGTCGAATCATGGCAAACGTTGCAGACTTCTTCATCGACACTCTCAAGCGGGCCGGCGTCACCCGGGTGTGGGGCCTTCCCGGTGACTCGCTCAACGCCTTCACCGACGCGCTGCGCCGCGACAGCGGCAAGGACGCGCTCCAGTGGATGCACATGCGCCATGAGGAGGCCGCGGCGTTCGCGGCGGGGGCGGATGCCGAGCTGAACGGCGAGCTCGCGGTCGTCGCCGGCTCGTGTGGCCCGGGCAACCTGCACTTCATCAACGGCCTGTTCGACGCGAACCGCAACCGGGTGCCGGTGCTCGCGATCGCCTCGCACATCCCGTCGGCCGAGATCGGCAGCACGTACTTCCAGGAGACCCACCCGCAGGAGCTGTTCCGCGAGTGCAGCGTCTACTCCGAGCTGGTCGGTGACCCGGCACAGCTGCCGTGGGTGCTCGAGATCGCCATGCGCACGGCCGTCGAGAAGCGCGGTGTGGCCGTCGTCGTCGTGCCGGGCGACGTGTTCTTCGCCGACGCTCCCGATCGCCGCGCGACGGCGCCGATTCTGCCGACGCGGTCGACGGTGCTGCCGGATGCCTCGGGGCTGGAGGCTGCGGCATCCATTCTGAACGGCGCGAAGAAGGTCACGATCCTCGCCGGTGCGGGCGTCGCGGGGGCGCACGACGAGGTGATCGCGCTCGCCGCGAAGCTGCAGGCGCCGATCGTGCATGCGCTGCGCGGCAAGGAGCACATCGAGTGGCAGAACCCGTACGACGTCGGGATGACGGGGCTGCTCGGCTTCGCGTCGGGGTATCGGGCGATGGAGAAGTGCGATGCGCTGCTGATGCTCGGCACCGATTTTCCGTACCGGCAGTTCTTCCCCGAGAAGGCGAAGATCGTGCAGGTCGACCTGCGTGGCGAGCAGCTGGGCCGGCGGACGCCGATCGACGTCGGGCTCGTCGGCGGGGTGCGCGAGACGGCCGAGGCGCTGCTGCCGCTGATCGACGAGGGGCGCAGCGACGCGTTCGCGAAGGAGTCGGTGGAGCACTACCGCAAGACCCGCAAGGGCCTCGACGAGCTGGCGGTCGACGACGGCAGGCAGCCGATCCACCCGCAGTACGTCGCACGCCTGCTTGACGAGCTGGCGAGCGAGGATGCCGTGTTCACCGCCGATGTCGGAAGCCCCGTCATCTGGGCGTCGCGGTACCTCACGATGAACGGTCGGCGTCGGCTGCTCGGGTCGTTCCTGCACGGATCGATGGCGAACGCGATGCCGCAGGCGCTCGGCGCACAGGCATCCGACCGGTCGCGGCAGGTCGTGGCGCTCGCCGGGGACGGGGGACTCGCGATGCTGATGGGCGATCTGCTGTCGATCAAGCAGAACAATCTGCCCATCAAGATCGTCGTCTTCAACAACGCCTCGCTGAACTTCGTCGAGCTCGAGATGAAGGCGGCGGGCATCGTCAACTTCGGCACGGGGCTCGAGAACCCGTCGTTTGCCGCCGTCGCGGAGTCTGTGGGGATCACGGGCATCCGGGTCGAGAAGGCGTCGGAGCTGCGCGGCGCGCTGACCCGGGCGCTCGAGACCGAGGGGCCCGTACTCGTCGACGTGGTGACCGCGCGCGAGGAGCTGTCGATGCCGCCCACGATCACGGCCGCGCAGATGAAGGGCTTCACGGTGTGGGCGCTGAAGACGGTGCTCTCGGGGCGCGGCGACGAGCTGCTCGATCTCGCCGACACGAACGTGTGGCGGCGGCTGTTCAAGGGGTCGTCGTCGGAGGAGTGAGGCGCGCTCAGCGACAGGTCTCGTACCGGTAGCCGGATGCCTCCGGTGTCACCAGCTTCCGGTCGCGGAGGATGAGCGACGCGGGCCGGTCGGGGCGCGCGCAGACTTCCGACAGCGGCGCGCCGAGGGTGTCGGGGTATTCGATCGCAAGGACGTGCGCGCCGTACACCTCGGTGTAGGCGGCGCATTCGTCGTAGGCCGCGCATTCTTCGGCCACGGCGAAGTCGAAGCCTGCCTGCGCGCGGAGCAGCGGGGCATCCTCGGCCGCGTTCTTCTGCGCGGCGGCGAGGCCGGCGCCGTGCGCCGCCGTCACCAGCAACCGGGCGAGGCGCAGGTTGTCGTCGCGGGTGAGCGCGCCGTCCGTGCGCGTGTAGGTGTCGGGGTTGTCGAACTCGACGGCTCGGTAGCCCGCGTCGGCGCAGCCCTGGATCCATGGGGCGACGGCCGCGGCGACCCGGTCGCTCTGCCGGGAGTCGACGATGGTCTCGTCGGGCCAGCCCGGGTCGACGACGGGCTGGCCGGAGGCGTCGGTGAGAAGGAGGTCGGACGGCCAGGTCGACGCTTCGCCGGGCTGGGTCTGGAACGCGTTCAGGTAGCAGATGCCGTACGCGCCCGCCGCGGGCGGTGCCGTGCGGTCGCGGACGACGATCGTGGCTCCGGCCGGGGGAGGGTAGGCGCCGCCCAGCTGGTAGTCGAAGCCGGCGCCCGCGGGCGGGAGGGTCACGTCGCCCGGCGACGCTGTCGCCGGGGATGCCGCGGGGGCGCTCGCCGGGGCGCTCTCCGACGTGGTCTCGGAGGGTGGCGCGTCGTCGCCCGTGGCAGCGGTGCCGCATCCGGTGAGGAGCAGGATGCCTGCCAGTGCGGCCGCGACCCATCCGGAGCGGCGAGTCGGGGTGGCGGCGGGTGTCATCCGGTGACTCTAACGCGGGCGCGGATCCGTAGGGAGTGCACAGCAAGCTCCGCCGCGTGTCTTGGGGATTGCTCGGGTGCGCGTGCGACCATCGAGGAATGACCGTTCGTTCCTGGCACTTCCTGGCGATCGCCGCCGGGCTCGTGGTGGCGTTCATCGGGTTCTATCTCTTCTTCGTGCACGGCTACATGGGTCAGCTGCTCGACGAGCAGGCGCGGGTCGGGGCGCAGTTCGCCGCCGCATCGCGCTTCGCCGATGCCCTCGACGCGGTGCCGCTGGTCAGTGCCGGGGTCGTCGTGCTGGCTGTCGTCATCGGTCTGCTGCGCCGGCAGGTGCTGGCGACCGTCGTCGCGCTCGCCGTCGTCGCCGCGTCGAACCTGACGACGCAGCTGCTCAAGCACGAACTGCTGAGCCGGCCCGACAACGGTGCGACCGGGGACTGGCACAACTCCTTCCCCTCGGGGCACACGACGGTTGCGGCATCCGCCGTGTTCGCGCTCTTCCTCGTGTGCGCGCCGCGGGTGCGTCCTTTCATCGCCGCCCTCGGTGCGGTGGTGCTCATCGCGATCGGGGCGCTGCTGGTCGGCAACCAGTGGCACCGGCCCAGCGATGTCGTCGGGGGCATCCTCGTGGTGGCGATCTTCGTCTTTCTCGGGGGAGCGGTGCTCGCGCCGCTCCGCCCGGCCGCCGCCACGCCTCGACATGGGATGGCCGCAACGGTCGGTCTGCTCGTGGTGGCATCCATCGTCTCGGCCTGCGCCTTCGGCGTCGCCTACCTCGCGGTGGCCGGGGGAGACGCACCGCCCGCCGTGTCGACCCTCGCGGGACTGGTGGCGATCGCCGCGACCGTCGGTGCGACATCGCTGCTCGCCGCGCGCCTGTTCCGCCGCGTCGGCTGACGTCTGGCCTGTGCGCCGTGTTCTCGGGTGGATGCCGGGGTTGATCGCGCCGGGCAGACCGCGCCGGCCGCACCGCTAAACTCAAAGGGCCAGCCTCTGTAGCTCAGTGGAAGAGCCACTCCGTCCTAAGGAGCGGGTCGGGGGTTCGAATCCCTCCAGGGGCACCAGAGTTTTTCGCTTTCGACCAGGTAATTAGTTTGAGTATGGACCGGGATCGCACCCTTCTGCGGGGCGCTATGCCATCGTCCGCGTTGCGGGCAGATCGTCGCGGGTCGTCAGGACGATGAGTCGATCCTGAGCGCGCGTGGCGCCGGCATAGATCAGACTCGAGAGTCGGTCATGAGAGCCGGATATGTCGGTCAGGATCACGGCAGGCGCTTCCATGCCTTTGAACTCGTGGATGGTACCCCAGCGCACGTACGATACGTCGCGTATGCCGGACCCCAATGTCGAGACGGGTGTCCTGCTATCCGTGGCGCGCTGTGCGACCGAGTCCCGATAGGGCGCGAGGATCACAATGTCTTTCGGTCCGAACCCCTCGCTGCGCAGCCGACGGATCGCCTCGTCGAGCAGCGCCGCCTCCTCGTCCCGAGTGCTGTATAGCGTGACGTCCACCGCGTGCTCGTCGTCCTGCCCGCGCCGGAACGTTCTGCACAGTCCGCCTCGGCCGCTGGCATCCTCGGCCCACGTGCCGACCGAACGTGTGTTGCGGCAGTTCGTATCGAGGTCTACGGGGGCGATGCCGGGTACCCGCTGTTCGATCGTTCTGCGCCCGTCGTCGATGCCGCTGCGAAAGATGTTCTGATTCGAGAAGTCGCCGAGCAACAGCATCCTGCCGTTGCCGAGTCCGCCGATCAGCATGGCGTCGAGGAAGTCGAGGTTGGCGTCGGAAGCGATGTCCTGCGCCTCATCGACGATCAGATAGTCATACGGCGGTACGAACGACGACTCGGTCGCTTTCTCGAGTGCGGCCGCGGGCAAGTGTTCGTTGTACCACTCCGCTCCGGCGCCCTCCGGTGAACGGATGCCCGCCACCCGCTCCATCTCCGCGTGGATGCGCAGCGTCGTCACCGTATCGAGGTCAGCGAGCTGGGCCGCGAGGTGCTCCTCGAGCAAACGATTGAACATGACGACGAGCACCCGCTCATCGGCGGCGGCGTGGCGCCGGGCGGCTTCGGCGGCGATGAACGTCTTGCCCGTCCCCGCCGGACCTTCGACCAGGACGCGCGGGACTCGTCCGATCAGATCGAGCGTGCGCACCTGATCCGCTGTGAAGCGGGCCATCTCGCTCTCGCGCCGACGCTTGAGCTCGGCGGGCTTGATCTCAGCGACGAACGTCGCGGACACTGCCTCTCTGAGTCGATCCACCCGTTCGAGGGTTGGTTCGCCCGAAACACGTCGATATCCGCGCTGCTTGGCGGCGCTATCGGCATCGACCGCGGCGAGCACACGACGCACAGCGGTCGCCGCGTGAGAGAGATCGCTCGCATCGAGGACTGCCCAGTCGTTCCATCCGAGCGCCATGGGGATGTTCTGCTTGGCGATGGCGGTGAACCACACCGCGTAGCCTGCCGGGAATCCGACGGGATCGAGCGACCGTTTGCGGAGGAAGGCCAGAATGCTGTGGAACTCGCCGCTTGCCTGCGTGAACGGTGACCGCTGGGTCCAATCGTCGCTACCAAGTTTCCACCGGCCAGCACTGTCCGTCTGCACTCGAAGGTGCGACTTGACTTCGATGACGAGCATGCCGATCCCCGGTGCGAGGACCACGAAATCAGCTTCGCCTTCGCGCTGCGTGATGTGGCGACCGATCGCGAGCGAGTGGAAGACGATCCAGTCTTCGGTGCCTGGTGCATCTCGTAGCGCCACGAAAGCATCGAGTTCTCCGGGCGCAGCATCCTGCGCGATCTCCGGCGGGATCATTCTTGACACGAGGACACCTCCGAAATGACGACGGCACGCTGAATCAGCGTCGCTCTTCCGCGAACCGCGGAGCCATCGACTCCATCTGATCCATGACGAGCTTGATCGCCTCGGGCTGCTTGTCTGGCGGGTACTTGTATTTCACGAGCAGCCGCTTGATCGATGAGCGGAGCTTCGCTCGCACATCGTCGCGTACGGTCCAGTCGGTGCGGACGTCGCGGCGCATCACAGCGACGAGCTCTCGCGCAATCTGGGCGAGTACATCCTCGCCCTGCACATCGACCGCCGATTCATTCGCGGCCACGGCGTCGTAGAAGGCGAGCTCGTCACTCGACAGCGGCGGAGAGAAGTGCGTGCCGCGGGATGCCTCGGCGGCGACCTCTTTCGCCAGTTCCACCAGCTCTGCGATCACCTCGGCGGAGGTTAGCTGCTGATTGGTGTAGCGGTTCATGATCTCCGCGATCCGCTCCGAGAACGCGCGCTGACGAAGGAGGTTGCCGCGGGTCGCGCTTGTCCCGGCATCCGTCAGCGACTTGCGGAGGGCTTCGATCGCAAGATGCGCGTTCGGCGCCGCCTGAGCCTTGGCGAGGAACTCGGGCCCGAGATCGTCGAGGGCGAGACGTGGAAGCCCGGCCGCGTCGTAGATGTCTAGGACCTCGCCCGGAGCGATCGAGTCGGCGACGAGCGACCCCAGAAGTCTCGAGATCTCCTCGGGGATCGGCTCGTCGCGCGACTGGCGCTCGGCGGCATCGAACTTCGCCATCCACACGCGAACCTCTTCGTAGAACGCGATCTCGTCGTGGAGCTCAGCGAGTCCGTCGCGGCCCGACGCGAGCGCCCACGCCCGCGCGAGCCGGCTGGTCGCGGTCCGGTACCGCGCCGAGAGCCGGTCGTTGCCGAGGTCCGGGTCGTTCAGCGGATTGGCCGCGTCTCGCAAGAAATTAGTCGCCGTGGTCGCCGCCGTCCGCCACGCTCGTGAACCCCCGCGCGCGACGATGGCCCGCCAATCGCAGCCGACGAGCATCTCGCGGAGCTGAGCGACGAGTTCCGTCGCTATCGCGACCGCTTCGTCGACGTCTCGTCCGACGGGCTTGTTGTCCTGATCCGATGTTGTGTATTCCGCGAGGGCGTTCGCGAGGTTGTCGGCCAGAGGCGCGTATGCGACGAGGAGCCCGTCCTCCTTGCCGCGGAAGGTGCGGTTGACGCGTGCAAGGGTCTGCATCAGCAGGGCGCCCTTGAGCGGCCGGTCGAGGTAGAGCGTGTGCAGGGGCGGGGCATCGAAGCCGGTCAGCATCATGTCCTTGACGATGACGAGTTCGAGCTCATCGTCGGCATCCTTCAGCCGCGCCTTGATCGTCTTGTTCTCTGAGTCGCGCCGCACGTGGTCGCTGACGGGGGGCTGGTCGGATGCCGAGCCGGAGTAGACGACCTTGATCTTTCCGGCGTCCAGCGCATCGGAGTGCCAGTCGGGCCGCAGCCGGACGATCTCGGCATAGAGGCGCGCGCAGATCTCGCGCGTGCCGCCGACGATGAGCGCCTTGCCGGGAGACTCGAGGAACGGCTTCATCCGCTCACGCCGTTCCTCCCAGTGTTGCACGAGGTCGGCCGCGAGTGTCTCGATGCGCTCCGGCGCTCCGTAGACGGCGTTTACCACGGCGACGGATGCCTCGAGCCGCGCTCGCTCGGTGTCGTCGAGTCCCAGGGTGTACTCGTCGGCGGCGCGGTCGATGTCGTCCTCGGTCGCGCCATCGGCGAACGACACCTTGATCAGCCGCGGCTCGAAGTAGACCGGCACCGTCGCGCCGTCGTCGACGGCGCGGGTGAGGTCGTAGATGTCGATGTAGTCGCCGAACACCGCCCGCGTGTCGCGTTCGGCGAACGAGATCGGCGTGCCGGTGAACGCGATGAGCGTCGCGTTCGGCAGGGCGTCGCGCAAGTGCCGCGCGTAGCCGTCGAGGTCGTCGTAGTGACTGCGGTGCGCCTCGTCGACCACGACGATCACATTGCGGCGATCGGTGAGGAGCGGATGCTGCGTGCCCGACGCCTTCTCCGCCTCACTGAGACCGAACTTCTGCAGCGTCGTGAAGTAGATGCCACCCGTGACCCGGTTGCGCAGCTCGTTGCGCAGCTGCGCGCGCTCACGCACCTGGACGGGCTTCTCAGCGAGCAGGAGGCTCTGGTCGAACGTCTGGAACAGCTGCCCGTCGAGTTCGGTGCGGTCGGTGACGACGACGACGGTGGGGTTCTTGAGCTTCGGATGCCGTGACACGAGGTTCGTGTACAGCTCCATCTCCATCGACTTACCCGACCCCTGCGTGTGCCAGACCACGCCGGCCTTGCCGTTGGTCTCGACCGCCTGAACGGTCGAACCGACCGCCTTCGTCACGGCGAAGTACTGGTGCGGCTTCGCGATGCGCTTCGTGAGCCCGTCGGCGTTCTCGTCGAAGGCGGTGAAGTTGCGCACGAGCTGCAGGAACCGCTCTTGATTGAACAGCCCGTTGAGCGCATCGTCGATCGGCTCGACGGACACACCGTCCTCGATCCGCGGCTGCGCGAGCGGCACGCCATCGTCGTCGACGTTCCAGGGCGCGAAGTGGTTGAGCGGCGTGAAGGGAGTGCCGTATTTCGCATCGATGCCATCGGTCGCGAGAGTGAGCACGCAGAAACGGAAGGCCATCGGGAACTCGCGCAGATACGTCTGCAGCTGCGCATGTGCCGGGGCGACGCCAGTGGATGCCGACCCGGCCCGCTTCAGCTCGACGATGACCAGCGGCATCCCGTTGACGAACAGCACGATGTCGAAGCGACGGTGCAGATCACCGCGCCGGAGTGTCAGCTGGTTGACGGCGAGCCAGTCGTTGTCAGACGGGTCGGTGCCGAGCAGCCGCAGCCGCGGGTTCTGTTCGATGCCGTCTGTGTCGATGTAGCTCAGTGGATATCCGCTGACGAGGTACTGGTGGATGCGGTGGTTCTCGGTGATCGCGTCCTGTGATTTCGGCGCCGCGATCTCCGCGACCGCCTGCTGCAGATACTCGCTCGGTATGCCGGGGTTCAGCCGCCGGAGCGCCTCGAGCAGACGCGGCCGGATCAGTAGGTCGTCCCACGTGTCGCGCTCGCCGCTGCCGGGCGCGATCTCGCTGCCCGGCAGCGGACGCCACCCGAGAGGCTCCGCGAGCGTTTCGAGTGCGTCGTTCTCCCAGGACGATTCGGTGAGTGTCATCCGCGCTGCTCCTCGTCGTCTAGTTCGGGTGCCGGCGGATACTCCGGCATTGCCTCGAGTCGCCCGGCGGCGTCTGTGACCGTGTGCTCGCGGAGGTAGTCGCGCAGGTAGGGAAGGGCGAAATCCACCTGACCGTGGCCGGCCGAGCGGATCATTCCGGCGTCGATGAGTCGCTGACGATAGACGTTCAGATGCTGAGGGTTGACGCCGAGCGCTCGCCGAAGGTCGGCTACCGCGGACGGACCGTCTGACAGCGCCATATGAGCGAGCACGGTGCGATCAGTGGGCGAGAGCTCTCTGAGCGCGCGAGAGTGGATGTTCGCACCCATGCGACGACGTGCCTTCGGGTAGGCGACCTTTACGTCTTGCAAGACGATCTCGTCGCGCTCCGGCGCTACCTTCCAAGAGAGATCGCCGATCAGTTGCGCCATGAACGGGTAGCCCTGCGCGGCGCGCATCGCGTACTCCAGTGCGTCTTCGTCGATCGTTCGGCCGGCATCCTCGATGGGCTCCTGCAACGCGAGTTTCACGTCGTCGGGCAGAAGCAGTCCGATCGGCATCCGTACCGCGCGACGCAGGAATGTCAGACTCCGTTGGGACAGCAGTTCGGTGATGGCGTCGGAAAGCCCGGCGCCGACGAAGGTGACCTCCAGATCTTCCCGAATCGCGTGCTGGATCTCGGCGGTGAAATGTGCGAGATCGTCGGCCGCGCGCAACGAGATCTCGTCGAGAGTGATGAGGATGCCGCGGGGAGCGTTGAGTTCCGCTGCCCGCTGGAGTTGCGAACGCAGCGAGAGCGGGTAGTCGGGTGCTGCTTGTGGCTCGAGGTCGACCGCCCCGGGGCCGACGGTGACACCCTTCAGCCGATGCGTCGGGGGCGGATCAAGGCGGTGGATCGCGCGTGCAAGGTGGTCGCGGGCGATGCGGTCGGTGAAGCCGGGAGTCGCCGTTTCGCTGACGACGATCCATCCTCGTTCGCGGGCGCGATCCTCGACCGCGTTGAGCAGGACGGTCTTTCCGACGCCGCGGAGCCCTTCGACCAGCGATGCGCGCTCCGACGTCCAGGTTCCTTCGACCAAAGCATCGCTGAGTTCATCGAGAATGTCGTCGCGGCCCGCCAGGACGGGCGGCGACTTGCCGAATCCGGCGCGGAACGGGCTCGTCGTCATGACTCTTCATCCCCTCGTGCGGCTTTATATCGCTTTATATTTCTTTATACATTCGTCGGGCGGGGGAGTTCCGGCGCTAAGACCCGTTGCGCTGCCCTGCCATCCTGCGTACGACATCCACGAACCCGGGGGCGTAGTCGCCCCATGCCTCCTGGATGCGCGTGACGTCGATCTTTCCGGTGTGAACCTGCTCGCACAGGCGCATCCATCCCTCTCCGGTTGCCGCGGTGAGGGCGAACGCGACCGTACTGTTGATGACGCTGCCGGCGCCGGGGATGAGCTTGATGAGGCTGCGGGCAAGCGCCTGCCCGGACATCTGCACGCTGAGCTGGGCAAGGGCGGACGCCGAGAGCATCGTCTTCAGTTCCATGTCGTAGATGGCGGAGATTCGCCCCATCATTCCGAGTTGGATCGGCGCCAAGGTAAGTGCATCCGCGACAGGGAGGGGAACCGCGGCCGCGCCGGCTGCCGCGGTTGCGGCGGCGGTGATGATGGGTCGCGCCATTTCACGCTTCCAGGGGAGGTTGAGTCGCTGGGCGATGCGAAAGGCATCCTTCTCGTTGTCAGGCGAAAGGGCGAGCGTTTCCGCGACGAGCTCACCGAGACCATGCCCTTTGCCCTTCCCGTGCTTGTCGCGGGTCGAGGTGAGAATGACACTCTCGATCGGGAGCATGATCGGCTGGCCGGTGCGGTCGACGGGCTCTTCGAGCCAGTCGACGAAATCACGCAAGTCCTTTGCGACTGAGCGTTGACCGGTGATCGGGTTCTTGGCCCAGTCGACCTTGGTGAGCACCAGGATGACGGGGAAGCCGGCCGATGAGAGTTCGTCGATCATCGCGATCTCGGGCTCTTGCAGCCGGTCGGCGTGTGAGTTGACGCAGTACCACACGACGGAGATCTGCTCATCGTCGGGGCGTTGCCGGATCGCGGCGAGGCTCTCGCGCAGCGACTCGGCGGGAGTTTTGTGCGAGCCGATCTCGAACCCCTCGAGGTCCCAAATGCCCAGCGCGTCGTCGTGGAAGTAGTGCGCCCCCCGCGTTACAGGCAGTCCCTTGCCGACCGCCGCCAGGTCGCGACCGAACACCGCATTCACGAGCGACGACTTGCCGACACCGGTGCCGCCGACGACGGCGAGGTTGAACCGCCCATATCGCGACTTAGCCTTCTCGGTCGCGTCGAGGAAGGGCTTCGGGTCAAGGGTGGCGTGGGCCTCGTCGTTCACTCGGCTTCTCCGTCGGCGTAGACGAACTTCAAGGTTGCCTCTGGGTCAATGCTCTTGGCGTATTTGGTGAAGACGAACTCAGCCTGATCGCGTAGAGTCTGGCGGTTCTGCTCGAGGTAGTAAGCCCGATCGGCGCTGCTGACGAGATTATTGATTTGCTCGATTTCACTCTTCTGCGCAGTGAACGCGCTCAGCAGACCGTCGGAGCTGATGACCCGATCGACGTTGACATCGTCACCGATCCAGATGAACTCCGGAACGCTGACCGTGAAAGTGTGATCGCCTGTTGCCTTCACGAGGACGGAATCGACACCGAGCTTCACCTTGCCGCTGTAGATCATGTATCGGGCCTTCTTGAGCAGCGGGAAGTCCTTGAGAACGGCGGGCGGGATGCCTTCTGCCTCCGAGACGCCCTTGACCCCCAACTCCAGCAGCACCGTCTGTTCTTTCTTCTCCATCGAAGTGACGACCTGCTCGTTCTTGATGACGCTTTGCGACCCCAGCGCGGCGACGAGCCAGGGCGGTGTGAATATGCCGGCCAGGTACCCGCCGGCGAGAGCTCCCACCACGAGAACGACCACGCCGAACACGGCGAAGTGTGACCACAACGGTACGGGCTTGCTGAAGAATCTCATCGCGCTCATTGACCTTTCGGGGTAGTTGCAGCACCCCTCGCGGGACCAGCTTCTCCAGGATCATCGGGTGACTGGGGGACGTGTGGCCATGCAGGTGCGTTGGAATTGCGCGTCGTTGTGATCGGACTCGCCAGCGTGGACATCGTATACGCGCGCCAGATGTCTTCGTCCATCACCGCTACGGACGGAAAGGCACTGAGGCCGAGCACCGAACGCTCGAACCGCGTTCGCCAACTGGTCTTCGCCTTGTCATCCGCTTTCCGCTCCTTCGAATCGCGGGGCGGGATCGAAATCCAGTGATCGTACTCACGCAGTACACACCATGGGTCGTCGCGCACGAGGTCGCTGTGTCCGCGTCGTCCCGCTTCGGCGAGGATGAGCACACGCGCATTAACCCACGACGTGGTGAACAGCGCTAGGAACTCGAAGGTAAAGGTGAGCACGGTGAGGACGATCGCGATTACGAACGCCATGGGGCTTGAGAATGCGCCGCCCCAGAACAACGCCGCCGCAATGAGGAAGGCCACTGTCGCGACCCACGCGCCGACGACTCCACCCATGCCGAGTCGCCGGCGCGCCTCATGCGCCTCGACCATCGTGCGTGCCTTGGCCACGCGGGCGGTGAACTCGCCCCGCTCAGGTTCGGGCAGCGCGGCCTCATACTGCTCCAGAGCTTCTGCAAGACGGGAACGCCAGTAACGTTCAGACGATGGAGACCCGCGTAGGTTCTTCGCTCTGCTGGTGAGCCAACCGGGCACGACCTTCGTCACGATCCACACCACGAGGGTTGCGCCGACCAGTATCCAGGGGGCCCACGTGCCGAAGAGCGGACGGATGGCCTCGTCGAGGAAGTCCACGTTCACACCACCTCCTTGGCGGCGCGAATCGCATCGCGAACGCGGAGCTTGCCTGACATGAGTTGCGGCAGGAGTGCGTCGCGTGTCGCGGCGAGCGTGCGTGATTCTTCTCGTGCAAGCGATGCCGCGCGGAGCACGTGCTCGATCAGCGATTGTGCTCTCTCGGGGAGCGCTCGCGGGTCCCGGATCTTCACGGTAAGCGCGTCAGCGGGCTTTACTCGCTGGTGGCTGCCAGAAGTCCCGGCGACTCGTGCATCCAGAGCCTTCGCAAACGTTGGGTCGGAGATGGAGGCCCACAGCAGTCGTGTCGTCACCTCGGGTGACCGCAGCACGAGGAATTCGGTTGACGCGAGAGCCGGCCTCGAGGCGGGAGCCGCACGCCATACACGGGGGAAGCGCGGGTTGAGCTTGGAGAGAAGGATGCTTTCTTCGGTGAGCACGAATTTGCTGCTCTTGATCGCCGACGCCAGTTCGGTGCTCGGAAGTGCGCCGGCATCGAACGCAGGAAGGCTGAAATGGTCCACAAATCGATCGCCGAGCGATTCGGGGTGCAGTTGCTGCTTAGACAGCTCCGCGAGCGATCCAAGCGGGATGCTCGCCGGCGCGGTCGCCGCTATTGAAGCGGAAAATGACTCCGCCGTGGAGGCGAGGGCGGTGTTGGCGGCGATCTTGTCGTCGAGGGCGCCCAGCACCTCGGCGATCGCTTGCTGCTCGGGGAAGGGCGGCGCGGGAATCTGAACCAATCGAAGTGCCGATTGCCGGATCCCCACTACCGTGGTGCCGGTCGAATGGCCAAGGATCGATGTCTGTACGGCGTGAGATTGAAGCGCGTAGTACAGAAATCCCGAATCCAGTACGCCGGCCTTGCCGCGCAGGCAGAACAAGCGCTGCCCCAGCACGAGAGGATCGTCGGTGTCCACGCGCGCGACCCGGCCGGCCGGCGCCTCGCTCGTGAGGATGACGTCTCCACGTCTGGTGCGCTCTGGCATCCACTTCGCGTACATCTCGTCCGAGACATAGCGCGCGCCAGACAGGTCAAGTCGCCCGTCGCGGACAAGCAGAGCTGAAGCAACAGGGATACCGGCGGGCGCAAAGTCTCCGCCGAGCTTCTTCGGCGTCTTCCCCCTGTGATCGAGCAGTGCGTCTAGTGAGTCTCCGAGCACGAGCCGGTTCACGACACTCTCCCGAGCTGCTCGCGAACGACTTCCGCCAGCCGGGCCGACTCGGCGAACTGTGCGTCGAGCTCCGTCCGCAGCCGGGCGAGCTTTTCCTCGATCGGTTCGCCGTCGTCCTCAACCTCGGCGGCACCGACGTAGCGGCCGGGAGTCAGAGCGTAGTCGGCTGCTTTGATCTCGGCGAGAGTTGCGGAATAGCAGAAGCCGGGGACGTTCTCGTAGGCGGGGCGTTTCGACTCGGTCGCTTCGCTCCCTCGCTCAACGACCGGAGAGGGAGCGACGACGTCACGGCCGAGCCAAGAGTGGTAGGTGTCGGCGATGACGGCGATGTCGTCGTCGGACAGGGCGCGCTCGGCGCGGTCGACCATGTGGCCGAGGTTGCGGGCGTCGATGAAGAGCACCTCGCCGGCGCGCTTGCCCTTGTCCTTCGCGAAGAACCAGACGCACACGGGGATCCCGGTGGAGCGGAACAACTGTGTGGGTAGCGCGACCATGCATGAGACGAGGTCGGCTTCGACGATCTCGGCGCGGATCTGGCCTTCACCGCCGGAGTTCGAGGACATCGAGCCGTTGGCCATGACGACGCCCGCCTGCCCCCCGGGGGCGAGCTTGGAGAGGATGTGCTGGATCCATGCGTAGTTCGCGTTGCCCGCCGGGGGAACGCCGAACCGCCAGCGGGGGTCTTCTTCGTTGCGCGCCCAGTCTTTGATGTTGAACGGCGGGTTCGCCATGACGAAGTCGGCCTGCAGGTCGGGGTGCAGGTCGCGGGCGAACGTGTCGCCCCAGCGCGGCCCGAGGTTGCCGGTGAGTCCGTGGATGGCGAGGTTCATCTTCGCCATGCGCCAGGTGCGCTCGTTGAGCTCCTGCCCGTAGACCGAGATGTCGGAGCCTTCGCCGTGGTGGGCGTCGATGAACTTCTCGGCCTGCACGAACATGCCACCCGACCCGCACGCGGGGTCGTACACGCGCCCGTGCGTGGGCTGCAGCATCTCGACGAGAACGCGCACGACACCGGCGGGCGTGTAGAACTCCCCGCCTCGCTTGCCTTCGGCGGCGGCGAACTTCTCGAGAAAGTACTCGTACACCTCACCGAGCAGGTCGCGCGCGCGGCGCCCGTCCGAGCCGCCTTGCCCCTGCGTCGTGAATCGCGCCGAGTTGAACAGGTCGATCAGCTCGCCGAGCCGGCGCTGGTCGACGTTGTCACGGTTGAAGATGCGCGGCAACGTGCCCGACAGCTGCGGGTTCGCCTGCATCACGGCATCCATCGCCTCATCGATGATCAGGCCGATCGTCTTGTCGACACCGTCGACCGATCCGCCCTTCGCGTGCTCGGCGAGGAACCCCCATCGCGCGTTTGCGGAGACCCAGAAGACTCCGCGCCCCGTGTACTCGTCGGTGTCGTCGATGAGCTCCGCGATCTGGTCATCGTCGTACCCGTCGGCGGCGAGTTCGGCGCGGATGCCTGCGCGGCGCTCGTCGAAGGCGTCCGAGACGTACTTCAGGAAGACGAGGCCGAGGATGACGTCCTTGTACTGCGAGGCATCCATCGAGCCGCGCAGCTTGTCGGCCGCCTTCCAAAGCGTGTCCTTCAGCTCTTTCATCGTCGACGGCGCCGCGGGCGCGGCTTTCGGTGTGCGGGGCATGGGTGTTCCTTACTGCGTGGTTGCCGCGTCCGCGGCGTGGTCTAAGTCGATCATGGTCACCGCACCTGACGTCGCACCAGCGATGATCAAGGCGGCGTAGTCAGTGAGGCGCGCAGCACGGTCCTCGAGGTCTCGGCGGGCGGTCGTGATGTCGGCGATTGCCTGTCGGAGCGGCGCGATCGTGCGTGGGGCGACGCGACGCAGCGTCCATCGCTTCCACACACCAGGCCCGGCCGGCGCACCAGCGATGTCTGCGGCGACGATCTCGGGTACGAGACCGCCGGGGTCCGCGGTCGTGATGCGCAGCACGCGGGCCGGGTAGGCGACGATTTTTGAGCCGTCGGTGTCGACCCACGCGGCGGCGGTGGGGCTGGTGCGGAAGATCACGTCGCCGGGGCGGGTCAGCTGTGTGGAAGGGTGCCGACCTGCAAACGCGAGCTGGTCGACACGGGCACTGCCGATCGACGCGGGCTCGTCGAGATCAGATGCGGTCACGACGACGAGCCCTTCCGAGCCCAGCAACGCAGGGTCAAGGCGCGTGCCCTGAATCCTCCTCACGTGTCCGTCCCTGATCAGCTCTGCTACGGAAGCGGCGCGCGGAACATCGTGCTGATCCGGCGCGATCTCGATCGGCGCGAGGTCGGCACGGACTGCCTCGGCCGCGATGTCGAGGAGGGCGGGAAGCTCTGCCGCCTCCTCGGTCGTGGCCGCGGGTTTCCGCGTCACCGATGCCACCAGTGATCCGCTCCGCGCCTGGAGCGAGGCCGTCGCAACGAAGGACGCGAACCGGAAACTGTGGGCACGCAGATCCCGCCCGCCACCCATGCCCGCCACCAAGTCGGATATCAAGTCGGCGCGCGTCGCAGGGGTGAGCGCTACACCGGTGAGATCGGCGACCGCGGTGATCCGGTGCGCGGGTGGGACCTCGCCTTTGGGTTCGCCGAGGATCCAGAGGGCGAGTGATTCGCGGACAGCACTGTCGACGAGGCCACTCGACAGGCGTGCGATACCCCGCACGCGGCCGGAGCGGAGGATATCTGCGCGTGCCCGTTCGTCGGCGGGAGCCAATAGGTCTACGAGTGCCCGCGCAGGGCCGACGACGACCGCCGCGTCGGAATCTCGCAAAGACAGGCAGATCTCGTCGACCGATTGCAAGATCGCCGACACGTCTTCGCTGCGATCAGAGGGGACACGAGCAACCGTGAACGAGCGAGCGGCGGGTTCCGTTGCGTCAGCGACCCAATGCCCATCGACGAGCAGTTGGCGCCGGACACGGCGAGAGTCCACGCCAGCAGGCAAGACGATGCTCGCACCGTCGCCGAGTGCGGTTGCGATAGCCGAGGACAACTCGGTGTCGCTGGCATCCAAGATTACGGTGGGATTATTACCGGCAAGGGCGAGCGTGGCGTCGGCAACCAGGGCGATGGCGTCGGAGACGAGTGGCCCCGCGGATCCCGCCGCCCGATTCGATGTTGCGTGGCGCCGGTTGACAAGTCTCAACGCCGCAGACGGAGAGTAGGCCGCGTCGACGAGGCTCGTGGCGAAAGTGAGCCACGGTGCCCCACGGGCTACATGTGCAGTGATCTCGCGGCGGAGCAAATGATCATGGGCATCCGTGCCGGCGGCTGCCTCTTCGATCTCTGAATGCGACAGGTCATCGAGGGCATCGATCTGCGCCTGCAGGGTGATGAGCGCCTGCAGCTCGGCAACGGCGCTGGCATCGGAGAAGGAGAAGTCCGGGGGAGTGGCAGCGGCGGCGGCATCCGCACGCGCCTCCGGGTTGTTGCCATGCCCGGTGCGCGCAAGCCAGTCGGCAATCTGCTCTGCGTCGAAACGGGGCCGGTCGCCCTCGTCGGCGATCGGCTCCGGAAAGGGATCCGGCGCAGCCGCGAACCGCGAACGCCACATCGACGCCACCGGACGCTGCACGCCGGCCAGCCGGGCGACGCCGGCCAGGTCGATGAGGAGCGATGGCGCTGTGGACATGAGGCCAACCTACTCCGAATGTTCTCGTTGCCAACGGATCGACTGATAAGGCGTCTTATCGACACGCATCGCCTGGAGAGGTGCGCATGTGCTCCACGATCAGTTCGGCGACATCACGTCGCTACCGCAGGCGGGGCGCGTCGGGGGGACGCCCCGCCTGTCGGACCACTGTCACACGACTGGAGATGCTCATGACCCACATCACGCCGACCACCGCTGCGAACGAGATCAGGTGCCCGCACTGCGGCACCCTCTTCACCATCGACGAGGCGCAGTACGCCGACATCGCGCAACAGGTACGCACTGCTGAGTTCGAGAACGAGCTTCACGCACGCCTCACGGCAGCCGAGAAGGCCAAAGAAGCCGAGATCGCTCTCGCTGTGGCGAACGCAGCGCAGCAGGCGCAGAAGATCAGCGCCGCGAAGGACGCGGAGATCCAGCAGCTCGCCTCCGCGCTTACGTCGGCGGCGACCGAGCAGGAGCTTGCCGTCACGAAGGCTGTGTCGGCGGCGGAGAAGAACCTCACCGAGGCGAAGAGCAAGCTGGACCTCCTGTCGGCCGAGCAGAAGGTCAAAGACGCCGCGCTCGAGGCGGCGCACACTAAGGAGCTCGCTCTGAAAGATGAGCTCATCGCCCGGTACAAGGACATGAAAGCCAAGCTGTCGGTCAAGCTCCTCGGCGAGACCCTCGAGCAGCACTGCGAGATCGAGTTCAACCGCATGCGCTCGCTCGCGTTCCCCAACGCAGCGTTCGGGAAAGACAACGACGCGTCCTCCGGGACGAAGGGCGACTACGTCTTCCGGGACTTCAGCGATGACGGCGTGGAGTACGTCTCGATTATGTTCGAGATGAAGAACGAGTCCGACGTAACCGCCACGAAGAAGAAGAACAGCGACTTCTTCGCCAAGCTCGACAAGGACCGCAACGACAAGGGCTGCGAGTACGCGGTGCTCGTCTCGATGCTCGAAGAGGACTCTGACCTCTACGCCGGCATCACAGACGTGTCGCACGAGTACCCGAAGATGTTCGTCGTCCGCCCGCAGTTCTTCCTCGCGATCATCGCCCTGCTGCGCAACGCCGCGCAGGACACAATCGTGGTCAAGGCCGAGCTCGAGCAGATCAAGAAGCAGAACATCGACATCACCGACTTCGAGTCAGAGCTCGAGGGCTTCAAGTCGGCGTTCGGCCGCAACTACCAGCTCGCCAAGGGCAAGTTCGATACCGCGATCAAGGAGATCGACAACGCGATCGACCGGCTCCAGAAGGTCAAGGACAACCTGCTCGGATCTGAGAACAACCTCCGCCTCGCGAACGACAAGGCGACGGCGCTCACGGTCAAGAAGCTGACCAAGGGAAATCCGACCATGGCGGCCAAGTTCGCCGAACTGGACGCGACCGATGAGCAGGACGCGGCCTGAGTGCCGGCGCCGGAAAACCCGCTCGCTCCATCCCCTTCTTGCTGCACAACCCGCCGCTCACAACCAGTCACGGGGGAGAACCGTCTCCCGTTGTCTCGCTCTCGTAAAGGACATCACTATGCGCACCATCACATCCATCTCGACGATCGCCGCGCTCGCGCTGTCGCTTGCCGCCTGTTCGGCCGCGGCGCCTGCGGATACGGGCAAGACGCCCGACACTACGCCGGCAGCGACGGCGACGCCTACTCCGAGCGAAGCTGCCTCGGAGTTCGGCGAAGCGGTCAAGAACTCCCGCGGCAATCTCGTCAAGACGATCGGGCAGCTGGCGGGTACATCCTCGCTGACCTCGGACGTGGTCACTTCGCGGTTCGCGGTGACGGATCTCGTCCTCGACCCCACCTGCGACAGCGGATTCCCCGACAGCCCCGCGAACGGCCACTACCTCGGCATCCACCTCAACGTCGAGTCGACCCCGGAACTCGCCGAAGAGGAGTTCCCGTGGGTGTCATTCACGCAGTACGACTGGCAGGCGTACGACGCCGATGGCAAGCGGCTGAACGACCCCATCGGCAACGCATGGACGTGCCTCGACTCGTCTCAGCAGCTCCCCGCGCAGATCGGACCTGGGCAGAGCGTCTCCGGCTGGATCGTCCTTGATGTCGCCTCGCCGACCGGCGCAGTGGTGCTGGCCATGGGCGGAAGCCCCGTCGGATGGGAGTGGGCTTACTGATGCGCGGCATCATCCGGCGGACGATCAGATGAGGGGCGGTAGGGGGCATCGGTCGTCGAGGGTGTGACTATGACCCGCGGAATCACGTCGAGGTAGCTCTCGACTCTGTAAGCGAGGGGCTCGGTCCCGGTCGTCGTGCCCCGCCTCGGGGCGCTCGCGCCGGAGGTGTCCGATTGGACGGAGATCCTGGCGACGACAGAGTGGCAGGCAGGACGCAGCGCAGCCCGCTACAACCCGCGCGATCTCTCCCTCATCCTTCGCGCCAACACGGAGTGGTTCGGCTCGCTCAGGTATCCGTTCGCGGGAGTGCTCGGGCGTCAATCGCAGAACTGGGCGAGCGAGTTGCGGAACGTCCGCAAGAGGTGGGCGTATGACGAGGAACTCACGCTCGCGGAGACCTACCGCGCGTTCGACTCGGCAGAGATGCTGCTGCGCTCGCTCGGGGCCGACGCGCAGGCCGACCGGGTGCGCCGTCGGAAGAGCCGCGTTCTCACAGTGATGGCTGCGGAGTCGGGAACGACCATGCTTGATCAGAAGGGAGAAGACCGTCTAGTGAGAACGAGCAAGATAAGGAAACGAGAAGGATCAATGCACGCAGGCATCCGTGATGGCCGGAACCATCTAGACGCATCGCGCTCCACTTGCCTGCATCTTCAAAAAATACCTGGATAATCTGAAAATCACGAGCTTACCCTGGCGTCATGCGCGGGGGACTGGAGCGGTGGAAGCGGGGCGTCGATTCGCGCGGCGTCCGGCAGGCGATCGCCTATGCACTCGAGGGAACCTGCGACGCACACCGATCACCCACCAGCGGCGTTGAGGCGCTCGAGGCGTACGCCGAGGCATCCGAATCGACCGTCACCCGGTTCATCGTCGCGAGTGGCCGGATCGGGAGCGATCAGCTCACCGCCGGCGGACTGCGCGTCTGGATCACCGGTCACGACCCGATCACGGGGGAGGAGCGCGGCCGCCAGCGGCTGAGCCCCGACGCCGACCTGCTCCTCGACGGGACGATCAACCACCCCAAGACCTACAGCATCGCCGCGCTCCTGCACCCGGATCTCGCCATCGAGTTCGAAGCGCTGCAGGATCGCCTGCGCGACCGCATCCTGCTGACCTGGCAGAGCGAGCTCAACGCGCGCCGCGGACACAACGGGCTCATCCGCGAAGCCATCACCCGCATCGAAGTCGTCGAGCTGCAGCACCGCCGCTCGCGCGCCCTCGACCCGCACATCCACCGCCACCTGTGGCTGAACATCAAGGTGCTCGGTGCGGATGGCAAATGGTCGAATCTCGACTCCCGTGTCGCGATGAAGCTGCACACCGTCATCAACGCCGAAGGCGAACTCGCCGCCCGCACCGACCCGGCATGGAGCGCTGCGCTCGCACGCCACGGGTACACGCTCAACGACTCGGGCGAGATCGCCGAACTCGCCGGCGCTGTGCGTCCACTGTCGCGTCGATCCGCGCAGATCGAATCCAACCGTGCGCGCCTGATCGCGGAATGGTCGGCCGAGCACGGAGGATCGGCGCCGAGCATCGAGACCCTGCAGCACATCGACCGCCGCGCCTGGGCAGTGGCGCGTCCGAACAAATCCGCCGGCATCGATGAGGAGTTGTGGGAGGCGACGGTCCGCGACGAGATCGCGGCGGTCGATCCAAATCTGATCGCGCCGCGCGCGGCCGTTCCCCTCGCTGCCAGCCGGCTGGAGGCCGTCGACCTCGATCTGCTCGCTGCGCAGGCCGTTGTCGACGCGGACCAGCGGTCCACCTCGAGCGGTGGGAGGTTCAGCGTGTTCGACCTCCGCGCAGGCGCGGTCCGCGCACTCTCGCGGACGGGCGTGGTTGCCGATCGTGACCGGCTCGACGGAGTCATCGCCGACGTCACCGAGCGCGCCACCCGTGCCGCACACCGCGTCATCGCCGATGCTCCACCCGCGCACGCGAAAGCCTTCATGGCTACCGCGACCGTGCGCGCCAAAATACGCCTCGCCGGCCGTTTGGACGTGATCGCCCGACCGGGGCGCTCGCTGCTGCCGCACGAGTTGCACCGGTTCGCGCACGACGAAGATGTTTCGGCTCTGGATGCATCGCAAGCTGTCGCGGCGTGCGCCATCGCCGGCACCGACGGTCTCGTGACGGTGATCGGCCCCGCCGGCACAGGGAAGACGACAATGCTCCGCGTCACGTTCGCCGCGCTCGCGGCGCAGCACCCGCGGATGCTCGTCGTTGCTCCCACGCGCAAGGCGGCGTCGGTGGCGTCTCGTGAGGTTGGGGCCGCGGCATCCAGCCTTCACGCACTTCTCATGGACCATGGCTGTCGATGGGGCCGCGATGAGGCGGGCGCGATGGTCTGGACGCGGCTTCGCCCAGGGGACGTCGACGTCGCGACGGGCGCCGTGTACGGCGGCCCGACCCGGTACCAGCTGCGCTCACGCGATCGGATCGTCGTCGACGAGGCCGGCATGGTCGACCTACAGGCGGCGAACGTCCTCGTCGAGCTCGCGATCGAGAACGGTGCCGGCTTGGCATTCGTGGGGGATACGCATCAGGCGTTGCCGGTCGGGCATGCGGGCGCGATGGATTCCGCGATCCGGCACGCGAACGCCGCCGTCGAGCTCGACACGGTGCATCGGTTCCGCGATCCCGAGTATGCGGCACTCACGTTGCGTCTGCGGAACGCGGGCGAGCGCGAGCAGGCGCTGTCGGTGGCGCGCGAGCTCGCGGAGCGTGGTCACGTCGACCGGGTCGATCATCTGGACGCAACACGCGAACAGATGATCGAGGCCTACTTTGAGTGGCATGCGCGCGGCAAGCGAGTGACGCTCGTGTCCGGCACGAACGCCGAAGCGGATGCCATCAACGACGCCATCCAGCAGCGGCGAGTCGAGGAAGGCGAACTCGACTCCGGCACGGTTGCGTGGGGAATGGGGGAGCAGCGCCTCCTCGTGGGCGACACCGTTCAGACCCGCCGCAACGACCGGCGCATGGGCGTTGAGAACCGTGCACAGTGGATCGTGCGAGAGATCCGCGACGAGTCCGTCGACCTCGTGTCGGTGGGCGACAGTGGCGAGCTGGCGCGTGTGTCTGCCGACTACGCGCGCGAGCACCTGCAGCTCGCGTACGCGTCCACCGTGCATGGCGTGCAGGGTGACACGGCCGACGCGTCGGTGGTCGGTCCCGGTGTGGATGCCGCGGGGCTCTACGTCGGCCTCACCCGCGGGCGGGTGCACAACGCCGCGATCGTCGTTGCACCGACGGATGCTGAGGCTCGCGAGTGCCTCGCCGACTCGATGCAGCGCGGGACTCCCGAGTTGACGATGCAGGATGCGGTGCGCGCCGCGGCGGCGGAGTTGCGGCGTGCGGCAAGGGAGCAGACGGTGCAGCCGGGTGCTGGGCCGATAGTTGGAGGGCCGAGCGCGGGGCGGGGGATGGGGAGATAAAGCCGCTCGATTAGCGGGCGGTCATCGAGAGAGCTTGCGGGCGGACTATCCGTGCGCCTGGGAGGGCGTATCGGTGTGGTTCGCGGACTCTCCCCGATTGCTGCCCTGAAGGACCGGCTTACGGTCCGGTGGGGCAGCGAGCTTTTCATTCCGCAACTCGCCGCCCGGTAAGGGCGCGCGACGATCGGCGGCCTTCGCTACGGTCGATGCATGCCGCAGACGACGATTGAGTTGGAGCCGTCGGGATGGCACACGCCCGCTCGTGACTTCGTCCCGGAGTCCCACCGAGATCTGCCGATCCGTACCCCGCGACGCGCGGTGGCGGACCGTTTGCTCGCAATCGATCGAGCTCATTCTCCAGCTGTCGAGAAGTGCGCACCAGCGCCTCGGAACTAATCTGATCTCCGACACCGCATCAGCGGCGTTTGGTCCTTGGCTTCGGGGGAGGCTTGATCTCAGCGAGACCGCCATGCGGCACACCTGTGGAGTCGAGGAGTTCGACTATGTGCTTCGAGGGTGTGACTACCGCAAGCGGAACGGAGTAGTTCCCTGCTCCAACATTGGCGAGCTTCACTGCCTTGACCAGACCGACCACCGACCCATCAGTCACTCGGTAGACAGGCCCTCCGCTGTTTCCGCTGATGGCCGTGATGTCGCAAAGGAAGTCGACCACCGACTTCGGATCAGCAGGATTCTGCGGCGCGAACGTACTAGCAATGATTCCCCGAGTCGTCACGAGAGCAGGTGCAGCGAGCGGGAATCCGCTCACTGCTATCTCCATTCCGTCCGTCACTCGGATCCCTGAGAATGTGACCGGGGCAGTCCTCCCGCTCGTGTACACCTTTCCCGTGTCGACATCGGTCATAGCGAACTCGACCGATGTTGCGTCGGGGGGCATGTCCACCTCAAGCAGTGCTAGGTCATTAGCGGGGTCCTGAGCGAGCAAGGTAAGTGGCGCGTGAATGAAGGCCGCTCGAAGTTCAACGTCGTCGTCCTGATAGTCGACACCCGCGAGGCCGGCGCGAAGCGCCTGTCCATTGGCCGCGTCAACGACATGTTTCGCCGTTACTAGGTAGCGTCCCGAGCCGACCAAGAAGCCCGTGCCAATTGGTGTCGCATTCTGGCCATGCGCTTCAATCACGATCTGGGGCCTTGACCCCGGATCGTGGACACGGTGTCATTTCGGTTATGCCGCTTCCGTGAGGGTAGCTGATCTCGCGGCCGCGTAGGTGTTCTCGTAGC